>JAPLRW010000259.1 GCA_026398935.1 Methylococcales bacterium
CCGATTGTAATGGATAAAGAAGTCTATCCAGAGATGGATGAAGATGAAGATGAAAACGCAGAGGAAGGCGCGGAAAAGGCGTCTAAACCAGAAGCGGTTATCGAAGAAGAAACCATTAATAGTGCGTCGGCTTTATGGACAAAATCTAAAGACGAGATTTCTGATGAAGCCTATACGGAATTCTACAAACACGTATCGCACGATTATCAAGATCCTTTAGCGCATGTACACAGCCGTGTTGAGGGAACTAACGAATACAGCTTGTTGTTATATGTGCCAGCGCGTGCGCCTTTCGATATGTGGGATCGTGACGCTAAACACGGCGTAAAATTGTATGTGCGTAAAGTATTTATCACTGATGATGCTGAACAACTGATGCCACGTTATTTGCGTTTTATTCGCGGTGTCATTGACGCAGATGCGTTACCGTTGAACGTATCCAGAGAATTGTTGCAAGAAAGTAAACAAATCAGTGCGATTAAAACCGGCGCGGTTAAAAAAGTATTGGGTTTACTGGAAAATCTGGCTAAAAACGATGCTGAAAAATACGCTACTTTTTGGTCGCAATTCGGCACGGTTATAAAAGAAGGGCCGATTGAAGATCATAAAAACAAAGATCAAGTAGCAAGATTGTTACGTTTTGCCTCTACGCATGCTGATACAGATGCGCAGACCGTCAGCCTAGACGATTACATTGCACGTATGCAGGAAGGCCAAGATAAAATTTATTACATTACTGCTGATAGCTTTTCTGCCGCTAAAAATAGCCCGCATTTGGAAATTTTCCGTAAAAAAGGCATTGAAGTCTTATTGTTATCGGATCGTATTGATGAATGGTTGGTGTCAAATTTAAGTGACTTTAACGACAAACATTTGCAATCGGTGGCTAAAGGTCAGTTAGACCTCGACAAGCCAGAAACCGATGAAGATAAACAACAGCAAGAAGCGGTTGATAAAGCGTTTGAATCGGTGTTAAAGCAAATTAAAACCGTTTTGGGTGATAAGGTTAGTGACGTGCGTATCAGTCACCGTTTAACCGATTCCCCTGCGTGTTTAGTGGCAACCGATTACGGTATGAGCTTAAACATGGAACGCATCATGAAAGAAGCGGGACAGAATTTGAGCATGATGGGCGGCGGCAGTAAGCCAGTGTTTGAAATTAACCCTAGCCATGGGTTGGTGGTTAAGATTAAAAATGAAACCGATGATGCACGTTTTGCCGATATTACACAGATTTTGTTTGATCAAGCAATACTGAGCGAAGGCGGGCATTTAGATGATCCAGCCGCGTTTGTACATAAGCTTAACGGCTTGCTGCAAAGCTTGTTGAACTAAGCGTTAAAGACGCAGAAAGGTGGTGTATACGCTTTTCTGTGTAAAATCTTTATAAAGCCTGCGCCGTTTTAAAAACGGCGCAGGCTTTTTTTTGCCCAATCGTATTGGTGGCCTATTGTTCCAAGGCGAAGTAGACGACGATCATGGTCGCGTGTTTTTTACCACGCATTCAATAGCGATTATCATGCGGCATATTTCCCTAAAAAGGCGTGAATCTGGGATAATGGGACTGAAATCATCGGTGTACGTGCTTTTTAATCATGCGCATTAGTAGTGCATAATGAAAAGAGAAAATACAAACGATGACTAATAACCTAGTAATATAGTAAACTATAGCCAATCAACACGGTGCGACAAGTATGACATCAACAGCAAACGTTCATCTGCATGAAATTAATAAATTTGGCGCGCAAGCAGAACGCTGGTGGGATCTGGAAGGTGAGTTTAAAACCTTGCATGATATTAACCCCTTGCGCATCAGTTTTATGCAGCAATTTACCAGTATTGCGGGTAAACGCATTATTGATGTCGGCTGCGGTGGTGGCATTTTAAGTGAAGGTCTGGCTCGGCTGGATGCTGATGTGACAGGCATTGATTTGAGCGAAGAGCTGATTGATGTTGCTGATTTACATGGGCTGGAATCCGGTATCGCCGTCAGCTATCAAAAGATAAGCGCCGAAGACATGGCCGAGCAACACGCAGAACAGTTCGATATTGTGACCTGTATGGAAATGCTGGAACATGTCCCCGATCCCGCCGCGATTATAAGAGCGTGTGCGACATTGGTAAAGCCGGGCGGAAGGGTGTTTTTCTCAACGTTAAACCGTCACCGTCAACCAAAAGCCTATCTACTGGCGATTGTCGCGGCGGAACATGTACTGAGAATGTTACCTAAAGGTACGCATGATTTTAAAACTTTTATTAAACCTGCTGAACTCAGCCAGTCGGCGCGAGCGGCCGGATTAGAGCTGCAAGGTATGGTCGGTATTGAATACAATCCTTTCAGTAAACGCTTTCGTTTAGGCAAAGATGTAGCAGTGAATTATATCGCTGCGTTTAAACGGCCTGAGTAAGCGATTATGCCTGCCGCTTTTAAATTATCGTGTGTTTTATTTGATTTAGATGGCACGTTAGTCGATACCTCTGCGGATTTAATCGCGGCGCTGAACCATGCACTAACGCAACACCAGTTTGCGGAGGTCGCAGCTGATGGCGTGAAGCCTTATATATCTTATGGGGCGGCTGCTATGATTAAACACAGTGTTGCAGCGACTGTCGATGCAACGGTGCAGGCTGACTTATTGCAATCCTTTTTAGAGTACTATCAAGATAATATTGCCACGCACAGCGCGTTGTTTGCGGGCATGGACGCCACCTTGGCTTCTATTGAAGCGCTGGGGCTTAAATGGGGCGTTATCACCAATAAAAGGCAGTGTTTTACGCAGCCTTTGCTGGACGCGCTCGGTTTAAGCCAGCGTGCGGCATGCATCATTAGTGGTGACAGTACGCCGCACAGCAAACCGCATCCACTGCCTATGCTCACGGGTTGCGAACAAGCGGGCGTTGCAGCGCAGGAGTGTGTTTACATTGGTGATGCCAGCCACGACATTGCTGCTGGACGCGCGGCCGCTATGAAAACCTTGGTAGCAACGTATGGCTTTTTAAAGCCTGATGATCAACCCGAACAGTGGGGTGCTGACCTGTTGGTTGCATCGCCGCTGCACATTAACGACTGGATTAAGGCCGCTGTATGCCATTAAGTAAGCAAGTTATTTTAATCACTGGTGCAGGCGGTGGATTAGGCAGTGTCGCGGCACTGGCTTTAGCACAAAAAGGGGCGCAGGTTATTTTGCTGGATAAACTGATTCCCGCATTGGAAAAAACCTATGACGCCATTGTCGCGGCACACGCGCCGGAACCGATCATGTATCCTTTTGATCTAAACGGCGCTGGCGAGCAAGATTATCTCGACTTGGCCGCGCGCATCGAAGAAGAATACGGCGCATTGCAGGGCTTGCTGCATTCAGCGGTAGCGTTTAAAGCGTTTACGCCGATGATTTGCCAGTCAACGACAGAATGGGCGCATGGTTTGAATGTGAATCTTAACGCACCCTTTTTATTAACCAAAGTGCTGTTACCGCTGTTAGAAAAAAGCGCACATGCTAGCATTGTATTTACCTTAGATTCTAGCGTGAGCAAAGCTCCGGCTTATGCCGGGGTATACGGTGTTTCAAAAATAGCTTTGCAAGGCTTGGCCAGTATTTTTGCGGCCGAGTTAGAGTCAGGGAAAAAAGTGCGCGTTAATACACTTATTCCAGGCCCCATTGATTCACCGTTGCGAAAAAAAGCCTATCCGGGCGAAGATAAAACCAAATTACCCGATGTGCAATCACTGGCACCGGTCTATCACTATTTATTCAGTTCAGCCAGTATCGGTATCACGGGTCATACCATTGATGCCCGCACTTTTCACTTATAAACGACCTTTTATGGCAGCAGACAGAGAAAAAATTACCTTAACCCGTGACGTCAACGTGGTTACTATCCCAGACGGCAATCATGGCACGCTGAACCAAGGCGATGAAGTGACGATGCATCAGGCATTAGGCAATAACTATACGGTAGTGACTGACTACGGCCATATGGTGCAAATTTCCGGTCTGGATGCTGATGCTTTGGGTAAGGAAGTGCATCAATTACAAACCTTGGTATCAGAAACCGATGCTAAAGCGGTTGAGAAAAATTGTTGGGAAGTGATGAAAACCGTTTACGATCCCGAAATCCCCGTCAACATTGTTGATCTGGGATTGGTGTATCACTGTGAAGTGACCTCTGTCGGCGAAGGGCAAAACGAAGTGCATGTGCAAATGACCCTTACTGCGCCAGGCTGTGGCATGGGGCCGGTTATCCAAGGCGATGTTGAAAAAAACATTCGCGGCTTATCCGGCGTAACCAAAGTCAATGTGGAAGTGGTTCTTGATCCACCTTGGTCACGCGAAATGATGTCGGAAGTGGCACAAGTGCAATTGGGGCTTTACTGATAAGGAATGAAGATTTAATAATATACCGCTAATGGTAGGGTGCGTTATCTGGTGCATGGCATGCACCCTACCTGACTGATAAGCGCGCTTAACCGTTAGCTTGCAGCACGGGTAGACGTCCAAATCACTTGTAGCGCTTTATCTGCATCCTCTGTCCACACCTCGCGACTCACCCAACGGTCAGCCACCGCCGCTAATTGATCATTCAGATAGATTAAGGGCAGGGTGGCGCGTTGCCACGGTGGAATCGCTGCTTCCTGATACAGTTTTTTAAGTGACTGTCGCCCTTCGCGTCCCAGCAGGGCAATTTTCTCGCCGCCCACCCTAAAACGTACCGTTACCTCTGCGTCACGCCAATAATCTCGATGAATGCCTTTTTTCGCCGCCACCCACTGTAAATGGCTATGGGCATCAATGCGCAGACGGGTCTGGTCTGTCGGCCAGATTAATGGCACTGGCGTACGCTGTGTATTCGCCGGAGCCAGCGGTAAACAATAGAGTTGCTGGCGATAACGGCGAATACGCATCGTCTGATAAATCAGCTCAGGATCACGCGACGGCTCGGCGGCAATAACTTGTTCAAACAGCGCCGATAATACCGCTTCTGAAGGCATTTTTAAGCCGAAAGTCTGTAACCATTGGCGCAACACCAATCGCTGCTGGTAGGCGGAATATTGCAATAGCTGGGTTAAATTAATGCTTTGCGTGGGCGCGTCCCATACCGTCGCCAGACTTAGCTCGGTTTGCACCTGCAATGCCGTGTGTGCCTGCGCGCAATGCTTGGCTGAGCGTGCCACCGTGCTTGCCAGCATCGGCCAGCGCGCGGTTAATAGCGGCAATACGGCATTGCGTAATAAATTACGGTCAAAAGCATTGCTTTGATTACTGGGGTCTTCCACCCAAGCCAACTGGTGTTGTTCTGCATATTTCAGAATAGCCTGTTTGGCTACCGTCAAAAACGGCCTTAAAGAATGTCCCAGTCCTAACTAAACAATTGTAATAACACCGTTTCGAGTTGATCGTCCTGATGTTGCCCCAATAACAGCACATCATTATGGGACAGCAGTGTGGCAAACGCTTGATAACGCGCATCACGAGCCGCTTCTTCAGGACTGACGCCCACCGCCGCCGTTGCATTCACCCGTAAACAAACAAACGCCACGCCTAAGTGCATCGCCACCTGCGCGCAATGCTGCGCCCAATCCTCTGCAACGGCTTGTAAGCCATGATGCACATAAACGGCAGTTAAGCGCGGACGTAATGCGGGTATCGTTGTACATAAATGCAGCAACACATGCGAATCCACGCCGCCGCTGTAAGCCACATAAACCTTAGCGACTGGCTCAAGGTGGTTTAAAGCGTTAGTAATAAGGGCTGTGCTTAGCAAAGGCGCGCTCTGGTTTTAGGGTGGCAATGATTTGAGAACGGTTTAGTCATAATTTTTCGCCTTCCCTGATGGCAATGTAGGCTTGGCGTCGGAATCCTTTGCAGATAATTGTTCCCAATAATCTAAACCTTCACCATCTAATTGCTTGGCGAGGCTTTCCAATGCGGCTAAGGATTTTGCTAAATTAATTTGTTTAGCAATTTGGTATACCTGTAACCACTTTTCCTTGGCTTGTTGCTGCTCATTCGCTTGCCAGTGAATATGGCCTATATTAAATAAAGTCGCACATTCCCCTGATTTATCGCCGATGTCTTGCTGTATTTTCAGCGAGTCGGTGAGATAGCGTAAGGCGGTGTCGTAGTCGCCTTTGGCATTGTAAATTGAAGAAATATTATTCAGCGTCGCGCCTTCGCCCGCTTTATCGCCGATGTATTGCCTGATTTTCAGCGAGTCGGTGAGGTAGCGTAAGGCGGTGTCGTAGTCGCCTTTGGCATCGTAAATTTGAGAGGTGTCGTAGTCGCCCCTGACTTTGTAAATTTGAGAAATATTATTCAGCGTCGCGCCTTCGCCCGCTTTATCGCCGATGTCTTGCCTGATTTTCAGCGAGTCGGTCAGATAGCGTAAGGCGGTGTCGTAGTCGCCTTTGGCATGCGCAATTGTAGCCAAATTATTCAGCGTCGCGCCTTCGCCCGCTTTATCGCCGAGTTCATGGTCAATTTTCAGCGAGTCGGTGAGGTAGCGTAAGGCGGTGTCGTAGTCGCCTTTGGCAGCGTAAATTTGAGAAATATTATTCAGCGTCGCGCCTTCACCTTGTTTATCGCCGAGTTCATGGTCAATTTTCAGCGAGTCGGAGAGGTAGCGTAAGGCGGTGTCGTAGTCGCCTTTGGCAGCGTAAATTTGAGAGATATTATTCAGTGTCACGCCTTCGCTTTTTTTATCCTTCAATTCGCGCTGTATCGGTAACAGCTCTTCATACAAAGCATGGGCTTCGTTATAACTGCTCACAGCATATAAGCGTTGAGCGAATGCCTGCGCAGGCTTAAGAAAAATATCTTTTCGTTCTCCCGCTCTGGCAATACGGATTAATTCCCTGATTTCTTCCTCTTTGATTTTATAATCACTGTCCCACCACAACGCCGATAAACATACCGCAGCCTTTGCATAAATGGTTAGCCGTTGTTCCGCATCTAATTCATCCGCCACTAACGGCAACAGCAAACGTGAAACAAAATACCGTTCTTGATAGGTTTCGATTAAACCCACTGCCAGCGCGGCGGCTAAACACGGCTCAAGAAGCGCGGGTTCAAAAATCGCCGCTAATACGGCTTTAGGCATAAAAATTTCAAACAATGCCGCGGTAGCGCACAGTTGCCGCGTTGATGGGGTTTGATAGGACAGTAAGGTTTCCAGTAATAATTCTTCTCGAAACTCGACTTGTTTATCTGCCAGTTGTTGAAAAACACTTGCTGCGTCTATGCTATCAACGGCTAACAGTTTATAGAGGCGTTCTAATAAGCGCGGATTACCCGCGCCTAAGTCAGTGGCTTGTTGAAACAGCACTGCGTGGTCGTTGGCGCGGTCTTCTAGTTGATGGTCGCTGATTAAATGGCGAATTTTCTTTTGTAAATCGGCTTTGCGTAAATCAATGACAGCTAATGCCAGTAAGTGCAGCGGCTTATCGACTGCGAAAGCATAGCGGCTGGTAATAATCACGCGGCTTTTGCTGTTGCTTTGATGAATCGCTGTGAGTAAGGCGGTCAATACCGCGTAGGCAGTGGGGTCAACGCGCTGGGTTTCGATGTCGATGTTCTGTTCAAAATCATCCAGCACGATTAAAAAACTGAGCTGTGGAAATTGTTTAAATACTAAGCCTAAGCGCGTGTTTAGCGGTAAGTCCTTATTTAATAGCGTGTTAATGGTGGCTATGTCCGAGTGCAGCAATTCTCCGAACACTTTTTTTAACGCGGTTTCGTCCAGTTTGCCAATAAGTATCAGCCGCTCTGGGAAATGGGTTTTTAAGCGGTCACACAACCGCGCCGCTAAACTACTTTTGCCTAAACCGCCCATGCCGAGTAATAACACGCCTTGGGCATAATTCATTTTGTCTTGTTTAGGCGCGCGTAAGCAACGAATAGCCTGTTGTAATAATCGCCGTCTGCCGACAAAACGACTGGCAGGACAAACTCGTTCGGTGGTTTTAAAGAATTCGTCTTCAATGACAGGCGGGGTGATGGCTTTACGGTCTGATGTATCTAAGGCGGTGACTAAAGCAATGGCTGGCGTGTGGTCGCTGTAAAAACGTAGCGTGTGCCACGATTTATCGCGATTTGTTTGTTCATAATCAATCAGGGCTAAGCGAGTTTTGGCAACTGCCCGCCCTAAGTCCACGCCTTCAGCTAACAAGCTGTACAAAACTTTCGCGGTTTCACTGGCAGTATCATCAGCTATGGGTTTTGCCCAGCCTAACACCGCTGGTATGCCCGCTTTAACCAGCTCGGCACACAGGCTGTCATTACTGTGCGCCGTTTCACAGCCTGATAAAAACACTAAACGCGGGAAGATACCTTTTTCATTGAAAATTTCAGCAATTTGTTCGGCGGTGGTTGCGCTTTGTTGCCCGGTGTCATCTTCCATCATGAACATAGGGTTGCCGGCTGTATTTTTTCCTGCATGACCTGTTAAATGCACGACATCAAAAAAATTATCTTCAGGGGTGTTCACTAGCCATTGTTTTAAGCCTGCTAGCGTACCGCTTTCTTCAACCACTAAATCGACATTGGCAGGATCGATAGCCGCTAGAATCAGGCTTTCTTCGGTTTCAAAATTTAACGACTTTACACCTTCTGGCGCACACGCCATGAATAATAAGCGTAATGGGCGATTAGCGGGGCTAACGGCTTGGTTATCACTGGTAATTAAGCGTAACGGCGTGAACGGTTGATAGCGGTTAGCACATAAAAAATTAGCGTTGTATAATAGTTCCCACGCTAGATTTTCTAAATCATAGTTGCTATGAATATGTAATAAGGTGTCTTTATCGTAGCCGTTTAAAACACTTTCTTTCCCGTTCAGCCAATCAAAAAGTTGTGTGCCTAAGGCTTGCAAATTAAGTCCTTTTTGATAGCATCGCTTACTTTCCCGCACAAACTCAACTAACGCTTCTGCGCTAATTGTACGGGTGTGAATGAGTTTGTCTTTGTCATCAATTAAGCGTAGTTCGTAGTCTGTAGGCGTTTGAGGGGAAACATTTAAATGCAGGGTTTTCATAATAGCTTCATGGATTAATGAGGACGGTTGGGGTCTTGCATGAAAGGGGCTGCAAATTATTTCAAAATGTCTTTCAATATTCTCTCAATATGCCCCGCTGAACCTGATAACTGAATAGTGGTGTTGTTATGCTGAATGTTGACCTCGACGTTTCTATTGACCAATGTTTCTATAAATTTGGCAACATGCGTGGTAACAGCATGTATTTCTGCGGCATGTAAAACGAGGGTTGTAAGTGTTACAACGGTATCAGGGTCAAGATTTTTGTGTATCGCCGCTGGTGATGGCGGGATTGACTCGATTTTAATCTGTTGTAAGGCGTGTTTATCCAAGGTTTGCTGTACTAAAGCAACAAGGGTAGCTTCTGAATCGTGGCTGGTTAAATAAATTTGCATAATAAAGCACCTATAGGAGTAACGGTTGAGGATGGTTTAGCGCATGTAGCTAAATGAAATAAAGCCCTACGGAACTAAGGCGTAACACCCCCCAATTTTGGTACTGCACCTAACAGCTTTTGTGTGTACGCATGTACGGGATGATTCAGTACTTGGGTGACGTGACCGACCTCGACTATTTTGCCTTTATACATTACCGCTACGTCGTCGGCTAACTCGGCGACTACGCCAAAATCATGGGTGATGAATAAATAGCTTACGCCCGTTTCCTGCTGGATTTGCTTTAATAATTGAATGATTTGCGCCTGTACCGAAACATCCAAGGCGCTAGTCGGTTCGTCGCAGACAATTAACTTTGGTTCTACGGCGAGGGCTCTGGCGATACAAATGCGCTGCCGTTGCCCTCCCGAAAATTCATGCGGGTAACGGTTTATCGCTTCTTTAGGCAGTCCCACTGCGGTTAATAAGTGCTGTACCCGTTGCTGACGTTCCAGTGCCTTGATTTCAGGGTGCAAGGCGTGTAAGCCTTCGGCAATAATATCGCCAACTAACATGCGCGGATTCATGGAAGAGAAGGGGTCTTGAAAGACGATTTGCATCGCCGCGCGTTGCTGGCGCAAAGCATCCCCGCTAAGTTCGTGTAACGCTAAACCGTCCAGCAGTACGCTACCGCTGCTGCCCGCTATTAAATTTAACAAGCCTTTACCCAGCGTCGTTTTACCACAGCCAGATTCACCCACTAACGCCAAGGTTTTACCCTGTTGCAAGTTAAAACTCACGCCATCCACTGCTTTGACATAATCGACGATGCGTTTAAAAATGCCTTTGCGGATGGGGTAATAGACCTTGAAATCAGTGACGCTTAATAGGGGCTGGCGCTCTTGTGCGGGGCGATTATTGCAGCTTTCCAAGCGTGGCAGCGCGGCTAATAATTGCTGCGTATAAGCATGTTGCGGATGTTCGAATAAACCCGGATTACAGCCACTTTCCACCAGTTTGCCGTGTTGCATCACCGCAATGCGATCGGCAATATTCGACACCAGCGCCAAGTCATGGCTAATCAACCATAAGGCCATATTGGTTTGTTGCTGAATGTTTTTAAGCAGCTGTAAAATCTGCGCCTGAATGGTGACATCCAATGAAGTGGTGGGCTCATCCGCGATCAGTAGCTCTGGCTCACCGGCTAAGGCAATCGCAATCATCACCCGTTGCCGCTGTCCGCCGGAGAGTTGATGCGGGTATTCCGCCATGCGCCGCTGCGGTTCCGGTAGCTCAACTTGCTGTAAGAGTTCCAGCACCCGCTGTTGATTTTTTTCCGCCGGAAAATCAAAATGGATGTCGAGCACTTCCACAATTTGTTCCGCGATGGTCATGACCGGATTTAACGACGACATCGGGTCTTGAAAAACCAAGCCGATACGTCTGCCGCGAATCTTGCATAATTCGCGTTCCGAGCGCGCTAAGAGATTGTCGCCTTGCAGATGAATCGCGGTCGCGTTTAGTTGCGCATTGTTGGGCAATAAGCGCAAGACGGATAAGGCGGTCATCGATTTTCCAGAACCGGATTCACCCACCAAGGCAAACGTTTCGCCGGGGAAGATTTCAAAGCTAATGTCGTCTACCACGGTTTGTTGGCCAAAATTTACGCTTAGATGTTCAATGGATAACAATGGCTTCATTCTGTCCTCAATTGACTTAATTTTGTGTACCACTCAGAAAAATGCTGACATTCTGCGCATAATTTATCAATGCCGATGCTTTGAATGGCTAATGTGCCGTGCAGTGTTTTACGGTAGAAAGGGTTGTTCAACTGTTTTTCAAGTCGTGCAGATGGCTTTTTTTCATAGCTATCATTGATATGTTCAGGCGTAGCAAAAGCGTCTCGAATGGCCTGCAAAGGTATAAGCGAACTCTGCCAGTTATCTTCCAACTCGATTAATTTTGCAATATCCGTAAACAATAATCCTTCAAATTCATAAGGCTGTATGTAGGGGATAAATCGCCGTGCAAATAAACTATTTTCTGGAGCAATATCTTGTTTAAAGGCTTGTTCAAGTAAAGCCGCTCTTTGATAGACATCGGTAATTGTTTGACTTTCCGCATAGCAGGGAAATTCATTATGCAATCCATACAAATCAAAGAAAGTGGTAACAATGGTATTCGCGTCTTCTTTCAAGCAGTTTACGATAAATCGGCTGACACGTTGATAAACGAGCGCACCACCTTTAGAACTGGGCGAGGTATTGATTCCGCGTGCGGTTATAAAAGTCTGCTGATGTGTAAATAGTGGGGCAACCACATCCATAATAAAAGCTTCTTCCGTAGCCCCTTCACAAATAACTTGCACCCTTATCATCGTGCGGGTCTTCCGCCGATAACGTTTTGATGCCACAAATCACCCAAGGTATAGTCTTCCAGCCAATCTTTCAATTTCTCCTCATCAAGACGTTTAAAAGTAGAGGCATTATCAACCCTATCCACCACCACAATATCGTTTGGCGAAAAATGATTAATCAGCTCATCAGACTGTGTAGATATGATAATTTGTTTGTGCTCAGCCGCCCGCTTAATTAAATCGGCTAAAATCCCAAGGGCATAAGGATGTAAACCGAGTTCTGGTTCATCAATCAATACGGTATCGGCCATCATTTCAACAGGCTGCAACAGCAGCGTTGCCAAACAAATAAAGCGTAATGTGCCATCAGACAAGACAAACGCTTTAAAGGGTGTGTCAGGATTACCGACTTCTGTCCATTCTAGCTGGATATATTCTTCGCCTTCCCTTAGGACAAAATCTGAGAAGAAAGGGGCGACTAGGCGAATGGTTTTAACAATAAATTGATAACTTTTAGGGAATTTCAGTTTTAGCTTTAACAAAAAAGCAGCAAGGTTTTCTGCATCAAATTTAAGTCTTAGGTTGTCGCTCGCTTGATGGATACGCTTAACCAATGCCGTATCGCTGGTATCGTGAAAATGGTAGATACGCCAGCTTTTGATAGCATGCCTAAACTCTTCTGGGTACTTGGTCGATTCTCTAAGTCCAGATTCGCTATGTCCCTGAGCAACAATGCTAAACTTAGTATTGAACGCTTCGAGTTTTATCCCATCTAGAAAAATATCCCCTCCATGATCACTAAACGCTTCTTTTTCAAAAATTAGCCTATTATCTTCTGTAGGCATTAAGCTAAAAAAATAATCATGAATGTCAAAAAAAAATTGCATTTGAATTTTTGGCGTTTTTTTACGACCATAATGCAAAAGCGCATCTGCCCCCCCGCTTACGGGCACATAAACTTGCAAACGCTGGTCATACATCTGCGCCAGCAACTTAAACACTGAAATAAAATTACTTTTCCCCGCGCCATTAGCGCCGATCAAAATATTCAAATTAGTCAATTCAAAGTCTTGCAGATTCTGAATCGACTTATAACCTTGAATACTGATTTTGCTTAATTTAGACATTTGCCATCCATCCGTTAATCATTCCCAGCCCTTCTAGGATCAAACGCATCCTGCACCACATCCGCAAACAAATTTGCCGCCAGCACCAGCGCAAACATAAACACAAACGCCGCCGACAGTGACCACCATACAATCGGGTCGCGCGCCATTTCTAATCGCGCACCGTTGATCATATTGCCCCAGCTATAGGTGGTGGGATCGACGCCGATATTAATATAAGACAACACCGCTTCGGCCAATACCAAGGAACTGAAATCGAGTACCACCGAGATTAACACGATGTGCATGACATTGGGCAGAATGTGCCGCAGCAGAATCATGCTTTGTTTTACACCTAAAGCTTGCGCGGCTTGGACATATTCCATTTCGCGCAGCTTTAAGGTTTCTGCTCGGAGTAAACGGCATAATCCTGTCCAACTGGTTACGCCCAAGATCAGGCATAAAAATAACAGCCGCATGTCGGCGCGCACGATAACACTGGTGTAATCTGCCTCGTGTTTTGCCATGTACACTTGCACCATTAAGATGGAGGCGGCAATCAGCAATACGCTGGGAATGGAGTTGAGGGTGGTGTACAGGTATTGAATAACGTCATCCACCCAACCACGAAAGAACCCGGCGAGGATACCAAAAATAATTGCCATCGGCAGCATGATTAAGGTGGTTAATGTCCCCAACACCAAACCGGTGCGGATGCTTTTAATCGCTTGATAAAAAACATCTTCGCCGACTTTATCCGTGCCCAATACATGGTAATACGCAGATAAATATACCAAGGTGTAGCTTAACGATACGATGAAAAATATTACCGCCCATACGGTTTTGGCGGTGGCACTGCGTTTAAAGCGTTCGCGTTGTTTGGTGGATAGACTGAACAAGAGCAGCATAAAAAAACTGCTTAAACTCGCGCCTTGAAACAGACCGTAAGCGGTTTTCTTTAAAAGGTCGGGGAGTAACTGCGTCGTAGGATCGGTTAAATGGCTACCGCCGAAACGTAGTGTTGGGTAGCCGAATTGCGCGGTACCGTCCGGTAAGGTTTGCATTTCTTTACTGTATAAGGTCGTTGCAAACGGTGCGGAATAGGTTTTTTCACCGTGCTCTCTGAGTGGTGTCGCCCAATAATCTAAGACGCTAATGATTTCATTGTTTTTGCTGTTAGACGGGATGAAGTGTATCGAATCCAGTAAACCAATCAGCACAAAAAACAATAAGACCACCAAGGAAACCATGCCCACTTTACTGCTACTGATCTTTTGTAACGGGCGTTTAATGTGCTCTTTGCCACGCAAATAAAAGCCTAACGCAGCTAAGGTAAGCAGCAACAGGTAAATCAGTGCATCCGTCCATAACATAACCATCAGACTAGCCTCACCCGTGGATCAACCAAAGTGTATGAAATATCAGTCAATAATAAACCAACCACATACAGCAACGAGCCTAAAAACACCATCGCCCGTACAATCGCAAAATCCTGGCTGTTAATGGCATCAATGGTGTAGCTGCCCAAACCGGGGATACTGAAAAATGATTCCATAATCAAACTGCCCATAAACAATAACGGTAATACCACCACCACGCCAGTTAAAATCGGAATCATGGCATTTTTTAATACATGCTTAAACAATACTTGCGTTTCGCTTAAGCCTTTGGCGCGTGCGGTGCGGACATAATCTTTTTCGGCTTCTTCTAAAAATAAGGTGCGATACCAGCGCGCGCCGGAGCCAATGCCGGATACTACGCCGATAATCACGGGTAAAACCATAAATTTAAAGGCATCCACACCGCTGGCATACCCTGAAATCGGCACCAGCTTTAACAGCTTTCCAATATAAAATTGCCCGCCAATGATATAAAACAAGGAGGAAATGGACATCAGCATGACGCATAACACCATGCTCCCTAGTTCCAGATAGGTGTTACGAAACAGTACCATCATCAGTGCGACGCAAATATTCACCGTTAAGCCTAAGATTAATGATGGCAAGGCTAAGGCTAAACTGGGCCACATGCGCTGCTTAATGTCGGTGGACATATCCCGCCCGCTGTCTGATACACCAAAATCCAGCAAAAACAGCCCGACAGATTTTTGATAAAAAATGGTTTCGGTGAGTTTTTTCGCGCTGTCCTGAGTATCGTTCCACAGTAACGGTAAATCGTAGCCGTGTTGCTGTTTCCAGTTTTGAATGGCCGCGGTGGTGACATGTTTTTGGCCTAACTGCATCCGCGCCATATCTTCAGGGCTGTTGACAATAAAAAATAGCACGAAGGTTAAAATATTTACGCCCATTAACAAGGGCAGGGCGTATAAGCAGCGGCGGAGTATGTATTGAATCATGATGGAAGCGTCGGTGTTATAGTAAATACTGCAAATGTTTAATACTTAAATTAAAGCGTCGCTGGTAGCGCTCGTAAATGATTAAACCGTTGTGTTATGGTGGTTACAGTATATTCATAGCTATGATCGCTGCTGAACTTCTTGCAATGTCGCCGCCGCCCTTCGTCGATACGCAATAATTGCCGGTATCACCAACAGCACCAATAAAACCAATCCCACCAGCAACGGCCAAAAGTTGGGGTGATTCCATGCCTGTCTTTTAGCGTCACGTTCGGCGGTATCAATGCGCAGGTATTTAAGGCGATTATTCGCCATTAAGTTTGCATTGCTGTTGTGATACCAGCTGTGAAAAAGGGCAAAACTTTTTGGATGAAAGCCAAATATCCATGGCGCATCCTGACGAACCTGTTCCTGTAATTGTTGAATTAAGTGCATCCGCGCTTCGCCGTCATCCATATTGCGCATTTGTTCAAAAAGCCGGTCAAATTCTGGGTTGTGGTAATTAGCAGCATTTTCTCCTGCGGACTTCACTTTGCCATTTGGGCCGTAAAGTAGGAAGAAGAAATTTTCTGGATCAGGGTAATCGGCATTCCAGCCCCAGACAAAAATTTGCGCATTGCCGTCGCGCATTTTTTGCTGAAAACGGTTGTAGTCGGTGGCGCGAATCACCAGTTTGATGCCCAGTTTTTCAAATTGTTTACGATACCAGTTAAGCATCGGTCTGTCTTCGGTACTGACGGAGGTTGAATCAAAATACAGTATTAAGCTCTCATGCGTGGCGGGATCAATGCCGTTTGCGTATCCCGCTTCGGTCATGAGTTGTTTAGCAACGGACAAAGATTTACGTTGGTATGCGTTATTGACCCAGTCATAGACATAAGGGTTCATTCCCGCTTGCCCAGTTTGATTACCATAAATACCCGGCGGCAGGACGCCTTGCGCACTAATTCCGCGTCCGTTGGTGAAAATGGCAATGTATTCTTCGTAGTCTATGGCAATGCTCAGTGCCTGTCTCAGTTTACGTGCGGCTTCGCTGTTGCCGCCGACAACGTTATCAAGCATGTTAAAGCCCATGTAAAAGCTGCTGGTTTGTACTTCGGTCTGTAAGCGCATGCCTTGCGCTTGCATAGCGGGCGTCAGTTGTGCCTGACCGTTGCCGGCAAACTGGATGGCCTGATCAAAACTGTCTGAGGCGATACCGGAAGCGTCGTAGTAGCCTTGTAAAAATTTATTCCAATACGGAATGGTTTCTTTTTCCAGGGTATACACGACTTTATCAATGAAGGGCAGGGCTTTACCTGCATCATTGAGTAATCCTGACGCTTTATCTTCGGGTGTGCCGCTGTCGGGATAAGTTTCACCGTGAAATAAGGGGTTCTTTAACAGTACCATTTGCCGGTTCGGGTTATTTTCAGTGAGCCTGTATGGGCCGGTACCGATGGGGAACCAGTCTAAAGAAATGTTTTTGGCTTTTAAGCCGGGTTGCGCGTAAAACACATCGGCTTCCCACGGCATGGGAGCGAAAAACTGCATGGCCAACCAAAAACGAAATTGCGGGTATTTGCCGTTGATAGTAATTTGATATTGGTAACGACTTAAGGCCTTTACGCCGCTCATGTTGACGGTTTTAAGATCAGTTTGCGGTGCGGCGGTGAGTTGTTTGGCTAACGCGTCAAAGCCAACTATATAGGGCTGCATGACGCCGGCAATGGGTGATTGTATTTTTGGGTTGGCTAAGCGTTTAATTTGGTAAACATAATCTTCAGCGGTTAATTCGCGCGAACCCGTGCTTTTAAAATCGGTAATGGTTAAGAGTTCGTCTAATTGTGCTGCTGATAGGTGATGGTACAAATAGGCACCGTTAGCATCCTTTGCCAATGCGGGATGTGGTTGAAATTGAATGCCCGGTTTAATGTCCAGTATGTAATCGGTAAAAGCAATGTCCGCGGTGGTGGCGTTGTCGGGCAGTGGATTACCTTTATTATCACGATACACCACGCTGGGCATCTTTGTGGTGGTTAGTGGGATGAGTTCATAAGGCCGCTTTAAATAATGGTATTGCAACGGCGGCTCATAAATTTGCCCGATAAAGGTGTATTCATTTGAACTGTAAGCAACGGCAGGATCAAGATGCTTTGGGCGTTCTGAAAAAGAAGAATACAGCACGGAGCCTGCGCTATCTTCTGGCGGATGGGGGTTATTTAGCGGCGTTAAATCACAGGCAGTTAACAGCGCTACCAACAACAATAACACACGGAGTCTTTTTATCGGCATAGACAAAATACTGGACATCATGAAAAGGGTCATAGATACTTTACCTATTCTATCAATAAACCGATCAATAAAAATAATAGGAGCATCTAATGGGTTTTATGCAAGGCAAACGTGTGTTAATTGTGGGATTGGCCAGCAATCGTTCAATCGCTTGGGGAATTGCGCAAGCCATGCACCGCGAAGGCGCAGAGCTGGCGTTTACGTTTCAAAATGAAAAACTGCAAAGTCGTGTTGAAGACATGGCAGCTCAGTGCAATTCCAATATTATTCTGGAATGTGATGTCAGTCATGATGAACACATTAATAATGTCTTTACTGAGTTAGCCAAACAGTGGGATGGTTTGGATTCCATTATACATTCGGTTGCTTTTGCCCCTAGAGAGGCTTTAAATGGCGATTATGTTGAGGTGACAACCCGTGAAAACTTTAATATCGCCCATGACGTGAGTTCATACAGCTTTACGGCATTGGCTAAAGCAGGGCGCTCCATGATGGCAGGTCGTAACGGTTCATTATTAACCTTGACCTATTTAGGGGCAGAACGGGCTATTCCCAACTATAACGTGATGGGGGTTGCTAAAGCCAGTTTGGAAGCGAATGTGCGCTATATGGCGGTTGCGTTGGGCGCGGAAGGAACGCGGGTGAATGCCATTTCAGCAGGCCCTATTCGTACCTTGGCGGCATCGGGCATTAATGATTTTAAAGCCATGCTTAATAAAGCTGCCGATACCTCGCCTTTAAAACGCAACGTCAGTATTGATGAAGTTGGAAATGCGGCGGCGTTTTTATGTTCAGATTTGGCGTCGGGTATTACCGGTGAGATCACGTATGTTGATTGTGGCTATAACATTGCAGGTTTGGCGGCGAGCTAACGCGCGTTTCTGAATGTGTGACGCGTTAAGGTGGACGGGTTTATCGTTTCTCCTTAACGCGCTGTTGTTATTTTATAGTGGTAATGGTGCTGGTTCGCTTTCTTCTGGTGCGTGGGTTTGTTGATAATGCGTTTCAAGGGTTTGCCAGCGGTTAATCATCAGGCAAAATAATTCCGCCGTTTTTTCTGTATCATAAAGCGCTGAATGCGCCTTACTGCCGTCCCATTCTAAACCAGCGGCTTGTGCGACTTTGGCTAAGACGGTTTGTTGATAAATCAATCCGCCCAAGGTTGCTGTATCGAAGCTGCTAAAGGGATGAAAAGGGCTGCGAGTAATTTGCGCACGTTGAATCGCCGCATTTAAGAAACTGATGTCGAAAGCTGGGTTATGACCCACCAAAATAGCGCGTGAGCAATTGTTGCGCTTAACCGCTGCTTTTATTGGGGTAAATAAGGTATCCAGAGCCGTTTTCTCATCAACCGCCATACGAAAAGGATGATACGGATCAATGCCGTTAAATTTTAGAGCGGCGTCATCCAGTTCTGAATTTTTAAATGGGATGATATTACACGCATAGCGTTCGGTAATAACCAGCTCATTTTTCTCATCCAGCTCTACAATGACTGCTGCAATCTCTAATAAAGGGTTTTTTTTGGGGTTAAAACCTGCGGTTTCGATGTCAATTACCACCGGTAAATAACCGCGGAATCGTTTGCCTAAGGGGTTACAAATAGAATGCATGTTGACGATTTAGTATTATTTAAAGCGTTGCGTAATTATCGATGCTTAATTTAGTTTATGATATGTTACGCTAATTATGATTAGCACCAATAAAAATATTACATAGAGCTAAAGGAAGTGAAAATGCGAACGTTTAAAATTAACGTCTTAATGGGGAGTTGTTTATTGAGTGCTTTAAGTGGCTGCACGACGTTGGCGACTAAAGATGCTCGTGATCCTTTGGAAAGCTGGAACAGGGATGTGCAAGTTTTTAATGATAAGGTTGATGAATATGCCTTGAAGCCGATTGCGCAAGGCTACCAATTTATTATGCCCGCGTTTGCAGACACGGCGGTGACGAATTTTTTTAGTAATTTGGACGATATTGGTGTTGCTCTTAATGATTTCATGCAATTGAAATTTGAACAAGGTGGTTTGGATAGCGCCCGGTTTTTAGTGAACAGTGTTGCTGGTGTAGGTGGTGTCATGGATGTCGCAGCAGACCTGGATTTGCCGAAGCATGATGAAGATTTTGATCAAACCTTGGGTGTCTGGGGTGTTCCTATGGGGCCTTATGTGGTATTGCCGTTCTTAGGGCCTAATTCGGCGCGTGGCATAGGCGGTAAAATTGGTGATGCGGGCTTAAATCCGCTGATTTATCTTGGTTACGGTGTTATTCCTACAGGATTAAGCAGTGCCAATGAAAGTATTATTTCGAGTGCATTAGGCGCACTAAAAGTCATTGATACGCGAGCTGATCTCTTAAGTACAGAGAAGATCGCCGATGAAGCAGCGATTGATCGTTATGATTTCTTTAAAAATTCTTACCTACAAAGACGTAATTACTTGGTTAATGATGGCAAAGTGGCTGAGGAAAATACTGATTTTGATGAGAGCGATTTGGATGCTGAACCAAAGAGCGAGTCAAAAAGTTTGAAGCCGCAATAGCGTTATTTTTTAGGTGTAGAGCGACTTAATGAAGATACTGATTCTTGGTGCTGGTTCTGCAGGTTCTTCTGTGGCCAGTGCGCTGTCAAGTGAAGAAAATGATATTACGATCATTGATTACAAACCTCAGCTGTTGGCTATTTTAAAGGCAAAGTTTGATATTGTAACGGTAGTGGGTAATGCTGCTCACCCTAAAGTTCTGGAACAAGCGGGTGTGGAAACGGCTGACATTGTGATTGCGGTAACGGATCGTGATGAAACCAATATGCTGGCTTGTTTAATTATTAGTAAGTTATACCGTCGTCCAAAAACAATAGCACGGGTGCGCGCTATTGATTATCTAAAACACCCTAAACTGTTTGAAGCCAACGGTATTCCCGTTGATATTGTGATTAGCCCTGAACATATTGTGATGGAGGCGATTCGTAATTTAATCGAGTTTCCGGGCGTATTGCACGTATCTAATTTTGCATCCGGGTTGGTGCGGCTTTTTTCAGTTAAAGTCGTGGCGAATAGTTTTTTAATCGGTGAGAAAATTAAAGAACTAAAGCAGCGCTTGAGTGATGGGAAAATTCGTATCGTAGCGATTTTTAGACAGGGAAAACCACAAATCGTTAACGGAGATTCCATCATTCAAGCGGGTGATGAAGTATTTTTTGTGGTTCCTGGAAAAGACATGCGCCGGGTTTTAAAAGAACTGCATGTTTTGGAAGCACCCATAAAGCGCATTACCATTGCTGGCGGTGGGCATGTTGGAAAACGGTTGGCATTAGCGTTAGAAAATGACTACCATGTAAAAATTATTGAAAAAGACCCTGCGCGGGCTAGAAAAATTGCTAATGAATTAAAACATACCTTGGTGTTGCTTGGCGATTGTACCAATGAGGCGCTGTTGGTTGATGAGTCAATTGAAAGTACGGATTTGTTTTGTTCGCTGACAGAGTTGGATGGTGTCAATATTATCGCTTCTTCGTTAGCGAAAAGTTTGGGGGCGCGTAAAGCGATATGCTTGTTGAATCAAGGGTCTTATACGAAGTTATTACCTTCAACCGGTATTGATGTTGCTGTACTTCCTAATCAGGAAACGCTCGGCAGTATTCTTAAACATGTGCGCCACGGTGATGTTGCGCAGGTAAATTCCTTATGTGGCGGTACTGCTGAGGCCATAGAGGCGATTGCACACAAACATAATGGCCCGCAGTCGGTGGTGGGTAAATGTGTAAAAGACATTAACTTTCCTCGGGGTATTGTGTTGGGTGCGTTGATTCGACAGCAGCAATTGATTGAGATTCACCATGACACGGTGTTTGAAGAAAATGACCATGTGGTAATGTTTGCCATTGATAAAAAAATGGTGGTTAACATTGAAAATTTTTTCCAAGCGATTTAAGCGATACGTTCAGATGTATTTCAACGTTTACTGCGCCGCCTATTTTTCTTTTAATATCTGCTGCTAATGTCTATTGTGTACTTGTTTACTTTGTATTCCCGTATCTCTCCTAAAAAACACGCGCGATCATGAATGCCATTTTAACGATTATACATATCTTTGGTTTTATTACCGTAGGGTTTAGTGGCTTAATGGTCACTTGCTTATTAACGGCGCTAATGAGTGATGACGGCGCGAGCAGTGCGTTTCTCCAGAGTACGGTTATTACGTTTCTGTCTGGCGTGTTTATGTATGTGGCAACGCTGCATCGGCCTAAAAAAGTGTCACGCCAATCGGGTTTTTTGTTGGTGGCTGCTACTTGGTCGCTTATTCCGGTGTTTTGTACGTTACCGCTAGTCCTATATTTGCCGGAAATAAGTTTTATTGAAGCCTATTTCGAAACAGTATCAGGACTGACCACGACCGGTGCGACTATCCTGACGGGGATTGATAATTTGCCGATGTCCATTAATCTTTGGCGACATGAGCTAAATTGGATTGCGGGGATGGGGATTATTATTTTCGCTGTAGCCATTTTGCCTATCTTAGGGATTGGTGGGATGCAGTTGTATATTGCTGAATCGCCCGGAACCGTTAAAGATGCTGATTTACCCCCCCGTATCGCGCAAACCGCGAAAGCATTATGGATGGTTTATGCCGGTATTACCGTAGCGTGTATTCTTTCACTGCGATTGGTTGGTATGACATGGTTCGATGCTATCTGTCATGCTTTTTCGGCCATGAGTCTAGGTGGTTTTTCAACGCATGATAGCAGCGTGGGCTTTTTTGATTCTGTGCCGATTGAAGTGGTGTTGACTATTTTTCAATTAATAGCCGCGATTAATTTTGCCACGCATTTTATCGTGTTCAAAAAACGTACCTTAAGACCTTATCTTAAGGATATGGAAGCCACTTCTTTTTTAATGCTGGTATTGGGCAGTTGCGTTATGACGGCTGCAGTCCTTTGGCACGCGGGCACATATCCGGATTTTTTAACGGCATTGCGTCATGCGACCTTTAATTTGGTCACGATTGCGACCGATTGTGGTTTTGCCAGTCAGGACTTTAATCGGTGGCCTATTTTTGTACCGATGTGGATGCTGTTTCTCAGTTGTTTGTCTGCCTCTTCCGGTTCGACAGGCGGGGGGATTCGGATGATCCGGACGATTATTTTGCTTAAACAGGCGCGGCTGGAGTTTTTAAAATTTATTCACCCTTCTGCGATTCAGTTGATGAAAATCGGTGACACCATTGTGGGTGATAATATTATTACCTCGGTGACCGGTTTTATCTTTTTGTATTTTATTAGTATTGTGATCTTAGTGTTTACGTTGCTGTTTAGTGGTCTAGACTTTATTACCGCTTTTTCGGCGATTATTGCCTGTTTTAATAATGCGGGGCCAGGGCTTGGTCAGGTAGGGCCGGCCTCAAACTTTGCCAGTTTGAATGACTTTCAAATGGGGGTGTGTATTTTTGCAATGTTGTTAGGACGCGTACAGATATTCTCCATCGTAATTTTATTTGTACCTGAGTTTTGGAGAAAATAAGGTGTTATTGCATGGAATTACCTCAATTAAGCGATTAATCGTACATTGCTTAATACCTTTTTTTTTGGTCGGTTGCACAGAGCCGCCTATCCAAAAATTTGAAGGGTTTGCACAGGGGACAACGTACCACATCAGTTATTGGTCTGAGTTACCAGTTGATGCAAAAGCGATTCAAGTCAGTGTTGAAAAGGAGTTTGGAGTTATTGATAAGCTGTTATCTAACTATCGACCTGATTCAGTTATAGAGGTGTTTAACAGTGTTGAAAATACCGAGAGCCAAGAGGTTGGGCGTGAAATCGTGTCTCTGGTACGTATCGCTGAAACGGTTAATCGTGCCAGCCTAGGTTGCTATGATCTGACGATTAAGCCCTTGTTTGATTTGTGGGGGTTTCGTGGTGATGCGTTAACTATTCCTAGCGATACGGACATCCGTAAGACTTTACAGCAAATCGGCATGCGCAAGCTGGAGATTATCGATGATACGCATCTCCGCAAGCAGCAAGCAGATTTGAAGGTTGATTTATCGTCTATCGCACAAGGGTACAGTGTTGCAAGAATCAGTGAGGTGTTAGCACAGCAAGGTATTCAACATTATTTGGTTGAGATAGGTGGTGAGCTAAAAACAGCGGGTCATAAACCCGATCTTAATGCTTGGCGTATCGCGGTAGAGCGACCTTTGCCGGGCGAGCAAACTATGCAAAAAATTATTACGTTGCCTAAGGACGTGCCAGCAGCCGTGATGACCTCCGGTACGTATCGGCATTATTTTGATGCCAATGGGCAGCGGTATAGTCACATTCTGGATGCGCGTGTTGGCAAGCCAGTGACGCATAATTTAGTGTCAGTGACGGTTATTCACCCTGACCCCTCTGTTGCCGACGCTTGGTCAACCGCGTTGCTTTGTTTAGGTCAAACAGATGGAATGAACATTGCCAATGCTGAGAAAATTTCCGCATTGTTTATTACGCAACAGGATAACCAGTTGCTAGAATCCAAAAGTGAGCCTTTAATCGGCTCAACGACTGTTATCATTCATTAATACCAAGGATCTGCTCACATTAAGTCGTGAGCAGATATTTCTTGACAGCTTATAGTTTATGTCCATAAAAACCTACAGTTCAACCTTATTATCCCGTTGGGGCGAGTGGTCGCTTCGTTCTCCTTGGTTGATGTTGCTTATCATTGGTATTTTGGCGGTTTTTGCCGTGCAATATACGGCCAAGCATTTGAGTATCAATACGGATACGGCTGAGCTGATTGCTCCCGACGCGCCTTTTCAACAAAATCGCCGTAATTTTGAAAAAGCCTTTGCACAAGATATGCATACGCTGTTACTGGTGGTTGAATCAGATTCGCCCGAATTGACTAAATCAGCGACTAAACGCTTGGCGCGTTTATTGCGTGCGGATAAAAGCAATTTTACGGCAGTCGCTATTCCAAATGATGAGTCTTTTTTTCATGAAAATGGCTTGTTATACTTGGACACTCCGGTGTTACAAGACTTATCCAACCGATTGTCTGAAGCCCAGCCGTTTATCGGCAGAATTGCGCAAGAGCCTAACTTAACAGGATTCTTTTCAATTTTTGAAGATGCACTTACCTCGGCGGATAAAACCCAAAATGTCCCCATCGATTTAACGACGTTGATTAACAAGGTGGTGGCTGGGTTAAATGCGGGTCTGAAGGGCGAGAATAGCTTACTGTCTTGGGAAAGTTTGATTGCTGAAAAAAAATCCCAACCCAATAAAGGCTTTATTGTTGTATCCCCGACCTTTGATTACGCACAAATTCGCCCTGCGGAACAGGCTATTAATGCGATTCACACCGCTATTGCACACGTTCAAGAACCTAATCTGCCCAGCGTTAAAGTATGGATTACCGGGGAAGTCGGGCTTGAGGATGATGAGCTGTCAGGGATGAGTGCGGGTACGTTTACGGCGAGTGTTTTTTCTATCGTATTAGTCTGTCTTATTTTACTCATTGCCTATCGTTCCGTGTTATTTACCTTGGTTACACTGGTGACATTGGCTGTTGGCATGGTTTTCTGTGGTTTTTTTGCCGCGTTTTCGGTGCGCGAGTTAAACCTGATTTCTGTTGCGTTTGCGGTATCGAATATTGGTTTAGGGGTGGAATATGCGATTCATTTCTGTTTACGCTATCGGGATAATTTAGATCATCATATCAATCCGAGTAGGGCGTTACGCAGTACGCTTACCTCTACCTCGCCTTCTTTACTGTTATGTGCAGGCACGACCGCGATCGGTCTTTATGCTTTTATACCCACGGATTATAAGGGGGTTTCTGAGCTGGGATTATTGGCGGGAACCAGTTTATTTATTTGCTTATTAGTGACTTTAACCCTTTTACCTGCGTTACTAAAATTCGTACCGGTTACAGCGCCCGTCGAAACCGTTAAAGCGCGGCCTGCATTCAGTACATGGGCTGAAAAAATGGCGAAATTCACTTTACATTATGCCAAGCCTATTGCGCTAACCACCTGTTTATTGGCTATTATATCGGTCATACTGGTTTTTAATGTCAAAACTGATTTTAATCCCATTAATCTTCGTGACCCGAACACCGAGTCGGTTATCGCGTTTCAAAACCTGATGAAAGATAAAGAGACGACGCCGATGACGCTGACCGTGTTGGTGAATGATGAAAAACAGGTCAAGGCAGTACAACACCAATTAAGCGCGATTGCTTCTGTGGATAAAACCATTAGTTTGTTCGATTTTATACCGACAGAGCAGGAAGAAAAACTGGCAATGATCGAGGAAACCAGTTTATTGCTAGGGTCACAAGTACAAGGATTCCCCGTGTTAAAGCCGGATGATAATCCCGTACCCGCTATTACGCGTTTGATAGCGGCGATAGATACCGGTTTAGCCACTAAAACAGCAGCGCAGGAAATAGCAGCATTGCACACCTTTAAGCAAGCACTGCAAGATATTTTGCTGGAGTTATCGGCGTTGCAAGAGCCTAGTCGACGTTTATTTATTGAGAAGTTGCAAACGACGCTATTAGGCACGCTGCCGTCAGTTATGAATGAATTATTAACAGGCTTTAAAGCACACGAGGTCAGCCTCAATGATTTGCCTGCTGATTTTAAAGCCCGTTGGCTGAGTAAGGAAGGCTGGTATCGTATTCAAGTTTATCCCAAGAAAGATTTGAATAATTTAACCGATTTAGAAACGTTTATCACCGATGTACAAGCGATAGCACCGAATGCGACTGATTTACCGGTCATGTATTTAGAGTCGATGAAGGAAGTGATTGCGGCTTTTCAACAAGCTATCGCTATTGCCTTAATCACGATTGCGTTATTGTTGTACGCTATCCGACGTAATGTTACGGATACGATGCTGGTGATGACACCGTTGATTTTAGCAGGACTGTTTACTATGGCCAGTACGGTACTCACTGGAACGCCTATTAATTTTGCCAATATCATTGCTTTGCCCTTATTATTAGGCATGGGGGTGGATAATGGTATTCACATGGTTGAAAAATTGCATCATTCCATATCGGAAGATCAAAATATTTATCAATCCAGTACTGCGCGCGCGATGTTTTATGGTGCATTAACCACGGTGTCAAGTTTTGCGGGTCTCGCTTTTTCACCGCATCAGGGTATTGCCAGTATGGGCTTGATTATTACCATGGGGATTTTCTGGATCATGGTCAGTACCTTTATTATTTTACCGGCATTAAGTAAAATTTTTCTTAAAACAACACCGATAAAAAATACGTTAGCACCGCTTTAAATGCAGTATTGGGGTTTTTTATCTCAGTGCCTGTTTAATGAAATAAACAGGCTTGGCGGTCAGTAGTTCCGCCTAATCTTTTAACTTAAAATGAGTGATCGCCAGATGACGCTGCAAATTTTTCGTACTAAACCGATTCAAGCGTCTGATGATGCCATTGATCATGGACTTAAACGCTGCCTGTCCGCTTGGGATCTGGCTTTTTTAGGTATAGGGGCTATTATCGGTACGGGTATTTTTGTACTAACCGGTATCGCGGCCGCTACGCAAGCAGGGCCTGCCGTGGTGCTGTCGTTTATTATTGCAGGGATTGCGTGCGCGTTTGCAGCGCTCTCTTATGCGGAGTTATCGGCGGCTATCGGTGGTTGTGGCAGTGCTTATGGGTATAGTTATGCAGCTTTCGGTGAGTTGTGTGCGTTTATCATCGGCTGGGATTTATTACTGGAATATGGTATTTCCGTCGCTGCCGTTGCTAATGGGTGGTCAGGTTATTTTAATAATGCCCTCACGGCGATAGGGATGCCGTTGCCAGATAGTTTGACCAAAGCCCCAAAATTAGGCGGGCTGATTAATTTACCTGCGGCGGGGATTATCCTATTAATTATGCTGCTGCTGATTATGGGCGTAAAGCAAAGTGCTAAAGCCAATAATGCGATGGTCTTTGTAAAGCTGATTACCATTGTTATCTTTATTAGTGTGGCAATGTTTAACGTGCATCCAGAACATTGGCATCCGTTTATGCCTTTCGGCTGGTTTCAAACGCTTCCGGACGGTAAAACCACGGGCGTATTGGCAGGTGCTTCTTTGGTGTTTTTTGCGTATGTTGGTTTCGATGCGGTTTCTACGGCTGCTGAAGAAGCGAAAGATCCTCAGCGCGATCTGCCCTTTGGCATTATCACTTCGCTACTTTTTTGTACGGTTATTTATATTATTGTCGCGGGTTTATTGACCGGTGTGGTTAATTATAAAGACTTAAATGTTTCATCACCTGTTGCACATGCCTTAACCTTAATTGGATTTGATTGGGCTTCAGCCCTCATTTCAACAGGGGTTATTGCTGGATTAACGACGGTGATGTTGGTGCTATACTACGGTTTAACGCGAATTATATTTGCCATGTCCCGTGACGGGTTGTTGTCGGCTTTTTTTAGTGAAGTGAATCCCGTTACACAAACGCCGGTGCGAGTCATTGTGGTGTGTGGTGTGCTTATATCGCTCATTGCCGGGTTTATGCCGTTGGGTGATCTTGCAGAACTGGTTAATATTGGTACGTTAGCTGCATTTGTGTTGGTGTGTTTTGGCGCGGCGGTGTTGCGCATTACTAAGCCGGATTTACCTAGACCGTTTCGTACGCCGTTTAGCCCCTTGTTTCCGGTACTGGGTATGTTGTCGTGTGGCGCGTTAATGGCTTTTTTGCCATCACTGACTTGGTTACGTTTTGTGGTGTGGTTAGTTATTGGCTTAATTGTGTATTTTTCGTATTCTATACACAATAGTAAATTGGCTAAGTGATACGTTTTAGCCTGCACGCACATTGCGTGTGTGGGTTTAAATTAAACAAACAGAGGAATTAAAAATGGGCATCAGTGTGACAAAATTACTCATTATTTTGGCTATCGTCATCGTTTTTTTTGGAACTAAGCGTTTAAAGAATATCGGTTCTGATTTAGGTGCGGCGATTAAAGGTTTTCGTGCAGCGATTAAAGATGGCGAAGAGGATAATAACGAGGCAAAGCCAGAAGCAAGCATAGACGGTGTTAAATCCAATCCGAATGAAAAAGTGTAAGTTAGGCGTTAGTCATGGCATTTAGAGTTTATTTACAATACTTACTGTTTAGCACTGTTCTGGCGTTTAGTTGTTCTGCATACGCTGAGCAACCCACTTTAAATGCATTTACGTTTGGGAGTTATCAGAAGATACTTGCAAAGCAGGCACAACAGCCTTTTATACTGGTTATTTGGTCGATAACCTGTCCTTCTTGTGTGAAGGATATGGCGCTATTAAGCACGCTGCATAAAAATTGGCCTGCGCTCAAGATGATTATGCTGAGTACGGATGACATGGCTGAATCCGAGCAAGTGCAAGCTGTTTTGGCAAAAAATCAGCTGGCAGGGCTTGAAAACTGGGTGTTCGCTGAGGAGAATACGCAAAAATTGAATTATGAGATTGATCCTGACTGGTATGCTGAATTGCCCAGAACCTATTTTTTTGATGCGGCGCATGTACGTCAGGGCGTCAGTGGTGTTCTGTCTCAAAAAGACTATGAAACCCTGTTTGTAAAAATTCAAAAGAAGCCTGCATCCGTACAGTGAGGTTAATGCGCTACGGCTAAATTGTCGCAGGCAATGGGCAATATACTGTCTGATTATGGCTACTTTACGGCGGATTACTATGCCATTTCAGCACACTATTTTTCGTTAATGCCAGTACAATTTTATCAAGTAACGTCTGTCGGTAACCGCGCCGTTAACCAAGACTCTATGGTGCGCATTATTAACGATAAGTATGTGTTGTGTGCTGTTGCTGATGGACTGGGCGGGCATCGCGGTGGCGAGCAGGCGTCGCGGTATTTTTGTCAAAGTTTACTGGCGTTAGCGCCGCATTATCATCAATCCATGCAATATGCACCACAGGCAACTTTAACGGCTTGGGTGGGGCAGGCGGTTGATGATATGTATCGGTTATTTGCTGACGATAGAGTGGCTAGAGCCGCCTATACCACTTGCGCTATTTTATATATTGATGAGCAGCGCGTGGTAACGGCGCATTGTGGTGATTCGCGGGTTTATCGTTTAAATGCGGATAAAATACTCTGGCGGACGCAAGACCATTCGATTCTGCAAAAAAAAATAAATCGCGGTGAAATGACGGAGCAAGAGATGGGTGCTCATCCGGATCAAAACCAATTGACACGCAGCATTAACGTCTTAAAAGAGAAGTCTGTTGAGGTCATTACGTATCCGGCCGCGCAAAAGGGCGAAACGTTTGTGGTGTGCAGTGATGGTTTTTGGGTGGGTGTTAAGGCGTATGAGTGGCTTGAATTAGCGCAGCCGGAGAGTAATGGTCGGCTACTGGCCGCTATTGCAGAAAAAGTGGTTCTAAGGGCGGAGGGGAAAAGTGATAATGTCAGTGTGCAATGGTTGCGCTGCTTATAAGGGTTTTTATAAACAGCGGCTGACGGGATTAATGCGTGGCTAGACCGTGCTTTTGGATACGATACAGCAAAGTATCGCGCGTCAGTCCTAGTAACCTTGCAGACTGGCTACGATTGCCATTGGTTCTAATCAAGGCTTGATGAATCATGTCTGCTTCGAGTGTGTCCAGCTTTACGCCTACTTCAGGTAAGGTAAAATTAGAGGCTGCCGAGCTGGATGAAGACAGTGTGCCGTTAGCAAGCTTAGTAAATTCAATCGGCAAGTTTTCCGGCTCAATGGTTTTACCTGCGGCCAAGATACTCAGTCGTTCACACAAGTTGCGCAATTCTCGGATGTTACCCGGCCAAGCGTACGCACGTAACACGCGCAAGGCGGCTCTGCTGAAGGTAGATGGAAGAACATTGTAGTCATTGGAGAAACGGTGCATAAAATGTTTGACCAGTAGCTCAATGTCTTCAGTGCGTTGTTTTAGCGGGGGAATTTCCAAGGGCACGACATGTAAACGATAAAACAAATCTTGCCTAAAAGACCCTGCTGCTATTTGCTCATGTAAGTCGGTATTGGTTGCGGCAATAATGCGGACATTTACAAAGTAAGGTTTGGTATCGCCAACGGCAAGGCACTCGCCCGTTTCAAGGAAACGCAGTAATTTAGACTGAATGCCGATGGGTAAAGAGTTAATTTCATCCAGAAATAAAGTACCCCCATTAACACTCTGTAAAATACCTTGTTTATTACACGCCGCGCCAGTGAATGCGCCTCTTTTATGACCGAATAACTCCGACTCTACCAAACTTTCCGGTAATGCGGCGCAATTGAGGGTAATAAACGCTTTGTCAGCGCGTGTACTGTGTTTTTGGATGGCGGTTGCAAGAATTTCTTTACCCGTACCCGTTTCGCCTTTGATAAGAATCGTGACGTCGGTAGCCGCAACAATTTTGGCGCTACGTAATAAAGATCCAAAGCCAGGGGATTGACCGATAATCGCGTTAAAATGATTCATAAACAATCTCTTTTGAGTTGGGGTTAACAATAAAAACCAGTGTTATTTATCTGCTACATCAAGTGATGCTGTATTCGCATGGGGTAAAGCCACGGGAATGCCGCAGATAACGCTAATAAAATCATTAGAACACCGACTATTTGCCTAAAACGATTCTGTCTGGCCAGTTTCTGTAACGATACTGTCATTATACCAATACCAACCACTGCAGGTAAAGTCCCCAATCCAAAGGCGAGCATGGTGACGGCGCTTTTGAGAATGTCGCCGGTTGTTGCAGACATGATGAGCGCGGCATACACCAAACCGCAGGGCAGCCAGCCCCAGATAGTGCCGAATAAAAAAGCATTTAAGGGCGTTTTGACGGGAATTAGTTTGTGCCCAAACGGTTCCAGTTTTTTCCACAGGAAGACGCCGGTTTTTTCGACATAAGCAAAGCGCGGAAACCAGCCAGCAATATATAAGCCCGCTGAGCCCATCATCAATGCTGAGGCTATTTGTAAGCAGCGATAACCGAGGTCATGGTCGAAAGGCATGCTCAATACCTGGCTTAATAGTCCAGCTAAAGCACCTGCCGTAGTGTAGCTGATAATACGACCGAGATTGTAATTAAAGACAAACGCAAATAAGCGCGGCTTACTGCTGCGAATTTTTGCATCAAGGCTTAAGGTGAGTGTGCCAATAATTGAACCACACATCCCAATACAGTGCATGCTGCTAAAAAGACCCATGACAAACGCCATAAGGTAAGAAGAGGTAAAGTCGGAATGTATTAACATAGTTCGCGCACCTTAACATAAATGCTTATTTTAATAAAGGTGGTGCGCGAACGGTGGGGCGTTACTGCTTAACTGTTCTCTTAGGGCCGTGTGCAGTTTAGGCGTTTTGAAATTGCGACAAAATTTGTTGCTGAATTTTTTCAGCCATCTCCTTGCGGTTTTCTGCATCGCGTATCGGACGTCCTACGACAATATAATCAGCACCATTTTGAAAGGCTTGTTCAACACTGACTACGCGTTTTTGGTCATCATCTTCGCGATTATCTACTGGCCGGATGCCGGGGATAATCACTAACAGACGATGATCCAGTTCGGTTCTGAGCATAGACGCTTCCAGTCCCGATGACACAATACCGTCACAGCCAATCTGCAAAGCGCGTTTTGCTCGCGATAGAACCAGTTCGCGTACGTCACATTTAAAGCCCAGATCCTCTAAATCTCCTCTGTCTAGGCTGGTGAGCGCGGTGACGGCCAATACTTTTAAATTGCCTTTTGCAGCGGCGGCGGCTTCCATAATGGCATCGTTACCATGAATCGTTGCCAGATCAACACCTCTGTTGCTGAGGGCTTTTATAGCGCGTCCCACTGTTGCTGGTACATCAAAAAACTTGAGATCAACAAAGACCTTTTTGTTACGGGCTTGTAGCCATTCAATGAAACCGAAATAATCCCCGCACATAAATAATTCCATGCCGACTTTATAAAATAAGACAGCATCGCCTAATTCCTCTACTAAAGCCTGTGCCTCGGCAATACTGGGCACGTCTAAAGCCATAATCAAGCGTTCACGGACTGGAATAGGTTTGGTTGAAAGATGTGATGGTGTCATAGTGTTTAAATTAAAAAAGTGAGGAGAAAAATAGCCATCCGTGTCGTTTGAATGACCGAGGTATTGCCCTATATTACCTGAACTGTCGCGTTGGGTGAATGATAGAATAATCAAATTCTTTCTTATTCGTTTTTTTTGATGACCTCGACGCTTCTTCAAATGGCCATAATTATCGCGTGTGGCGCGGTATGGCGAATTTTTACCCCGTTAGGCTTAAACGCCCAGCAGACGCGTCAGGTATTAACGACGCTGGTGTATTATTTGTTTTTACCGGCATTGGTATTAAATGTGCTTTGGCATGCCGATATCGGCATACACTCGATTTATTACACTGCCGTAGGGGTTACGTGCATTGTTGTCGCCGTTTTGTGTAGCTGGATAGGTGGACGATTGCTCAAGTTTGAGGCGGCGCAAATGGGCGCAGTCATCTTGGCCGCTGCCTTTGCGAATGTGACTTTTTTAGGGCTGCCAGTTTTAGAGCAACTGTTTGGCACTTGGGCGCGATCAGTCGCTATCCAAATGGATTTATTTGCAGTTGCGCCGTTTTTATATACTGCAGGTATTTTGTTGGCGCGGCATTTTGGCACTGATGAGCAGGTTAAGCCAAAATCGGTATTGTTGTTTTTAAATACGCCGCCGTTTTGGGCAGCTTTTTTAGCGGTCATCCTTAATCTTAACGCTGTACCTACGCCTTTGTGGCTTGATGGCGTATTGCAAAAACTGTCGGCTGCAGTAGTGCCGCTGATGTTGTTTTCATTAGGATTGGCGTTGAGTTGGCATATGGTCAGGCTAAAGCACACGCCTTATGTCTTATTGGTGGTGAGCATTAAGCTTTTTTTAATGCCATTTCTAGCGCTAGCACTGGTTGCTCATCTGGATTTAGCTGCTGATTATAAAGCGGCGGCAGTTATGGATTTAGCGATGCCGAGTATGTTGATGGGCGTTGTGTTGTGTGATCGGTATCACTTGGATAGTGCGTTGTATGCCATGTTAGTGACTGTAACCACCGCCTTAAGTGTCATTACTTTACCTTTTTGGTACGAATTATTATGAATGTAACGGTTGAGATCTTTTCGCAGGGTGAAGAAATTATAACCGGTCAAACGGTAGATACCAATTCAGCTTGGCTATCGGAACGGCTGGTTAGAATGGGTTTTAAAGTTACCCGGCATACGGCGGTAGGGGATGAGTTAAATGACCTGACCGCACTGTTGCAAGAAATTGCGCAACGGGCGGATTGCTGTCTTTGTACCGGAGGATTGGGGCCTACTAGCGATGATTTAACCGCTGAAGCGGTCGCAAAAGCGTTTGCGTTGCCGTTAGCATTTGATCCGGTGGCTTTCGCACACATTCAAGCCTTTTTCACGCGTCGTGATCGCCCCATGCCAGCGTCTAATCGCAAGCAGGCCATGTTGCCGCAAGGTGCGTTACGCATTGATAACGCGCTAGGAACGGCACCGGGTTTTGCGTTGCGGTATGGACGCTGTTGGTTTGCTTTCATGCCGGGCGTTCCTTCTGAAATGCGGCATTTATTTGATACCACGATTCAGCCTTATTTGCAGCAACACTTCACGGTGCAGCCCAGTCATTTGATTACCTTAAAAACCATTGGCATTGGTGAGTCGGCTCTGCAAGAATTGATTGAGGGTATTCCGATACCGGATGCTGTGCAATTAGGCTTTCGTGCTGGTATAGAAGACGTGCAAACGAAACTGCTGTTTCCCCATGCCTACCCAAACAGTGATAAGACCCGTCTGGTGGCACAGTTTTCGGCGCAACTGGGTGATTTTGTGTTTGCTATTGATGGCTTGGAGCACGCGTCTGGTGATCTAGTGGAGGTTATAGCAGAAATGCTTGCTGTAACACATCAAACAGTTGCTGTACTTGAAAGCCTTAGTCAAGGCTTGATTGCCGCTAAATGTATTGGGCAGTCGTGGTTAATACAAAGCCTTTATCAGCAATCATTGGCGCGTTTGGCGGCACAATTTGGCTTGCCGCTTAATAGCGCTGATTTGATGGCAACAGCGTTGCCATTAGCACAGGCCGTACGCCAACACAGTGGCGCTGATTTTGCCTTGGTACAATTAGCCGTTGTGGATGCAAAGCAGAGTAGCGGCCAAGAGCAGTCTACTGCTATATACACGGTACTGGCGACTGAACAAGGTGCATATCCACAAAGCTTAACTGTTAGTGGTAATCTCAAGCGTAAACAAAACCAAGCGGCTTTAATGGCGCTGGATTTACTCCGGCGCTTTTTACAGAATAAACACGCTATTCCCTGCCAGCATTATACTGACTGAATGGCTTTGTTGTGGGGGCTGCGCACATGCTGATAAAAACCTTCCGCAGGATCATAAATAAAATGTGAAATATAGACTATACTGCTTCAGCGGTTGCATTTTTATTGATACCTTTTGTCCATCATTTATGATAAGCTTTGGCAAATAAAAACAGTTACCTAGGGATCAAAGAGATGGGCAAAATGAAAAAGAAGTGCAAGATAATAGGGGGTTTGCTTGGCGGATTATTGCTGGCTTTTGATGCGAATGCCATTGTGATTTTGACACCCGCTTATTTTTATCCGTCCAGCGATCCTAAGGACAGTTTTTGGGATGAAATGACCGTAGCGGCACAAACAGTAAGTGTCACGGCGATTATGAATCCGAATGATGGCCCAGGAACAGCCGTTAATAGTGACTACACCAATGCCATTACTGCCTTCCGCAGTGCGGGGGGTAAAGTGATCGGTTATGTGCCGACTACTTATGGACAGCGTGCCCAAGCGAATGTATTGGCAGATGTTGGACGGTATACCAGTTTCTATAAAGTTGACGGTATATTTCTGGATGAAATGTCTAACGATCCCAATAATGTAGGCTACTATCAGTCGCTGTATAACAGCATTAAAACAGATCCTTCAAGCGCCAGTTACAGTATTTTTAGTAATCCGGGTGCTAGTGCGCCAGAAGGCTATGTGGGCACGGCTGATGTCATTGTGACTTACGAGAACCAGACTAATTATGCTAACTATACGCCCGATAGCTGGGCGGAAAAATATTCGGCAGATCATTTTGCGCACTTGTTATATAACGTTGGTACTGCCGCAGAGATGCAAGCCAGTGTGGCATTGGCGGCTGGTCGTAACGTCGGGTATTTGTATGTTACAAATGACACCCTGACTAATCCGTGGGATACGCTTCCGAGCTACTGGAATGCTGAAGCATCGGCTGTCTCAGCCGTACCGTTACCCAGTAGCGGTCTATTGTTAATGGCAGGCTTAGGATTTTTAGGCTTGCAGCGTAAGAAAAATAATATCTGATTACCCCCGTATACGGAAGCTAATGTAGGGTGCATAAGCGATAGCGTCATGCACCTTTGAGGTTTCCAGTTTCCAGTTTCAAGGCGGATAGCGCTACCGCTTATCCGGCCTACGTCTTACGCCCTACGCCCTACGCCTTACGTCCTGATACACTAACCCCTTCCAGAGAACAGTATGACTCGATTAACCTACCTGTTTATTATCTTTATCTTGTGTGGTTTTAATGCACAGGCGTTTGCTGACTATGTGAAAGTGTCTAATAGCGGCAACGCGCTGCCGGATTCTGCTCAATTGGGCGGTGGCGCAGATGATTGGGCGTGTACCTATGACGATAAGACATCAATTGATGTGGGAAGTGAAAACCACGGATGGCGGTTTGCGCGACCAAGAATGGCGGTATACTTGGTACGACACTAATAGCCCTGATGGCAATAAAGGCTTTTCCAGCGGCTATCATACCTGTAAAACCAGTAAACGTTGTGACACCGAAAAATTCACCCAGGATGTCAATACCCAAGGCTTGTGCGGCAGTAAAGACTGGCGGCTGCCTGATATCGAGCAACTCAACAGCTTGGTGTATTGCTCTAATGGCAAATATAACCCGTTGGCAAGTGATCAGACTGGGTATATCTGCTCAGACTATGGCAAAGAACCAACCATTAATAGCGGCTACTTCCCCAATACGCCATTTCCGTCGGGGTTTTGTTGGTCGTCGTCCTCGTATGCTAACGATAGTTACGGTGCGTGGAGCGTCAACTTCAGCCGCGGCTACGACTACGTGGACTTTAAGGACGGCATAGGTCAAGTGCGGTTAGTTCGTATCGGACAGTGGTTTGGCGTTTTGTCTGAAACGCCTACACCCGGCACTACCGTTAGTGGCAATCCCACTGCCGCTACATTTTTGATTCAATCGACTGCCGATGCGGGACAAAGCTACAGCAACCGCTTTAACGTCACACAAAAAATTGCGATGAGCGGAAAAATAAGCGTAGCACCCAGTCACATAGGGCGTAATGGTGTTACTTATATCGTTGCTAACTACAACGGCAGTTGGTATATGAAATCGCCGCAAGGTTGGGCGGTGTGGGATGTTAACACGGACAGCCTTAAAGCTTCCGGCGCTGCACATGCTTTAAGCCGTGTTGAAGTTGTCGACATTGAAAAATCACTGTCAGGCTTGGCTGGCAATTTCGCCGTGTATCTAGGGTATAAAGTAGACAGCGATATTCAGTATAACGCCCCAGCCTATACCTTCACCGTACCTTGCATTTCGCCACAGGTAGTTCAGAATGGGGTTTGTGTGAATCCGCCTTTATCCGGAAAATATACCAAAATAGACAGCAACGGTAATGCCTTACCGGATAGCGCCCCCAGTTGGGATTGCGCAAAGGACAATGCGACTGGCTTGATGTGGGAAGTAAAAACCAATGATGGTGGCTTACGCGATCAAAAGTGGTCTTATACGTGGTATGACAGTAATAGCCCTGATGGCAATAAAGGCGTGTCCAGTCGCACAAGCTACTGTAAAACCAACGGGCGCTGTGACACCGAAAAATTCACCCAAGATGTCAATGCCCAAGGCTTGTGTGGCAGTAAAGATTGGCGGATGCCTACAATAGAGGAACTAAGGACAGTGGTGTATTGCTCTGCTGGTAAATATTCAGGCAATGATTGTCTCAATACAACAAAACGCCCCACTATTGATAGCGGCTATTTCCCTAATACGTTATCTGTGGTGTTTTGGTCGTCGTCCTCAAATGCTGACGGTAGTGGCTTCGCGAGGGGCGTCTACTTCTACGACGGCAACGACTACTGGATCTTTAAGGACGGTAGCAGTCTAGTGCGGTTAGTTCGTATCGGACAGTGATTTTGCGTTTTTGGTTTTGAGCGACTGCGTACCCCGTATACGGAAGCTAATGTAGGGTGCATAAGCGTGAGCGTTTTGAAATAGCTATTTAAAATAAGCGGGGCGGAGTTTGTAACGCCGTCCCTAAACGTTGCAAATGGGCTGGAATGACGCGTGGATTTGGTAAAACGTTATGGACGGTTTTACCAAGCCCGTTCAGCCAAGAACGGCAATGTTAAAGCGGTTATCCCATACAACATCAATGCTTAAATTGATCCACCGTCTGATTTAATTTTTTTACAAGATCCGCTAGTTGTAAGCTAGCCTGATTAGTGCGTTTTGCATCGGCAGTGGTACTAACAACTAACTGACCAATATTGTTAATACTATTATTCACCTTATGTGCAACCTGATTTTGATTCTCTGTCACCTTACTCATATTATTATTTAGCTCGCGAATATGCGTGACACGATTAGCAATCAAGTTTAATTCCTGATCCGCATTTTCTACTTGTTGTTGGCGTTCTACAGCACTGTTTTTTGCTTTTTGCATAGCATCTACAGCCGCATTCGCTTCTTTCTGAAGTTGAGCAACAATTTTTTCTATTTCCTCGGTAGCATGGTGGGATCGGTTCGCCAATGTTCTGACTTCGTCAGCCACAACGGCAAACCCTCGGCCTTGTTCACCTGCACGAGCCGCTTCAATAGCGGCATTTAATGCCAGTAAATTGGTTTGTTCTGCAATGCCTTTAATTACATCAAGTACTGTTCCGACACCTTTACTTCGCTCGTCTAAACTGCGAATTACCTGCGCAGCATTTTCAATTTCACGCACTAAGTTTTGTATTCCTTCAATGGCATTCCGCGTTATTTTTGCGCCATTAGCCGCCGCCTGATCGGTTTCATTGGATGCGAAAGCGGCTTGGGATGCGTCAGAGCGCACCTGATCAACGGTTAACTCCAACTCTTTGATAGCAGCAATAACCTTATGTGTCTCAATTTGCTGTTGTAATGTTGCCTTACTGGTCTGTTCTGCTGCATTAATTATTTGTTCTGTTGCGGTATTAAGTTCCGCCGTAGAGCTTGCTACATGGCCTATACTTTGACTAAAAGTCTCCAGCATCGAATTGAATGCGTAACAAAGTTGTTCAACCTCATCGTTACTATGAATATGTATCCGTCGACTTAAATCATTGTTTTTTTCAATGTACTCGATATTCGTTTTTAACAATGCCAATGGCGAAATCACCACTTTACGCATCAGCAAGATGACTAAAATGATACCAACCAGCAGCAGTATGAAATTAGTGATGATAGTGATGACGAGTCGATTAGTAATTTCAGAATCATACCGAACCAGCGAATAACTGACCCTGACCGCTCCCAGAAGCGTATTTTCCGGTACGGTATGGCAGGTTAAACAATTAGTGCCTCTGAAATTCGTGCTGGCTTTGATCGGCACGAGGACGGTCACCGATCTACCTGATTTGGTATCAAAATTTTGAAGTAGTTGCTCGCCAGAGGAAAAAAAATCTCTGTCTAAGTCATCAATAACCCTTTGTTCAGACGAACCTGAACCAAATGCTTCAATGATGCCTGCACCGCGAATTAGGCGAAGCTCGGTAATGTCCGTATTGGTTAAGGTTTTTTCTCGCAAAACACTTCCTTCACTCATCGTATTCGTGAGCATCATGGTATTTAAACCATCAAAGTATGTTTTAGCGATGTCTACCGCTTTTTGGCTGGAAAATTCCAGCGCCATGTTTCGCTCGCTAAGGAAGTTTTTCCATGTCGTGACAGTTACAAGCAAGAAAAAAATGAAGGTTATACTGATAACAATCTTTGTTTGGATGGATAGGCCTGATGTATTCATAGTATGCGTCTGCAACTTTCCTAGTTTAAATTAAGCACAGAAAATCAATTAATAATAACCATAGAGGTAAGTATGGTTTCTTTTCTTAAGTCCGTAAGGCGGAACTCAGCAGAGATTCCGTCAGGTGTTAAATGGATCAGGTTTGTGGAAATAGGCGCGTATGCTGATGTGTGGTACACACGCACATGCAGTTAATTCGTATCGGACAGTGATGCTGGTTTTCGTTTTTAAATAGCGGCTGATGAGGCATCCGTCGCTGACGGATTAGGTATAAGTAGGTATATAAAAGTTAATCCAATCAATGTAACCGTTAATATTGGGTTAATGGCATGTAAAACGCCTGATAACTGTTGTGTACCTACTTACGTGAGGGCTTACAGTTGAGCAATAAATGATTTTTTAGGTGGTGTGGCATAAGCCCTGTTGATAATGCTTGTCTGAATCTGATGAAGCAGGAACAGCGGGATTAGCCTTATTCCTGCTTTATCAGCCTTAAGGCGGCGTGACAGAAATATCTTTACTGGGGTCGCTGCTCATACCTTGTAAAACCTGTTCTTCAGTTTTTTTGTTCATCACAATAATGGATATGCGCCGATTCATTGGGTCAAAAGGATCTTTGGTATTATAGGGTATGCTGGATGCCAGTCCGATGACTCTGAGGACTTTTCCTTCTGCAAGCCCATCTGCATTTAAGGCTTGTCTGGCTGCATTTGCTCTATCACTAGACAGCTCCCAATTGGTGTAGCCCGTTTGATTGGCCGGAAACGGTAGTGCATCTGTGTGTCCATGGACACTGATTTTATTGGGCAATTCATTAATAACCGGTGCCAGTTCTTTTAAAATCAAACGAATGTGCGGCGCTGTTTGTGCGCTGGCTATTCTAAACATGGGTCTGTTTTTACTGTCAATAATAAGCACCCTCAATCCCTCTGAAGTTGTTTCCAGTTTGATTTGGTCTTTAAATTCACGTAAAGCGGTGCTGGCCTCTACCATGCTTTCAATTTTTTCTTTCAGATTTTCAAGGTGCTCTAAATCTGCTTTTTCTGCCTGTTCCTGCGCTTTTTTAAGGGCGACTTCGGCAAAATCTATAACCGGGGTATCTTCAATTTTTGGGGCTTGGCCTTTATCAACCTGACCGCTTTCCTGTGAATTTAAATCCGTTCCTCCGCCCTGAATAACACTGGTTCGATTACCCACTGAATCCCCACCCATTAACGAGGCTTTATAGGGATTATCAAAGTATTCTGCAATCCCGCGCTTTTGTTCTTCGGTGGTAGAGCCTAACAGCCACATTAATAAGAAAAAAGCCATCATTGCAGTAACAAAGTCGGCGTAAGCCAGTTTCCAAGCTCCACCGTGATGTCCGTGACCTTTGTTTTTTTTGACCTTCTTGATGATAATCGGTTGGATTGCCATGGCTATTTTGCCGATTTCAATTGCGCTTCTAATTCCGAAAAGCTCGGACGCATACTGCCAGTAATGACGGCACGCATGTATTCAGCTGTCATCGGTGGTGAAACGCCTTTTATGCAACACATAATGCCTTTTTGCGCGCATTTATAGGCGTTCGCTTCTGATTCCAGTCTTTCTTCCATGACTGCTGCCACTGGCGCAATAAAGCCGTATGAAATTAAAATACCCAAGAACGTTCCGACCAATGCCGCAGCGATGAGTTTTCCCAGTTCAGCAGGCGGGAGAGAAATAGATTCCATGGTGTGTACCACACCCATTACGGCGGCGACGATACCAAAGGCGGGCATTGCATCGCCGATACGTTGTATTGCTTTAATCGGGCCGTGTGCATCTTCGTGATGGATTTCCAGCGATTGTTCCATGAGGTCTTCAAGTTGGTGTTCTTCAATACCCGTTACTAGCAGCCGAAGGTTGTCGCAGATAAAATCGGTTAAATGATGATCCGCTAAAATTTTTGGAGTGAATGTACCATCCCCGCTTGGATTTTCAATAATGCCTTCCAAGGATAATAGTCCTTCTTTGCGTATTTTTTGGCTGAGCGAAAAAAAACATAACACCAGTTCGCTATAAAACGCCTTATCCTGTTTGCAGGATTTAAGTGTGCCGGTAGCGGCGCCGAAAGCACCTTTAACAACTGTCATTGAGTTACCGGCGAGAAAAGCCCCCAGTGCCGCGCCGAAAATAATCACCATTTCAAATGGTTGAAAAAGAACGCCCGCATGCCCACCTGAGGCTAAGAAACCGCCCATTACCGCCCCAACGACCATGATATAACCGATAATAACAAACATAAATTCTCTACTTTGAAAATGGTTTTAGATTGAAGACCCGCTGCATTTCTTATAAACGTCAAACCTCCGCTAGAAATATAGCTTATGTTCGACTTTTTTGCGATGCAGGTCGCTTAATAACGGTAGTTTTTAAAAATAAAATTTGGAAAACAGGTCATTTTATCAGTAGGCTTGAATCAGTTGTTTTTTATCATCAGATGACGATAATAAGTCTTAGAAATTGCTGCCACGCTTTTGCGTGTAGCACTTAACGCTTTAAATGGATTGTTAATGAATGTATTAAAAGCACTGGCGGCACAATTATTAGGGGCAGCGTCTACTCTGCTATTTATATGGTTATTACCTGAATTTATGCACGGGGCAGGGGTTTTAGCCCTAACGCAAGGCAGTATTGCGGCGGGGTGGTCAAGGTTGTTGCGGCAGCCTATTTGGTGGCTGCCCATTCATGTGCTTTTTTTACCGACGGCGTTGGGTCTGTTACTGTTGCAGTTGCCCGCATGGTTATATCTGTTGGCGGTTTTAATATTAGCCTTGGTTTTTTGGGGCACAATTAAAGGCGATGTTCCCTTGTTTTTGTCATCGACAGCGGTGGTTAATGCGGTTGTAAGGATCGTGAAGCAAGAAAAAGCGCTGGCTTTTGCCGAGTTGGGGGCAGGTGTTGGTTCGGTGGTTGTACCGTTGGCGAAACAATGCCCAACAATGGTAGTGACGGGGTATGAGCTAGCCCCCATTCCGTGGGCGATTACGGCTTGGCGTAGCCGCTGGTTATCTAATTTAGGTGTATACCGTAGCAGTTTCTGGACGTGTGATCTTGCCCCTTACGCTGTTGTCTTTGCGTTTTTATCCCCTAATCCTATGCCGGAATTAGCGCTAAAAATTAAACGTGAAATGCGCCCCGGTAGTTTGTTTATCTCCTCCTCTTTTCCAGTGCCGGGTTGGCAGCCAGAAGTCATTAAGCAGATTCAAGACAGAGGCATGACTAAATTGTATTGTTACCGTGTACGCTAACGTGGTGCGTAACAAATCACACCCCTAAAAGCCAGTCGGGTTACGTTAACACGAACCAGACTGGCTTGAATTGCCTGATAACTTGGAAAGTGAATGCCTAATGATTTCTCATAAATGCTTTAGCACCACATTCAGGGCAATCGGGAATTTGACTGGTCGATTTGAAGGCCACTTCTTTAGCACAGGCGACGCAGGTCAATGTGCCTGGGCTGGTAATTTCGCCGCTGTAATAAATATTTTGTTCGCCATGACGCTTGAGTTTCGCCAATTCGATGCTGGTTTTATCGGCGACGCTCATAAAGGCATCCAAGGCAAAGTTTTCGATTAAATCGACATCAAACTTTAACCATTCCGATAAATCGTCTGTATTGTCGGGCTGGAGCGTGTGCGCGGCATCTTCAATGTCGCGTTGCACGAAATCTGCTACTTTATGAATATCGTCTTGGGTCAGTACGCTCAGTGCATGGGTTTTTTCTTTTGCTATTTCAATAGCATCGGCTAAAGAATGCAGGCCATCATCCATGATTTCATAGAGGTGTCCCATCAAATCGTCATAGGCTTGGATAAATTTATTTTCACTCATGGTAAATCTCCTGAAAGATGAGGCTTTAGATTTAAGCAACTGTGCGGTATTCTAACGCTTTTGACAGGCAAAAGAACGGATTGATGATGGAAGAAAATTATAACCCCTTTACTGTAGAACAAAACGCGCAGCAAAAATGGGAGATTTCAGGGGTTTATACAGCCGTGGAATTAGCGCCGCAAGAGGATAGTACGGATGCGGAAAATAACGCCGCAACAGCAGGCGCGGTTGCCGAGAAATATTATTGTTTAGCGATGTTCCCGTATCCCAGTGGTAAATTACACATGGGGCATGTGCGTAACTATTCCATTGGCGATGTGATCAGTCGCTATCAGAGGATGTTGGGCAAAAATGTCCTGCAACCGATGGGGTGGGATGCGTTCGGTTTGCCTGCCGAGAATGCCGCTATGCAGCACGGTGTACATCCGGCTGATTGGACGTACAGTAATATTGATTACATGCGCGACCAGCTTAAGCGCTTGGGTTTTGGCTATGATTGGAGTAAAGAGCTGGCGACCTGCGATCCAGCTTACTATAAATGGGAGCAATGGTTTTTTCTAAAGTTGTTAGAAAAAGGCATGGTTTATAAAAAGACCGCACCGGTTAACTGGTGTCCCAATGATATGACGGTACTGGCAAATGAACAGGTGATCGATGGTTGCTGTTGGCGCTGTGATACACAAGTTGAACGAAAAGAAATTGCACAGTGGTTTTTGAAAATTACTGCGTATGCTGAAGAATTGTTGGATTCACTGGCAACGTTGGACGATTGGCCCGAACAGGTTAAAACCATGCAGGCTAATTGGATTGGACGTTCTGAAGGCGTCGAAATGGACTTTTTAGTGGCGGATATGGCACAGCCACTACGGATTTATACCACGCGACCCGATACATTAATGGGTGTGACCTATCTTGCTGTCGCCGCTGAACATCCGTTGGCGCTACAAGCGGCGCAAAACAATCCGGGTATTAGTGCATTTATCAATGAATGCAAGTTGATGGAAACCTCTGAAGCCGCCATGGAAACCATGGAAAAACGCGGTATTGATTCGGGTTTAAAAGCAGAACATCCGATTACGGGCGAGTTAGTGCCTGTCTGGATTGCCAACTTTGTCTTGATGGGTTACGGCACGGGCGCAGTGATGTCAGTACCCGCACATGATCAGCGTGATTATGAGTTTGCGAAAAAATACGGCATTGCCATCAAACAAGTTATTTTTGCAAAAGAGGGCATAAATGATGACTGTTCTGAACAAGCCTACACGCAGAAAGGCGTATTAAAACACTCTGCACCTTTTGATGGCTTAACGTCTGCACAAGCGTTTGTGAGTATTTCTGAGGCATTGGAAAAAGACCAGAAAGGGCAGCGTAAAACTAATTTCCGTTTACGGGACTGGGGTGTTTCTCGGCAACGTTATTGGGGCGCACCTATCCCGATTATTTACTGTGATACTTGTGGCACGGTGCCCGTTCCTGAGCAGGATTTACCGGTTGAATTGCCGCGTGATGTGGTATTAGATGGCTCGCAATCGCCGTTAGTGGCGCACCCGACGTTTTCCAAGGTGGCTTGTCCTCGCTGTGGAAAACCTGCTTGCCGTGAGACAGATACGTTTGATACTTTTATGGAATCGTCTTGGTATTTTGCCCGTTTTGCTACGCCGAATGAGGCGAATAAAATGTTGGGTGAAAGTGCCAGTGCTTGGTTACCAGTGGATCATTATATCGGTGGTATCGAACACGCCATTTTACATTTATTGTATGCGCGTTTTTATACCAAATTACTGCGTGATGAAGGCTTAATCAGTTGTGATGAACCGTTTAAACGCCTATTAACCCAAGGCATGGTGCTAAAAGACGGCAGTAAAATGTCCAAGTCCAAGGGCAATACGGTTGACCCACAAGGCTTGATTGATGAATACGGCGCGGACACAGTGCGTTTATTTATCATGTTCGCAGCCCCCCCGGAGCAATCTTTAGAATGGTCTGACAGTGGTGTAGAGGGCGCGTTCCGGTTTTTAAAACGCCTGTGGCGACAAGTGTATTTGCATGTAGAACAAGGTTTGCCGACGGGTGAGTTGGATGTGTCGGCCTTAACGGGCGATCAAAAAAACTATCGCCGTCATATTCACCACGCGATTCAAAAAGTCAGCGATGATTACAGTCGTCGCTTCACCTTTAATACCGCGATTGCGACCAATATGGAGTTATTGAATCATATTGCCAAGTTTGAAGATGTTACGCCGAATGGTCGCCGCATTCATCAGCAAGCCTTAGAGTCCGTGGTCTTGATGTTAGCCCCGATTGTGCCGCATATCAGCCATCAATTGTGGTGTGAATTAGGCCATGAAGGCGATGTGGTTTCTCAGGCTTGGCCAGCGGTTGATGCGTCGGCTTTAGTTCAGGATGAATTAGAAATTGTCGTGCAGGTCAATGGCAAGGTGCGCTGTAAATTGATGGTGGCGGTTACCGCGACGAAAGAAGAGATTCAGGCATTGGCTTTAGCGGATGAGCATGTGCAGCGTTTTGTGCTTGATCAACCGCTTAAGAAAGTCATTGTCGTACCGAATAAATTAATTAATATCGTTATTTAACGCCGTAATTATGGATGACTTTATTCAGCTGCTTTAAAAAGCGGCTGAATAATTCATTTTGTCTGCCGACTATCGTCCCTTTTTATAATACAACCTCTTATTTATGAAATATATTGTTGCCTGTATATTGACCCTTTCTTTGACAGCTTGTGGCTATCATTTGCGTGGGGAATCTGAAGTGCCTGAGGTGATGAGGCATATTTATTTACAAGCGGCATCGCCACAACTGCATAATGGTTTTAAAGAAACCTTGCGGATTTCAGGGGGGAGTTTAATTGAGGCACCGGAAGCTAATGGCGCAATTGTAAATGTATTGAATGAGCGCTTTGATCGGCGGTCGATTTCTTTAAGTGATACCGGTAAGACCAATGAGTACCAATTATTTTATGTGCTGGAATTTGAGGTGTTAGGTGCTGAAAAACAGGTGTTTATGCCACGCCAAACAGTGCAGGTCAGCCGTGACTTTTTTAACAATCAGCAAGACATTATTGGTAAAAATAATGAAGAGAGCTTGATTCGGGAAGAAATGTATCGTCAGGCAGTACGTTCGGTGATGGATCGGGGGAGAGCTGTGTTAAATCAAGCGCAAAAGAAATAACATGCGTTTAAACCTGCAACAACTCGGTGAGGCGTTACAAAAAAAAATCGCTCCGGTGTATTTTTTAAGTGGTGATGAGCCTTTGCAATTAGGTGAAGCTGCCGATGCGATTAGAAAAACAGCGCGGCAGGCGGGTTTTTCTGAACGGGAAGTGATGACCGTCGATACGCATTTTGAATGGCACTCGCTTGCTGAAGCGGCGGGATCGTTGTCACTGTTTGCAGATAAAAGAATCCTTGATTTAAGGGTTCCTGATGGCAAGCTGGGTAATGATGGCTCCAAAGCATTGCAGGCGTACTGTGAGCATCCGCCAAGTGATACGCTGTTATTAATCACTTCTGCTAAATTAGCCCCAGCATCGCTTAAAACCCGTTGGTTTGAAGCCATTGATAAAAGCGGCGTCGTGGTACAAATCTGGCCTCTGGACGGTAAGGATTTGCTGCAATGGTTGCAACAGCGCGCGGGGCAGCGTGGTTTGCGCATAGAGCCTGAAGGCCTTAGAATTCTCGCTAGCAAGATTGAGGGTAATTTGTTAGCGGCGGCACAAGAAATAGAAAAACTGTTTGTGTTGTATGGTGATCAGCCAATCACTGCGCAAGCGGTCGTTGATGTGGTGGCTGACAGTTCCCGTTATGATGTTTTTAAACTGGTGGATGCCGTGCTTGTTGGGCGGGTTAGTCGTATTTTAAAAGTATTGCAGGGATTAAAAGACGAGGGCGTTGCCGCCCCGGTGGTACTGTGGGGTTTAACCCGTGAAGCTAGGCTGTTATTGAGTATACAATCGCAGTTACAACAGCGAGTTCCGCGAGAGCAGGTGTTTAAAAATCATCAGCTTTGGGATAAGCGCAAAGGCTTAATTAATGATGCTTTAAGCAAGTTAACGCGTCAGCAGTTATTTGAGGTGCTTGTGCTAAGTGCTCAAGCCGATCAACAAATTAAAGGCCAGCAGTGTGGTGATCCTTGGGAAACGTTGTTGACTATTTGCCTGTTGTTTACGGCTGTTCATCCGCTGTCGCTAAATAGTGGCGCGTCATTTCAGTAAAAATTTACAAACACAATCATTCTGCGCCATGCAGGCTGTCTGTAGAATCGGCTTCTCAAGTAAGGTCGACATTAAGGCATTATCAAATTCACACAATTCAGGGTACTGTTGTGCCAAATCGTGATACACACAATTAAACGCCAGTATCGTGGGTTCGGCAGATGAGGTATCAAGCTGGGCATGGTAGCCGAGGGATTGCATGACAGCGACTAGCTCAGTTAGTTTGTCTGTTGGGCTTTTGTGGCTAAATTGCTGCATTAAAGAGTGCGCCAGCTTAACCCCCAGTTTCGCCATATAACGCTTAAATGCTTCATCACCCATATCTTCTTTAAGATCACTTAAGAGTAAATTGCAAAACCAGGAATATTGTTTAGGGAAGTGGTTAATACCCTGTTCGGTTAGTCTGTAGCGTTGCGCAGGGCGTCCATGCGTCATGGTCAGTGCATGTTTCTGTATCAGCGCTGTACGTTCAAGTATGACTAAATGCTGCTTAATGGCATTTCTGGAAATATGCAATTGACTCGCCATCTCATCAATACTCATGCCATTTTTTACATCAAGCAAGAGCTTGAGTATTTGATCCTGCCGAGAATTGGCTCCCTTAGCCATAGCAACCGCCTATTTTTTTGAACACCAAAACGTTGAATAACAATGAATGCGTCTAGTTAAAAAACCGAATACAGAGATTGTAACAATAAGTTAAAAGCACTCTCGTTACAATGAGTATAACTTATGTAATAAAAATGTTGCAAAAGTAATGTGTCGAGCCTACACTATCTTTTCCAGCATCTGGGCTGGATGAGTTTTTAAAATTAACGCTGAGGAAATTACAATGAGCGAAGAAGCCACACCGACTAAAGCAACACTGTATGAAAGAATTGGTGGCGAAGCTGCTGTTAATGCGGCAGTGGAGCTGTTTTACCGCAAAGTATTAAGCGACCATCGCATTAATCGTTTTTTTGCTAACACCAATATGGACGAACAAATTGCCAAGCAAAAAGCTTTTTTCACCATGGCATTTGGTGGCCCGAATACCTACACCGGAACTGACATGCGTAACGCCCATGCCGCTTTGGTAAAAAGAGGCTTGGATGATTCTCATTTTGATGCGGTTATGGAGCATCTTGGTGCAACATTGCAAGAATTAAATGTTCCCGCTGATCTTATCGGCGAAGCAGCGGCTATCGCTGAAAGCGTAAGAAACGATATATTAGGCAAATAAAGAAATCATAATGAAAAAAATTGTTTTGGGTAATCAAGAAATGTCGTGCCAGAGTGATGAAACACTTCTGGACGCTTTGTTGCGTCATGAGGTTGCTATTCCGTATAGTTGTCGACAAGGCGTCTGTCAAAGCTGTGTAGTACGCAGCTTGGATGTTGTTCCTCCACTCCTTTCACAACGGGGGCTAAAGGATGTTCAGCAAAAGCAGAATTATTTTTTGGCTTGCAAATGTTACCCAGAACACGATATGGAGATTGCGCTAAGCCAGCAAGCGAGTTTTTTTACGGAAGGTACGGTTGTTGGCAAAGCGTTACTCAATACAGAAACCGTCCTGCTATCAATCCAATGCAATGATGCGCTGGATTTTTATGCAGGACAATTTGTCAATTTGCAACGTGCTGACGGTCTTACGCGTAGCTACTCTATCGCGAACAGTCGCCTGCATGCCACGGAATTAACTTTTCATGTGCGACGCTTACCCGGTGGACGTTTCAGTGAATGGGCGCATGGCGATTTACAGATTGGTGACACGCTAAAAGTTTCTGAACCACAAGGTTTGTGTTTTTACTTACCCGATCGACCTGAACAAAATATGTTGCTGATTGGAACGGGGAGTGGTCTTGCGCCACTGGCCGGAATTATCAGTGAGGCGTTGCAACAAGGCCATACCGGCGACATTTATTTATTTCATGGTAGCCGAGACAGAGAGGGTTTGTATTGGATTGAGGAAATGCAGGCTCTGCAGCAACAGTACAGCAATTTTCACTATACGCCTTGTATATCTAATGGTTTGGTGCCAGACGGTTTCGCACAGGGCAGGGCAAATGATGTTGCTATGCAGGCGTTACCTAAATTGAATGCTTGGCGGGTATACCTCTGTGGACATCCTGATATGGTTAATCAAACCAAAATACAAGCCTTTCTAAAGGGTGCTAGCTCAATCGATATTTATTCAGATGCCTTTCATGTAACGCCGGATCTTACGCCTAGTAGCGCAACCACTACGATCAGCTAATAACGCTACGATCTTCACAGTTAATCACTTAAGTTTCTCTAAACTTAAAGGTTGGACGTATGGCTATGCACAGACTTTGGCGCGCCTTAAGCACCGATCAAATGCAGTTAAGTTTTAAGGAGCAATTTCTTACTGCGCTTACTTGCTTTACCGCGGTTCTGTTAGCGGGTTTTATCACCCGTCTGCTAGTGCAGGATCAAGCACCCTTACTCATTGCGTCAATGGGTGCATCAGCGGTTATTTTATTCGTTATGCCCAGCAGTCCACTGGCTCAACCATGGCCTTTTATCTTAGGACACCTACTCTCGGCGACAGTGGGTGTTGTCGCACTGTATTTAATACCCTCAGTTATGTCCGCCGCTGCTACTGCGGTCGGTTTATCGGTATTACTGATGTTGTTGTTGCGTTGCTTACATCCACCCGGTGCAGCAACAGCCTTAGCACCCATTCTGGGGCACGATCCTTCAAAATTGCTTGATTTTAATTTTGTTCTAATGCCAGTAGGCGTTAATGTCATGATTATGTTGGGATTAGCGATTATCTTAAATCGCTTTATTTTACAACGACAGTACCCTATTCTAAATCAACAGCACACGTTAAAAGCATCAAAACCATTATCCGAAAAAAAGCCTGTAGCGGACTTTTATAAACAAGATATTTTAGAGGCTCTCGCTGGTTTTGAAGGTTTTTTGGATATTGGTTACGCTGATCTTAGTAAACTTTTTACTCAAGTGCAATTACTGGGCTATAAACGCAGTCACGAACACATCACCTGCGCAGACATTATGCTGCATGCTATTATCACCGTTGATTATGATACGGATGTTGAGGTTGCTTGGGCGTTGATGCATAAGCATCATTTGAAGGCAGTGCCTGTTCTGGATCGAGCTAAACGTGTTATTGGTATTGTGACGCACTATGATTTTCTTAAGTATGTTCAATTAACGCCGTATGCAAATTTCCAAGAAAAGTTTTTGGCCTTTATTCACAAAACACCCGATATAACCACCGATAAGCCCGAAGCAATCGGTCACATCATGACCCGTAAAGTTGCAACCCTGCCAGCGTCCGCACACATTGCGGATCTCGTGCCATTCATGACGGCTAATGGGCATCGGTACGTACCCATTGTTGATGAGCAACAGCGTTTTGTGGGTATGATTTTTCAGCGGGATTTTATTGCCGCGTTATTTCAAAATAAGCTAATGCCGTCCAAATATCAAGACGATAGATATAGCAACAGACATAAATAGAAGATACCTACAGTCTATCTTCGTACTCACCTGCTGAAATAAGCAGTCGCGCCATAGCTTTTTAATAGTTCTTCAAGCAAATTCGCTCGGCATTAATGGTGTTCTTTATCTATGTGGAAAATACCCTCCAAGATACATGGATGATATATTTGCTACTTGTATCACCTATATTTTTAAGCGTTCCACCACTCGACCCTCTTGCAAATGTTCGCTAATGATTTCATCAATATCACTTTTGTCTTTATAGCGATACCACGTTCCTTCCGGGTAAATAGCGATGACTGGGCCTTTATTGCATCGATCCATACAGCCAGACTTGTTAATACGGCATTTTCCTTTGCCGCCTAATTTCAGATTTTTGAGCTGTTCTTTGGCATAGTCAAGTAAAACAGGTGCGTCGTGGTTAGCGCAACAGGCTGTACCGTCTTCACGTTGATGGGTACAAAAAAACACATGGTATTGATAATAACTCATTGGCACATCTCTAACTGTTATAAAGTTAAATTATACCTGATGCGTTGTATATTACGCATAGGGGATGTTATGTATGTACGGGAAATAGCAATATGTCGGAAAAATCTTATTCTTTATAGGAATAAAGAGAATATAATACTTTTAATCATTTGAATGGGGAATTGTGCGTGATTATTATTCGGACTATTTTTTCATTGAGTTGATATAGCGGAGTGACGTGTATTTACATGAATGTATTTTTGGATATTTAGGATGAAATTAAAATTAATATTATTGGCGCTATTAGGGATGAGTAGTACAGCTCATGCAACATTAACTGATATGCATAACGGTATGGTTTATGATTCCGATCAGAATTTAACCTGGTTACAAGACGCCAACGCCGCTGGTGGTGCGATGAGTTGGGCGGATGCCAATACGTGGGCGGGAGGGCTAACGATGGGTGGCGTTTCGGGTTGGCGGTTACCTACTATTAATACGGCTAGTACGCCCGGTTCGCCCATGTTCCCTAATGCAGGATGCCCTCTTTCTGGTGGATACTGTGGTTACAATGTCGATACATCAACGTCTGAATTAGCGTACATGTTTGATGATAATTTAGGCAATGTATCCACTGTCGATTATAGCGGGAATTTCGACTCTTCCGGTGGCCTAACACATACTGGGCCATTTTCCAACTTGGATGCAACGGCATACTGGTCAAGTGTTGGTTCGGCACTCGATCCTAATGGGGCGTGGACGTTTAATATGTTACAGGGCTCACAGGGATTGGCGTTTAAAAGTAATGGGTACAGTGCTTGGGCCGTTCATGAGGGGCAGGTCAGCGCGATTCCCGTGCCAGCAGCGGCTTGGTTGTTTGGTGCTGGTTTAATCGGATTAGTCAGTTTAAAGCGTAATGCAAGTCGTCGCGTGTTTGCACGCTAATAATGTCATATGTATTTCAGTTAAACACTGGCCATAGCGTAAGGTCGTAACTTATTTTTGTACAGTGTTGCTGAAGTTTCATTGTTAATTGAACACCTGGCGTATAATCATCAGCTATTTTCAAAGGGTTTGCTTAATAGTTAAGCAAACCCTTTGTACTGTTGAGTCTTAATAAAAACCCTGTGTTTGTTGTTATTCGTGAATAAAATATCTGCTTTTTTTGGCCAAAACGGTGACTTATCGACCGTTGTTGAAGGCTATCTTCCTCGCCCCGCTCAAGTCGAGATGGCCATTGCTATCCAAAACGCTATTAATACAAAACAAAACTTTATTGCCGAAGCCGGGACGGGCACAGGTAAAACCTTTGCTTATTTAGTACCGGCTATCTTATCGGGTAAAAAAGTTATTGTCTCGACGGGTACCAAAAATCTTCAGGATCAGTTGTTTAATAAAGATTTGCCGATTATCCGTAAAGCGTTAAAAAGACCATTGATTACGGCTTTATTAAAAGGACGCAGTAATTATTTATGTACCTATCGCCTTAAACAAGCGCTCGCCGCAACGCAAGGTTTTGAACGCGCCGATGCGGATGCCTTGGCTAAAATAAGTTCTTGGGCTAAACGCACTAAGACCGGTGAAATCTCCGAAATGTCCAGTTTGGCGGAGGCTAATCCTATCTGGTTTCAGGCAACCTCAAGTATTGATAATTGTTTAGGGCTGGAGTGCCCCGATTATGCGGAGTGTTATTTAGTTCAAGCACGTAAAAAAGCCCAAGAAGCAGAAGTGCTGGTGGTTAATCACCACCTATTGTGTGCAGATTGGTCGATACGGGACAATGGTTTTGGGGAATTATTACCGGATGCTGAGGTGGTAATTATCGACGAAGCGCATCAATTGGCAGATACGGCGTCTAATTTTTTAGGCATTAACATCAGTGCCAAGCAACTTAATGATTTGTCGATGGATGCTTTGGCGGAGTATTTTTCCGACGCGACGGATATTCCAGACTTGCGTACCGCAGCGGAAGATGTGCAGTTTGAGCTTAAAAATGTGCGACTAGCATTTGGTACAGAAATGCGCCGTGGCGAATGGCGCGATATTGAAGATAATCCAAAAATCATGGCAGGATTAGACGATCTTGCCAAGCAAATGCGCCGTTTAGCGGATCAGTTAAAAATAGCCTCGGTTAAAACCAAGGGGCTGGATTCTTGTTCAAAGCGTGCTGATGAGTTGGTGCAACAATTACAGAGCGTCATGGATGATAAGAAGGGGCAATGGATACGCTGGTACGAAACCTATAAACAGACCTTTACATTAAGTCGGACACCGTTGGATATTGCCATGGAATTTCAGGCATTTATGCAACAACATAAGGCAACTTGGATTTTCACGTCGGCTACCTTGAGTGTGGCAGATAAATTTGAACATTTCTCTAAAAATCTAGGTATAGAGGCTACGTGTAACAGCTGGGGCAGTCCTTTTGACTATGAGAATCAATGTCTGTTTTATCATCCTAAAGGTTTACCGCAGCCTGTTGATCCTGATTTTACGGCTAAAATTGTTGAATTTGCATTGCCCGTGTTAAAAGCCAGTAAAGGTAGGGCGTTTTTTTTATTTACCAGTCACCGTGCGCTCAAACAAGCGGCTGAGTTATTGGCGGATAAAATTGATTACCCGTTGCTTATTCAAGGCAGTCACCCTAAAACCTTGTTGCTGGAAAAATTCAAACAACAAGGTAATGCGATCTTGTTAGGAACGTCTAGTTTTTGGGAAGGGATTGATGTGCGCGGCGAAGCCTTGTCGTGTGTCATTATTGATAAGTTACCGTTTGCATCGCCGGGCGACCCTGTATTAAAAGCCCGATTAAATGCTATGGAGCAACAGGGACGTAATCCTTTTTTTGAATACCAATTACCTGCCGCAGTCATTGCTTTAAAGCAGGGCATAGGCCGGTTAATTCGTGATGTGAATGATCGCGGTGTATTGATGGTTTGTGATCCACGATTATTAAAACGCAGCTATGGGCAAATATTTTTAGACAGTGTCCCGGCGATGAAACGAAGTCGTGATATAGCAGATGTGGAGGCTTTTTTTAAGGAGAGTGATTGATTTTGTTTGCTAATGAATGCTAAAAAACCTCGCCATGCCTGCATTACAAAAGCGTTTCATGCTTTAGCTGTAAAACCGTACGGGCATTATGTTATAGTCTGTATTTTAAATTCTTAATAAAAATAAAAGGCACACGCTATGTTACTTAGAACACTACTGATTGCTTTAACAATGACAGTTTCTGTTTCCGCATTGGCGGATGTCAAATTAACCGAGGCTGACATCTTAGGTGAATGGAAAATTGATGCCGAATCTATTAATGCGGATGGTTCGGATGCAAAAGAATTATCCTCTATTTGGACATTTCGTAATGATGGCACGATGGAAGGTGTTTCGGTAGATACCAATAAGCATGCAAGAATTTCTGAATTTCGTGCGGTTATTAAATACAGTATTGAAGATGGTAAGCTGAATAAACAAAATTCACCCGGACGCTCTAAATTTGATCTTTGTACGGCTACTGAAAAAAATGGGCCTAAAATGACCTTGGAATGTAACCATATTTATTTTTTCATGACCAAAAAATAGTACCCTACTTTAGGGTAATTGCTGGTGGCCAGAGATTGTTTTCTTGAATATTCTCGTTGATCTTGGCGGCGTTGTTGTAACGTGGCAGCCTGATACGTTGATTGCGCAACACTTTGCTGAGCCATTGATTCAATCCCGTGTAAAGGCAGGCTTTGTCGGGCATGCTGATTGGCTTGAACTGGATCGCGGTACATTACCCAGACAAACGGCTATTGAGCGCGCCGCATGTCGCACGGGCGTGTCGGAAATTGAGGTGGCGCAGCTATTGTCCGCTGTGCCATCTGCGTTAGTACTTATTCAAGAAACAGTGGTGTTGCTACATCGATTGAAAGCGCAAGGACACACCTTGTTTTGCCTTTCTAATATGCACCATGAGTTTATCGAGTATTTGGAACAACGCTACGATTTTTGGGATGTTTTTAGTGATGTCGTTGTTTCGTGTCGCGTGCAATTATGTAAGCCAGAACCTGAAATTTTTGAATATATTTTAGGCAAGCATGCACTAAACCCTTCAGAAACCTTGTTCATTGATGATACGGCGCTTAATTTAACGGCTGCCGCCACATTGGGTATACAAACGCTTCAGTTCGAAAGCCCGCTACAATGTGAGGCGCGTTTAAAAGAATTGGGTTGCTTATGAGGGTTCGTATAGCATCCCTTTCAATAGTAAACCATCGTTCAATTAAAGGCACGTAGAGCGTATTTTTTTTGGTGTTCTTGGTCAACTAACAAGATTTGCGCCGGAATAGTGTCCTCCTTTCTGTTTTCAGCGTAGAATGCCCTCTTTTTATCACCATACTTAGGAATTTTTATGTCAGATGCTATTTGGTTTAGAACCGGTGAAGCAACCGTATTTGCTAGCGATGGTCAAGGCACGGATGCGATGCCTGAGATTTTGATCGGCGATGTGAAAGGGCCTGTCGGTCACGCTTTTGCCAATTTAATGGGACAAACGGAAGGTCATACCCGTATGTTTGCTATTCGGGCGTGTAATCAACAAGTTAAACCTGCGACTATTATCGTGCCGAAAGTCACTATGAAATCGTCTGCGTATATTAATTTGTTTGGTGGCCCCGTGCAATCAGCCGTCGCTGATGCCGTATTGGACAGTGTTATTGAAGGGGTTATTCCGCACATTTTCGCCAATGATTTGTGTATTATTGCTATGTTATGGATTGCACCAGAATGTGCCACTAATCCTGATTTAGATCGTAAAGATTTATACCGCACCAATTATGAAGCGATGAAATTAGCGATTCAACGTGCGATGACGAATTCGCCCAGTATTGATGAACTAATTGCTAATCGCCATAAAATTGTTCATGAAATGTATGATCCAGAAACAGGTGAGTCGCAGTGGTAAGGGATTTCCCTCATTGATGCTGTTTGTGGCGGAATAGCAAAGCCTATTTCGCCACATGATTTAACGTGTCGGCGCATTGCTATCGCTAACTCGCCAGCTGCTATTACATGATTCAATTAAAACTGATTTAGTGATTACTGGCTCAAAGGCTCACGCACCTAGTCGCTCGTGCTAGACCCTCCGGAAAGTTGCTTGCAAATAGTCATTTGAAGGCAACCATTTACCGACTCCCAATCGTTGACGTTAATTTTTCAAATCCGTATGAAAAATTACCATTGTTATGGTCACGGTATTTACGTCAACATGTAACGGCCTAAGAAGCAATGCATTGATACACCGCGCTGTCACAGGTACGGAAGATGAAGGCAATCGCAATAATGGTTACTGATAGTTACTGATGGTTGTTAAGCTTTTAGAGCCGCTCCATAGGGGCGCAAAGTAGAGCGAAAATAGGCTGTATGGCGATTTAAGCTACTCAATAAATATGTTAGTGTTAGTGTTTTCTTTGTTGTATTCTGTTTCCACCAAGCACAATAATTTTTTTGTGGAACAGTTCGCGTTTTGTGAGTTTGTTGAAAAAAGGTATTATGCATTCGCTTTATAATCATTGCCATTATTGAAGTAACCTCTCGTTAGCGATAACTGCTTTTAAACACGTTCGATAGGCGTTATGAATTAATTGGTTAACGGCATTTGGTTTAAAAGCTGCTTGAGCGGTTAAATCGCTTAATTACCCGCCTTTTGCTCATTTTTAGGGCAGCTTAAACAGTGTAGGAGTGCTTTGTTGGCATTATTAAGGTATTTAGCACTCGATATGAGGTGTTGTCTTTCTCGGACAAGTTGTTTTTTTTAGCTATACTTAAATTGGAGTTTAATTAAATTAAGTTAGGTTATGATCAGAAAAAGAAATTTAATTCAAACGTTTAATGGGTTGAAGAAAACTGAAGTACACATTATATTGAATGGGGTACAGCGGTGGGTTGGTTTCTTTGATGCTTCGTTACTTAAGGTGGCTTTGTTTGTATCGAATTTTTTTCTGCGTACCTTTAATCCTTTTGCTTGGTGTATTAAAAATGACAATTAAAATATTTAGTCACTATATTTCATGGATGTATTTGTTTTTATTTGTCTCTGAATTATTGATTTTTTTTGCAAGCATGTTTTATGCAGACAATATACGCTTCATGTTTTCGCCGAATTGGTATCCTCAGGAATACGTGTTATTTACCAGTATCTTTTTTGCCGTGATGCTCTCTTGTGCGTCATTCGGACTTGGCTTATATAGAAGAAGTTTGTCTTGGAATGAGCGCGAGCTATTAACACGCGTTGCACTTTCATTTACTGCAGCATTGGTGTTGCTCAGTTTCTTTTTATTGTTGATTCCTGATCTTGAAATATCCAAAGGCGTTTTAGCGATTGCATTGCTATGCTCTTTTTTAGGCATGATGTGCAGTCGATTTTTGTTCTATAAACTCACTAAACGCAATATTTTAATCAAAAATATCATCATCATTGGTGGTGGTGAGAATGCACAAAAAATAATTGAGAGTAATGCGGGCTATATTCATAGAGGATTTCAAGTCTTGGGGTGCATAGTGCTACCTGGAGAAACTGTTGTCATAGATCCACAGTTAATTATAGATAGCTCTAACGGTATATTGGATATTATCACGCGATACCGAATTGATGAGATCGTTGTGAGTTTAGATGATAGACGCGGCGTATTGCCTATTAAAGATTTATTGGAATGCAAGATGGCTGGTGTGACCATATCCGACTTACGGTCTTTTTATGAACGTGAAAAGGCCTTGATTTATTTGGAAAATCTTGTGCCAAGTTGGTTTGTATTTTCAGAGGGCTATGCGAGAGGCGGGTCTCGAGCCATTGCTAAACGCTTTTTTGATATTTTAGCCAGTTTGATGTTGTTATTGGTATCTTGGCCAATTATGCTGATGACTATCGTGGCGATATGGATAGAAAATGGTATTGATGCGCCTGTTTTTTATACTCAAACACGTGTTGGTGAACGTGGCGAAACGTTTAAAGTCATTAAGTTTAGAAGCATGAAGGTCGATGCGGAAAAAGATGGTATACAGTGGGCGCAACAAGATGATGATAGGGTTACACGTGTTGGGCATTTTATAAGGAAATACCGTATAGATGAGTTGCCGCAGATTTTTAATGTCCTATACGGTGATATGAGTTTCGTTGGGCCGCGACCTGAACGCCCCGAGTTTGTAGATAACTTTAATACATCAATTCCTTTTTACAGTGAACGGCATCGGGTCAAGCCTGGTATCACAGGGTGGGCGCAATTACGTTATCCTTATGGATCAAATGAATATGATGCGTTGCAAAAATTACAATACGATTTATATTACGTGAAAAATCTGAGTGTTTTTTTGGATTTAACCATAATAATTCACACGGTTGAGATTATTTTGTGGGGAAAAGGCAGTCGTTAGATGATAGGTTGTTCATCGCCCTCCATGATAACGCTCCGCACTTGCGTGTGGAGCATGTAAGTTGTCAACGGAGTTTAGATTTAACGTTTAATCGGCATTATCAATTTCAAAAAATATCCACTTAACGCGGATATTGTCTTGTTTAATCTTTTTTTCCATAGTATTAATGCTTTCTGCTGCTTCACTGACGCGCATGTCTGGATTAAGCTCTGCTTTAATGGCGAGCATGACGCCGTCACCGTGATTAATAGCCCATAGATTGATAACTCTGACAACGTTAGGTTGACCTTCTAAAAAACGCTGTACGTTATCACGAATATCGGCAGCGGCTTCACCAATTAAGAGTGAATGAACTTCCCGTCCAATGAGCATAGCGACGATAATAAGCAGCATGCCGATTAATATTGAACCTGCTGCATCAAAAGCGCTATTACCCGTAATCAGAGTAAGGCTTAACATCACTAAGGCAATAACCAAGCCTGCTAATGCTGCAATATCTTCACCGACAATGACCATCAGTTCGCTGGAATGCGTATCTTTAAACCATGTCCAGAAGGAACGTCCCTTGCGCTCTTCTGCCATGGCGGCTATCGCGCCTTTTAGTGAGAAAGCTTCCATAACCACTGCAATGGCTAAGATAATTAAGGCAACTTGAGTATTTTCTACGTCTTGTGGGTTAATGTAGCGCAACCAGCCTTCATGGATTGAAAAAACACCGCCCACTGAAAACAAGATGAGAGCAACCATCATTGACCAGATGTAGGATTCTCGTCCATAACCCATAGGGTGTTTTTGGGTGGCAGCTTTGGTTGAGCGTTTCATACCAATATAGAGTAATACTTGATTACCGCAATCGGCGTAGGAGTGAATCGCCTCTGCGATTAATGAACCCGATCCACTCCAGAGTGCGGCTCCCGTTTTGGCGACTGCGATTCCTAAATTAGCAGAAAAAGCGTAAAAAATGGCGGTTGTTGAATTGGCCTGTGACATAGAGTGATTAATTAAGGTTAATTAAGGATACTGGTTAAACAGTAATGACATTAGCTGTTGCTTAGCATTGTGAATACTATAAATAAGCACGGTGGGAATGGTGGCGTTTTGTCGCGTTCCTGTCAAGTAAGCGTTTTTATTTTATGTTGCGAAAAAAAGTACCTATAGCCTACGCTTAAAAGATAGCTGAATACGTTGCTGGTAAGCATTTTTACTTTGTGAAAAATCTGGCGAATAATGACTATAACGCGTTATAGTGCACCGTTTAATTATCGTTAGCGGACAAACGTATATGGCTACACTTGAATCACCCTCGACCTTAAATCCAACGGTTTTAATTCCTGTTAATCCTAAAGTTGAGCAGTATATGCTTAAGCTTACGTCAGTGACAGATCATCCGACATTGCTGGCTATGGAAGCCTTGGCTGAAAAGAATAATTTTCCGATTGTAGGGCGATTGGTGGGGGTTTTTTTGGAATCGTTAGCCAAGATGATCGGCGCGCAACGGGTTTTCGAGTTTGGTAGTGGCTATGGCTATTCAGCCTATTGGTTTGCGCGGGGTGTAGGCGTAAGCGGTAAGGTTATTTGTACAGATGATAAGCTGCATAATGCAGAACAGGCGCGCGAATATCTGATGGCTGCAGGATTGTGGGAACGCGTGGATTTTAAAACAGGTATTGCAGAGGCTGTTTTTGAACAGACGGATGGTTTGTATGATATTTGCTATAACGATGTTGATAAAGGAGATTATCCAGCGGTTTGGCAATTGGCTAAGGATCGAATTCGCCCCGGTGGTTTATATATTGCCGATAATGTACTTTGGCGTGGACGGGTGGCCGTAGAAAATTACGTGGATATTTTTAAAGGGTGGACAGAAGCGATTATAGAGCATAATCAATTAGTCTTTAATGATCCTGATTTTGATACGTTTATTAATCCAACGCGTGATGGAGTGATTGTTGCGCGCAGAAAAACAGATTGAGGCTAATTAGTCAGGTCGTTAGTCATTAACCCTGTGGACATTCATTTGACTCATGAAAAGCATAAAAACAGTTAACGACATGCCTAGCGGTAAGTCGTCATCCAAAAGGTAAATGCACCAATCAATGTCAGTTGTTTATGCCTGTTATTTTTTAGGTATTTTCGTGGACTAATGGCTGCTTTTAGATTAATCGGTGATGGCGTTGTTTAGTTTTTGGCGTTGGCCTACGTCCAACCATTTTTCACACCACACATTTAATGCAGTGGAGTCTGCTTGCATCAGGTTAAACTCATGTTTTGCTTGCTCCGGCTGCTCTTTTGGCCACCAAGAATGGGAATTAAACTGTCGTTGAATATAGTGTTGTGCGCGGGGTAGATTTTTTGGGTGTATATTCATTTGAGATTCTCCATCCTAATCAATGAGTATAGATCAACGTGTGCTTTAAAGTTCCCGCTTGGATTGAGGGGGGTTGCATTGTCTTGCAACCCCCTTATTATTAAGCGGTTCTGTGATTATTTATTAAAGCTGTTCATAAAGTGTCAAATAGTGTTGTGCGCTGTTTTGCCATGAGAAATCTTTTTGCATCGCATTTTTTTGCAGTTTTTTCCATGTCTTTGCGTCATTAAATAATAATAGACAACGTTTTATGGCTTCTAATAAGGCACCCGCGTGCGCATGATTGAAAACGATACCGCTAGCGGTATTATTGCCAATACTTTCCTGATTGGCATCCACAACTGTGTCCGCTAATCCACCGGTTTTTCGGACAATCGGTAATGTACCATAGCGCTGACTGTACATTTGATTGAGTCCGCAAGGTTCAAAGCGAGAGGGCATCAGAAAAATATCGGCACCAGCTTCAATAAGATGCGCTAGCGCTTCATCATAGCC
>JAPLRW010000226.1 GCA_026398935.1 Methylococcales bacterium
GCACCTATTGCTTTAATGCCCCGTAAATCACCTGACGCTAAGGCGGTAATGTCGATTCCGGGTCGAGTAAAGTCACAGCCGACGAGGTTTTCTCCCGCAGCAGGGTGTAGACAATTGGGGCCAAAAGAAGCTGTAGCATTCAAGCTATTGGCATTTTTAGGTATTTGAATAGATGTTTTACAGGGGGTATTGACAGGTGCCAAGTAATTAATTTCTATATACTTATTAGTACTATAATCCAAAGAAGTAGTAGGAACTGGCGTAGGCGTGAGATCATAGACGCTAACGGTACAAGGTGTTCCGGTTACACCAGCCGGACCCGTCGCTCCGGTAGCACCTGCTGGGCCTGTTGCCCCAGTAAGACCCGTCGCTCCGGTAGCACCTGCTGGGCCTGTTGCTCCAGTAAGACCCGTCGCACCCGTCGCTCCGGTAGTACCTGCTGAGCCTGTTGTTCCAGTAAGACCCGTCGCGCCTGCTGACCCTGTTGCCCCAGTAAGACCTATCGTGCCTGCCGGGCCTTCTTGAGACCAAATAACTAACGTCCCAACAAGTGCATCGCAGGCACTGATGAGTTCAGGACTGTTTTGGTTTTGAGAGGGCGTTAAACCGTTTTGAATAATACTGACTAATCCACGTGTTTTGGAATAACAGGCAGCGATTCTACTGTCAGCTAAAGCCTGCTCACTGGGATAGAGCGCGCTGGCGATAATTATCCCCGTGTTAATAGATACTAACATTTTATGCTTGTTCATTTTTTCCCTCTCATAATGCCATTGCGTATGTATTGCAAATCTAACCGTTATTTTCGATTGCCACCAAAATTTCCAGCACCTTGTATGCCGCCATCTTGGATGGCAAACACGCCGCCAACCTGGTCAGCGTTACTGCCAAATGGCTGTCCTGCAACATTACCAACCTCGGCAGGCACTAGAGTTTGCATGGTTTCGCCCACTTTAAAGCTACTACCCGCCGCTGTCTGGTCAAACTGAAATTCACCGTTAGGCCGTATTGCAATATTATTCGCCGTAATTTGCGCGGCGGCGGTAAGGTTACCATCAACTTGTCGGGCATTGGCTTCTAAATTAAAGGTTTCCAGCTTTGCTGCACCATAATTAAGGGTGCTGGTAAAATGTCCACAGGTGCCTTGACAAGGTACCAAATTGCCATTAACTGAAAAATCGGCATTGACTACACCATCATATTGAACTTTACCCATATTTTTAATCGTGTCTATGGGGGTAACTTGCCCTTCAGCAAAGTAAACCGCACCATGGAAAAGATCATAGCGTTGGTTACCAGTCGCAGTACCTAAGCGATTATTAAAGTCAAACCCAGATAGATAAGCACCTAACTCCAGACCGGTAATTTTATTTTGGGTTGAGAATTGTTGCGTGACAATACGATCTAATGCGCCATCGGGTATATTCTTATTGCCTTGGTTCAATTGACCATTCTGGAATCCGGTTATGCTTCCTGTTTGATGGCTTGGGTCAAGCTGCAGGTTTAAATTACCTTTACCTTCTTGTCCAATTTGATTGATTGAAACAGCCCCGCTCGCATTGGTGGGGGGAATGCTAACGGCTATCCGCGTCATAAATGGCGATGTAGTGACATTAACACCACTGCTAAGACTACGTTGTGCCAAGAATGTTGCGTAAAATCCACAGTGTCCGTTATCGTCACAGGCGGGTGCTGATTTATCAATTTCTTGCACTTGACACGTACCACTAGCCCCTTTGGATTGGCAATTTTCACCGCCTATATCACTGGGTAGTTGAATAAATGCTTGACTGACGGGGAAGCTATTCAAACTAACAGAAGGCGCTAAATTCGAAGCAACAGGGGGCACTGTTTCCGGTGTCGCTGCTCCAAGCGCTTGTTGTGGCGCTACAGGCCGACGATTCATGTGCTCGGAAACAATTTCCGCCATACTTTGCCTTTTATCAGGAATGGATTCGCGTAGTCGCCGTGCTAATATAAAATTAGGGTCGTTTTTAAGCGCGTCATCGCACTGTTCACGCGCTTTGGTAAATTCACCTTTATCGAGCAAGTCCAAGCAATTACAAAAAGAGGTGAAGGCTTTAAGGTTAGCCGTATGAGGTTTGTTAATGGCGGCTTTAAGCTCAGGGGAAAGTTTATCGGATGTTATACCGATATTTTGGAGCAGCTTATAAACCAGTTGTTTTTGCAGCAGGAAAATATCGGCTATTTTATTGGCTTCTTTAAACGCTTTTGGGGAGTATCCTTTCACATCAGTGGTCGTGGCATTTACGGTGAGCCGTTCTTCCTGATCTTGCGCAACACTCAGGTGACAGTGACACACAAGCAACAATAGTAATCCTAGCTTATAAAATGGGTAAGATTTCATTGTCCCCCCTTCGTAGATTCTATTAAGTAATCACCAATCATTAACGTTTCTGCGCGCATCATACGACCTGCTCGTACACGGGTAGATTGTTCAATGAGCCCCTCTTTGTCTGATAATTTGATCTCGTTGAGTAGCGTTTGCAGCTTCTCTCGCTCCAGCACTTTTAAGCCAGGCACTTTTGCCAGATCCGTAATAATGAACGCCGTTAACCCTTTACCAATAGGTTGGTATTTCTCCACCCCTTTGTTGATTAATGGATTGATCGCAATGCTATTCGGTTCTGGAGCCAGCTGAGACAATGCGTTTTCATTGGCAATAGCTTGTTTGACCTCATCTTGAATAGCTTTAGTGGTCATGAGCGTTAATTGCTGGGTAACGCCATTCTTTTTTGCCGCCTCTGGGTCAATTTCAACGTATTTTTGCCATTGCACTACGGCTGCTGAGGTTTTATTAGCATTAAGATCCAATAAACCCAGATGATAGGCTGCCGCTGCATTATATGGAAAAGCCTGTTGTATTTGCTGGAATAATCGGCTTGATGTTGCTAAGTCTTTGTTAGTGAAAGATTGGGTTGCCAGCGTGACAGCAGGGGATTCAGGACTCATTTGCTCAGAAACAATCGCTTCCATATTGCGCGGCGTTTGCGCGATATCTAGCTCATCTGACGATAGCGTCACTAAGTTTCCGGGGTACAAGGTTTTATCACCCGTCTGGTCATGCCATAATGCCGAGACTAAATCATTGAAAATGGCAATTTGTCGTTTATCACTGGCTACCGTTGCAAATACTTTGCCCATCGTCAAGGAAAGATCGCCCTCTCCCAAATGCAACACCATGGGTTGGCTTTGTTGCTCAAGTGTCGGCATAGCATAGGCTACCAATTGACCTTGTAGCAGTGTGACTTGCTGCGCTTTATCAAACCTGACCTTTGTTGCTGAACCCATATCAAGCGCATTGCCATTTGGGAATGTGATGCGACAGCGACTATTTTGATTGTCACCCGTTTCGAGAGTATCCCCAATAAGTAGCGATCCTTCAGTCTGTGCTTTTTTCCCCTGTGTTGAAATTTGCACGTCACCCGTACATAATCCAATCTGTGCAATTGGCGCAACCGTGTAGGCAAAGGCAGTTTGGCAAAAAAGACCTGGGCAGTAACACAGTAAAACGGCGCATATTCGTGTAAAAACGAACGGATTCTTTTTCATCGTTTATTTCCTCTATGCCCGGTTAAAAATTCAAATTTGTGCCGAAATTTAGCCCGACCATATTTTTGTCATAAGTATACAATTGTGCGTTTGAGCTATTGTCGGTATAGCTGTAATTCAATGATACAAAATAGTATTTTTTAATTGTCTGGCTGAGTGAAAAGGTTATGGCATAGCGATTATCTAAACGATTGCCTTTACCCTCGAACAGCAGCGCTGGAGCATCATAATTACGGTCAAAATATTTAACATCCAGATAGACGTCTGTGCCTGTTTTATAGTGACCAAAATACGATGGGCCTACTGACCATTCGTTATAGGAAAAACGTGCGGCGCTGGCATCACGACGACTGTAGATACCAAATAACGCTAGCGAATGTTGCGCCTCAAACGCCTCAAACTTGTAGCGCGGGCCAAATGTTCCTGTATGGCTAACATTGCTTAACGCATTGTATTGTGTGCCAATAAAATCTTCATGTTCATAACGATACGATAATGCAAAATCTACCTTATCCAGTACATTAATTTCAAGATTAGGCATGAAATAGTACGAGCGAGATAATGGCTCATTAGCAAAGCGTCTATCAATAAATCCAACCGGTAATTTCGCTTTAAACTTAGCGCCATAATAATCAAGCCCGGTATACGCATCGGTTTGCGTGTAATTAAAATTACTGTTTGTGCTGCCGGGGTATTCATTATGGAGAAATTGAATGCGATTATGCCAAACGAACCCATTAGGTTTGCCAAAATCGTACAAAGAATCACCGGTCATCGTAAATTTTAGCAACCAGCCATCAAGAATTTTTGATGTTAATGTTTGTCCCGACGTCCCCAGATTAATAACATCAATACTTGGGCCAACATTGATGTTGCTATCGTATTCAGACCCTATTGAGCCACGGATAGCGGTAAATAAACGCTGCCCTGTTTCCTGCGGCTGCTCGGAGGCTTGAATGCTTTGTTCAATTTGCTGTTTTAACGGTGTGTCTGGATTTTCAGTCACTATTTTTTTTAATTCTACATCCGCAGCGGCTTTATTATTGGCTTGTACGTAGGCGGCAGCTAACTCTAACCGCACTCTTGAGAGCGTCGGTTCGCGCGCTAAAATATGCTGATAGGTTTCGATAGCCAGCGTGGTTTGGCCTGTTTCATAGGCTGATCGACCCAACCAAAATAATACTTGTGTACTAGTATCTTTTGCGGCAACTTCTTGTAAGATTGGCAAAGCCAAGCGATATTGCCTGTTGTAATACAAGGTCATTGCCTCGCGTAACTTGCTCGTGGGATTGCTTTGGGGAGAGGAGGTGTTTGATGGTGTGCTTTTTAACGCATCGACTGTTGAATAAGCTAAGACGTTTTCATTGTGTATAAAAAGTAACAATGGCAACAAACTCACTTTCGTAAATGGTATTAGATCGTAGGTTTTTTTTTTCATATAACCACACCACGCAAGCCTAAAATGAGTTTTAAAAATACCAGAAAGATCAGCGCCAACGCTCGGCCGAAAAGTTATGATCTTAAATAAACCATAAAAAAACGCCGCATTGGATCGATTTACATGATGTCAATCAGAAGTATATTGAATATTTATGGGTGAAACAAGCTTTTTTCTACAAAGTGATCTTACGTGCTATAGCGCAAAATTTTTCTGTCTAGGAGATAATCAGCGTATTTTAGGCATTGAAAAAAGTGTTGCTGCATTTTCAACGTCAAGCACCATCAAAAAACAGCTAAGCCATTGGCTGGATAGCCTATTATGGACAAGGATATAGTAGGGTAAATTAAACGCTATACTTGAAAAATAAATTATTTTTCAAGTGCATTTTTAATGCACAATATTGCCGTCTGTCTTTGTTATTAATCTGGTTGAGCGTGATACGGCCAATACCTAAACGGCAAAATGTTTTTTTAAACAGAGTGACTTTTATATGAGCTTAACATTAAACGTATTGTCATTTAAAAATCAGCCTATTACGGGTATCCCTACGGTATTTATTGGTAACGCGGGCGGTAGCATTGGTCGCTCTGATGACAATACACTGATGCTTCCTGATGCGGATAAATTTGTTTCCAGACATCATGCGACGATCCGTTTTGAAAACAGTGCTTATTATTTGTCAGACACTAGCTTAAGTGGCGTTTACGTTAATGGCGCGGAAAAACCCTTAAATAATGCGACGGTACGGCTTGATAATGGGACGCAGTTAAGAATCGGTGAATATGACATTGCCGTTACTATTGCGTGCGAGCCAATAGTGAATGATGTGCCGGTTATACCTGATTCAATAGCATCCCCGCCAAAAGCGTTTCTAGGCGTCGATGAGCCTTGGGTAGACTTAGGACTTATGGATTCTAATAGCCTGATGGCGGATAATTTCCCACGGCATGACGAGTTGGTACAGTCTAATCCAGAGCCGCATTCCGTTGCTTTTGAAAGCCGCTTGCAAGGCAATAACGCCCCCATTTTTGATAGTTATATTGCACCTGATATTATTCAGACACCCGCAGCATCGCCCGTTGAAGTGATTCCAGAAAACATCAGTTTTGATGATTTTTTTGCAGAAACTACGGTGGAAAAACCAAGTGGCGTTCCCTATAATCAAGTAGCTAGTAAACCCACTGTTTCTGATGATTTTGACGATTTTTTTGGTGCGGCTATCAGTAATATGGCGGCAGATATTAATCCATTGTCGCACATCAGCGAGACGTCAACAGATGATATCCATGACGGTAGCGTAGCGGTTGATGTATTTACCGGTAACCCATTAGCCGATGAGCCACTACTGACGAGCAATCCTATTGCGCCTGCTGAAAGCATACAAAACGATGCTCCCCCCGTAGAGGAAACTCCAGCCTTTAGCGACACCACAGATTTTTTTGCCAGCAAGATACCGATTATTGCAGATGCTCCCGCGGTTTTTTTACCCGCCACTGAAATGTATGTAACGGACGTTATTCCTGAAACAGACGTTCAGCCTACGCATAACAGCAAGCCAGATCGCGTTTTAGTAACGGAAAATACCGCTGAAAAATACCGTGAGCCGCTGGTAAATAGCCGTCTATTTAAGGCATTTTTGCAAGGCGCCGCTGTAGAATGTAAAGACATTCAACTGGAACAACAAGCAGAAGTTTTACATAGAATTGGCGGGATGTTTAGGCAGTTGATTGATGGCACGGTGGCGGTATTAAGAAGTCGAGCCGCGTTTAAAAGCGAGTGTCGTGTCAATATGACCGTCATAAAAGCAAAAAATAATAATCCGCTTAAATTTACCGTATCAACGGATGACGTGTTGCGGCAACTGATTGAAAATAAAACCGAGGGTTTTATTGCCTCAACGACGGCTATTGACGAAGCGTTTAACGATATTATGCATCACCAATTGGCGATGCAAGCCGGTATTCAGGCTTCTTTGAGTGATTTATTAGCCACATTTGATCCAAAAATAATTGAAAAACAATTTGAACAAGGCTTTGTGTTGCAAAAAAAATCCAAGTGCTGGGATCGTTATGAAGAAACTTACCGCAATACCGTGGACGATGCGGTTGAAAATTTTTTTGGTGACGCGTTTGTAACAGCCTATGAGCAGCAAATGGATGTATTAACAAAAACACGTAGCAAGCAACAGGGTGAATAATCGCTAATTTCACATACAACACACAATAATCCGGGGTGCGATACTAATAATGTCAGAAAATAATAAAACCGTATGGTCGGAAGGCATGTTCCTCAGGCCGCAGCACTTTCAGCAACATGACCGTTATTTTGAAACACTGGTTCGTGAACGTTGTGGTGGTTTGCAACCCTACGATTGGGGTATTAAAAAGCTCAAAATAGACGTGCGCCAATTGGGTATGGGTAAGTTCTCTCTGGCAGAATGTAGCGGAATTTTCCCCGATGGTACGCCTTTTAATCTCCCCGAAGATGATGCTTTACCACTTCCCATCGATATTCCCATTGATGTGCAAAATGCTATTATTTATGTATCTTTACCTGCACAACAACCGGGTGCAGTAGAAGTTGATACCGATGAAAATCCCACTAATTTAGCAAGGTATCACGCCGCTGAGTCTGAAGTAAAAGACGCCAATGTCGCGACGAATACCTCTTCTGCCGTTATGCTGGCTAAGCTACAGACCCGTTTGTTGCTGGAAAGGCAGGAGCGGGCAGGGTACGTCTGTATTGGTATTGCGCGGGTTATTGAATCCCGCATTGATAAAAATATTATTCTTGATGAGGGCTATATTCCACCTACGGTCGATTGCAATGCTATTCCTCAGTTAAAAAGTTATATCAAAGAATTATATGGTTTATTGCATACCCGTGGTGAAGCCTTGGGTGGCAGAGCTTCTGAAGCGGGCAGAGGGGGCGTAGCAGAAATTTCCGATTATATGTTATTGCAATTAGTGAATCGGGTTGAGCCATTATTTGAACATTTACAGAACGTACCGTATTTACATCCAGAGTGTTTTTATCGCTTGGCGGTGCAGCTGGCGGGTGAGTTATCGACGTTCTGTAAAGCCAACAAAAGACCGATTAGTTTTTCTACCTATACCCACGATGATTTACAAAAAACCTTTAAGCAGGTCATGGATGAGTTACGCTTATTACTGAATGCCGTCTTGGAACAAAATGCACTATTTATTCCCCTAACGGCTCCTAAATACGGTATTCGGGGTGCTAAAGTGCCAGACCTTAACCTGCTTAAAGACGCGGTCTTTGTCTTAGCGGTGAGCGCACAAGTCTCAATAGAGCAGTTACGCAGTGGCTTTCCGACCCAAGTTAAAATTGGGCCGGTTGAAAAAATTAACCTGCTCATTAACAACGCTTTGCCTGGGATTAGTATTCATGCCTTGCCCGTTGCACCTCGGCAAATTCCTTTTCATGCAGGCTTTGCTTATTTTGAATTGAATAAACAAAGTGAAATGTGGAAGCAAATGTCACAATCCGGTGGATTTGCTATTCATATTGCGGGTGAATTTCCAGGGCTTGAATTAGAATTTTGGGCCATTAAAAACGGGTGACACTATGAGCAACGATGATCCTTTTGGCAATAGCTATATTGATGATGATAAAACGATCCTTAGGCCGATGCCGGGTGGGCGGAAGCCACAAATCCAGCAGCCAGCGGCTGTCGCACTGTCAAGTGCCGCTGCTACGCCGTTTAATGCCAGTATCTCAGACAATGTGCGGGACGCCTGCGCCAATGCCACAGGTAACCCTATAACCGGTGCCGCTATTACCTTACTATCGTTAGTGGCGTCTGTTCGGAATACGGCATCACACCCCGATATAGAGGGACTTAGAGCCACTATTATTGAGGAAATTAAGCAGTTTGAAATTAAAATAAAACAGCAGGGTGTCTCTAGTGAACAAGTACAAGCGGCAAGGTATGCGCTTTGTACATTGTTGGATGAAACCGTACTTAACACGCCTTGGGGGTCTAATAGTATCTGGGGTACACAAAGCCTGTTGATTTTCTTTCATAAAGAAGCATGGGGCGGAGAGAAGTTTTTTCTAATTTTAAAAAACTGTATGCAACAACCGGGGACACATTTAGATTTATTAGAATTGTTGTATTTTTCTTTGTGTTTAGGTTTTCAAGGCAGATACCGTGTTGAAGATCACGGCTCAAGTAAGCTGGAAGAAATTAGAGAAAACGCTTATCAAATCATTCAACGGCAGCGTGGCGATGTTGAAAGAAACCTATCGCTGCATTGGCAGGGTATTAAAGATAAACGTAATACCCTCGCAAAATTGATACCCTTTTGGGTGATTGGCGCAGTGGTTGCGTTGGTCTTAATGCTGAGCTTTTTAGGCTGGTTGTATTTGATTAATGCAACCTCCAATCCGCTGCTCACTAAACTGTATGCGATTAAAGATGGCATTAATGTCCAGCCTGTCGTTGCCGAAGACACCGTTCCTGACATCGTTACACCCGCAACGTCACAGCTTGATGCCTTAAATACCTTTCTTAAACCAGAGGTCGATAGGGGCGAAGTCATGTTGCTTAAAAGAAATGGTAAAACCATTATTCGTATCATGAGTAATGGTTTTTTTGCTTCGGGTAGCGATAAAATTATGACGCAATATTATCCGTTGCTCGATAAAATCAGTCAGGCGCTTAATAACGTTTCTGAGCGTATTCTGGTGGTTGGACACACGGATAGTTCACCCATATTTTCAGCAAGATTTCCCTCTAATTGGGATTTATCTAAAGCGCGCGCCTTATCCGTTACGGACGTATTAACCAATAATCATACTATCAATACCACGATTGTTGCCGAGGGTCGAGCCGATACGCAGCCGATGGTGGCTAATGACAGCCCTGAGCATAAGGCGATGAATCGCCGTGTTGAAATTATTTTATAGCCGTAAAGGGGCAGCCGTGAAAACAGTCATAGAATTTTTTAAAAATAAATGGGTTATTCAACTGTTAGGTATCATTGCCTTAAGTTTACTGATTTGGTTTTTTGGTTCACTCATTGCTATTGCAGGACACGTACCGTTAGCCACTGATTTTTCCAGATTGCTCTTTATTCTCGTTATGGTGTTGGTCTGGGCGATGTGCAATCTGCTCATGCAAGTAAAAGCCAATCGGGCGAATGCGCAAATGGCGCAGGATTTAGTGACGCCATTAAACGGTGAAGATACTCAGCTGGCTAAAGAAGCTGACGCTGAAATCAGTACCATTGCCAATAATTTTGATAAAGCCTTACACACCTTAAAAAAAGGTGCAAAAAACGCTTCAGGTAAAAATTATCTCTACGATTTACCTTGGTACATCATTATTGGCCCACCGGGTTCTGGAAAAACCACCGCATTGATTAATTCAGGACTAGAATTTCCTTTAGCGGATACGTTCGGTAAGGGTGCAGTACGCGGCATAGGCGGTACGCGCAATTGTGACTGGTGGTTTACTGATCAAGCAGTGTTATTGGATACAGCAGGACGTTATGTCACGCAAGACAGTCATGAAGCGGTTGACAAGGCCGCTTGGCTGGGGTTTTTAGACTTACTGAAAAAGCATCGCCCTAGAAGACCGGTAAATGGGGTGTTGTGTACCATGAGTTTGTCAGATTTACTAAAACAAACAGAAGAAGAAAGGCGTCTTCATGCGCAGGCGATAAGACAGCGTATCGAAGAATTACACAGCCATTTTGGTATTCGCTTTCCTATTTACATGTTGTTTACCAAAGTGGATTTAGTGGCGGGATTTAATGACTTTTTTTCTACGTTAAGTAAGGAAGAGCGGGCGCAAGTGTGGGGGGTGACTTTTCCGGCAGAAGATCCCGCCAATCCTATTGATGTCATTGCGCGCGTAGGGGCTGATTTTGATGATTTGCTAACCCGCATTAATGCGCACCTGCCCAGACGATTACAAGAGGAGCGGGATTTACAACGGCGCGCGTTAATTTTTGGTTTTCCGCAGCGTATGGCGTTATTACGCGAAGGGCTATTGACCTTTTTGCAGGAATGTTACGGCGCTAATCGTTATCAAAGCGCACCGTACTTACGTGGTATTTATTTGACCAGCGGTACTCAAGAGGGAACACCCATAGATCGGTTAATGGGCGTTTTGGCCAACACCTTCAAGTTGGACAGATTATCCGCGCCGCTGTTTAGCGGTAAAGGTAAAAGCTTTTTTTTAACGCGCTTGTTAAAAGACGTTATTTTTGAAGAAGCGTTGATTGTCGGCGTTAATCCCCGTCTTGAGCGGCTGCAAACTTTATCGCGACAAGGTATTTACGCCGCCTCTTTGGCCGGTATTGTACTGATGTCAGCGTTATGGCTAACCAGCTACAATAAAAATCAACGCGCACTCGCGGATCTGGATAACTACATTCAACAGTACGGCGCGGTTGTCACGGCAACACCTAACGGGCAAAATGACTTTTCTGCGCTGTTAAAACGCCTAGACGCCATGCGGATGATTACACAGGTTTACACTGACGATGTACCATGGCTGATGACCTCTGGACTTTATCAAGGGGATAAATTACAACCCGTCATCACTGAAACGTATAACGAATTATTGCAAAAAGTATTATTACCTCGCATTAAAGCGCGTCTGGAACAGCGTATTCAAGAAAAAATAGGTAATCCTGAACTGTTATACCCCTTGCTGGAAGTGTATTTAATGCTCGGTGATAGCAAAAAATTCAACGCAGAATTGGTCAGACCTTGGATTGCTGTGGATTGGGAAAATACCTACGCCACGGACACCGACACGCAAACAAAACTGCTTACACATTTAGATGGGCTACTCAAATTACCACCGGAGCCGCAGCAGCTAAATGCGCGTTTGATTGCTGCTGCACGGCAAGTTTTGAACCGTATTCCTGTAGCACAGCAAGTTTACATGCGCATTAAAAACGAGGCATTGCAAACCAAAGCCAATGATTTCAAGCTGCTGGATGCATTAGGTATCAATGCTGAAAGGGTTTTTTCAGCTAAAAATGGCACTTTGGCACAACAAACCATTCCTTATTTATTTACTTACGATGGTTTTTATAAAACCTTTTTAAAACAAAGTAAAGATCAGGCGCAAGCATCCGTGACGGGAAGTTGGGTATTGGGTGATAGCGGAAAAACTGAAATGCTTGATAGTGATACATTGGAGGCGTCTATTCGTCAGTATTACTATCAAGATTACATCAAATATTGGGACGATTTATTGGCGAACACACGCTTAAAAGCCATTGCTAATGCCGGGCAAGCGGTTGAAGTGCTGGAGTTTGCATCAGCGCCAGACTCACCGTTACGGCAATTACTGGACACGTTAAATAAACAAACCTCGCTGACTAATAAACCCGCTAGTCCTGCAGATGCCGTTGGTAAGCTGCAAGAAGCAGGCGTGGTAAAAACGGTCGATAGCCGTACGGCTCAGCTCTTAGCCGTTGCTAAATCGGAAGGACTAACGGGTCAACCGGAAACACCCCTTGGCAGTGAGGTTGAAGCACATTTTAAAGCATTAACCTCTTTAGTGAGAGGTGCTGCGGAGGGTGGCGCCGTTCCTTTCGATCACACGCTGGCGGTGTTGGCGCAACTATATGGTTATATGATAGACCTTGGTGCAACGTCAAACGTGGGCGGTGTCGCGATAGAAAAAGCCAAAGGCGGTGGTGATGTTGTGGCAAAAATGCAGGCGGAGTCTGCGCATTTACCCGAGCCGCTAAAAAGCATGACACAAGCGCTTGCGACAGGTAATCAAGACCTTATTATGGACAGCAGTAAATCGCAGTTAAATCGACTGTGGCAAAGTGAAGTGGTGCCTTTGTATCAATCTGCCATCCAAGGCCGTTATCCTTTCGCAAGGGCAAGCAGTAAAGAGGTTACGCTGGACGATTTCAGTCGCTTTTTCGCTCCAAGGGGGGTTTTAGATGCTTTTTTTAATACCCATTTAAAAGCGTTTGTCGATACCAGCGGTAAAAGTTGGCGTATGATTACGCAAAATAATCAAGCGATTGCCGTTTCGTCGTCTGCGTTGGCGCAGTTACAAGCGGCTACTAAAATACGCCCGATTTTTTTTACGGGTGGTGGTACTGCGCCCTTAGTAAAATTTAATCTTAAGCCTTTATCATTAGATGCCAATGCCACTTCATTTTGGTTAAGCATTGAGGGGCAACAAAGTAACCTTACTCAAAATGAGATCGGAAAAAGTTCAGCTTTTCAATGGCCGGGGACAGATGGTAGTCGTTTAGTCAGCTTTGGTTTTGAAACGAAAGACGGCAAAAAACTGCATAAAGAAGTCGAAGGGCAATGGTCATGGTTTAAGGTATTGGAAATGGCGCATATTCAACAAACGGATCAAGATAAATACCTGCTTACGTTTAATATAGATGCACTACAAGCACGTTATGAACTCAGTGCGAGTAGCGTGAATAATCCTTTCTCACTAAACGTATTCAATGCAATCCACTTTCCATTGAATCTGTAATGATGACTATCAATGCAACGGTTGGTTTTTACGGTAAATTACCCATCATCGGTGATTTTGTTTCTAGGCGCTTGCCTAGCGAATTCATTACTCCTTGGGATAATTGGTTACAAAGTGCTATTGCTGCCAGTCGTGAAACCCTTGGAGAAAATTGGTTAAACTGTTATTTAACCAGCCCAATATGGCGATTTTTGTTAAGCCCCGGCGTCTGTGGCGATAAAGCCGTAGCGGGTATTGTTATGCCAAGTGTTGATAGAGTTGGTCGTTATTACCCTTTAACTGTTGCGGTGGTATTTGAGCAATCCCCCCCGTTGCCGTTTTTATTTACGGAGGGGAATCCGTGGTTTGAACAGCTTGAAGATGTCGCCTTGACAGGCTTGGAGGGTAGTCTGGATTTACAGGATTTCGATCAACTGATTCAGTCTATCCCCGATCTTCCAATGCCTGATCAGGCATCGGTTATGCAGAAAATGCCTGCCGATAAAAAGGCTTTTTATGTTTCGATGGAGAATGTTGAACACGCAACAGATGCTTTTATAGCGCTCAATGAACAATTATTAACGCAGTTTATGTCGGGGTACAGTTTATGGTGTAACGCAGGCTCAGATCATGTGCCCTCTGCGCTATTGGTTTACGAAGGTTTGCCGCCGATAGGGGAATTTGTTGAATTGTTGAGCGGTAAAACATCCATAGAAAATAGCGCTACACCTGCCGTTATTGCCACCACTGATTCAGAATATTCAAGCTTAAGCAGCATCCTCACTCAGGATAACGGCGTATTGAGTGAATTTTCTTGGCATTCATGGGCGCTTACTCATACCGGTAAACGGCGCAAACTCAATGAAGATGCGTTGTTAAATAGACCAGAAGCGTGCTTATGGGTGGTTGCTGATGGTATGGGAGGGCATAAAGCGGGCGATATTGCCAGTCAATTGATTGTTAATACCTTGAAAGACATCTTGCCAACAACGCCACTGGAAAGCTACGTTAACGACGTCGAACAATGTTTAAAAAATATTAATACGCAATTGCGGCAACTCGCTGCTAAAGAGTACTCGGATCAATTAGTGGGCAGTACCGTTGTCAGCCTGGTGTGTGATGCAGATCGTTGCGCTTTTTTATGGGCGGGTGACAGCCGCTTATACCGTTTTCGTGAAGATAAATTACAGCAACTCACGCAAGATCACTGTGAAGATGATGCGCCATTATCATCAAATTGGTCAGTTAAAAACGCAAATGTTATTACGCGAGCGGTCGGTGCCGATGATGATTTGGAGCTTGATATAGCGATACTTACCGTGCTTAAAGGTGATATTTTTCTGTTGTGCAGTGATGGCTTAGATAAAGAAGTGAGTTTTAATGAAATTGAGCATATAATCAAAACCCGTGCTTGCCAAGACATTGCTAGTGACTTGATTAATGAAGCTTTAGCGCGTGGTGCAAGAGATAATGTCACGGTTATTGTGGTCGTTCGTACTTAGAATAATCATGTTTTGACGCAGCGAAAAAATGACTGTGTGGTGCGATTTAGAGCATGGGTGCTTTTTACACGCTTTACTTTGGATAGTTGCTAATAAAAAAGAATTTTTAAATTCATCAAAATCGAGAGGAAACGGCATTGGCTATTACTATTGATGAGTATTTAAAGGATATAGATCCTGAGCATGTTTGTGGTGATGATTTACAGTACGATCCGGCATTCATTGCGCTGGAACAGGCGGTTAAAGGTAAGCCTGAGCAGCAAATGGGTGAGACCATTGTCGAAGCAGAACCCCCTAACTGGCGTGATATAAAAAAGTATTCCGAAGCGTTACTGTTAAAAACCATCGATTTACGCGTGTTAATGATTTATTTACGCGCCCTCATCGCACTACAAGGCTTTTCAGGATTACAAGATGGCCTTATCCTCATTAGAACGTTGTTAGAACAGCGTTGGGACAGTATTCACCCTCAGCTTGATCCCGATGATGACAACGATCCTACCGAAAGGGTTAATGTGCTGATGTCATTGTGTGACTATGACGCTATTCTCAAACCACTTCAACAAACGCCGCTTATCGAATCTAAAGCAATCGGGCGCTTTAATTTTCGTGAAATCAATATCGCCTCAGGCAGATCTACTGCGACAAGCAGTGAAAAAAACATTAATCAAGCCACCATTGATGCCGCTGTTCAAGACAGTGAGTTGGCGTATTTACAGCAGACTTTTCAAGAAATAAGCACCAGCCTTGACAATCTTAATCAATTAGAAACGCTGGTAACGGATTATGTCGGCGTTAGTGAAGCGCCTAGTTTTGCTGATTTGCGGTCATTCTTAAAAGAAAGTAAGGTGTTTTTAATAACGTCTCTGGAGAAAAAGGGCGGGGGCGATGGTGTGAGTGCCGATGATCACGTACTGGCAGAGGGCGAAGTTGCTGTAATAGCAGAAAAATCAATATCAGGTGCTATTAATAACAATCAAGATGTTATAAAAATGCTCAATTTGGTTCGCGATTATTATATGAAACATGAGCCATCAAGTCCCGTGCCGCTATTTATTGATCGAGCCATCAGGTTGGTGGGTAAGAATTTTATAGAGGCACTCAAAGACATAGCACCGACGGGAGTCGATGAGGCAAGTACTATTTTAGGTAAGCAACAGGATAACGATGAATAACGGTTTTTAATCTATTTTAACAATAACCCGTAAGAGGTGTGAAATGGCAAAAGAAAGCAGTCAAAAGTTTATAGCACGTAACCGCGCGCCTAGAGTACAAATTGAATACGATGTTGAGTTATACGGTTCTGAGAAAAAGGTGCAATTGCCTTTTGTCATGGGTGTATTAGCTGACTTATCCGGTAATCCTACCGATCCTCTCGCACCTGTGGGTGAGCGTAAAATGCTGGAAATCGATGTGGATAACTTCGATGACCGCTTAAAGTCCATGAAACCCAGAGTCGCTTTCAGAGTTCCCAATACCCTGACAGGGGAGGGCAGTATGAATGTCGACATTACCTTCCAAAGTATGGATGATTTTTCCCCAGCCGCCATTGCGAAAAAAGTCTCTGGACTAGATAAATTATTGGAAGCGAGAACGCAACTGTCTAATTTAGTCACCTATATGGACGGTAAAGGCGGGGCAGAAGAATTAATTGCCAAGGTACTTAATGACCCGGCTTTATTGCAATCTTTAGTGGCAGCGCCCAAACCTGCTGATACCACTGAAACGAAAGAAGCGGGAGAATAAATCATGGCTGATACGACACTAGAACAGCAACAGGACTCACCAACGCGCGTAGAAGAAACCAGTGATTTCTCTTTGCTCTTAAATAAAGAGTTTAAACCGAAATCAGATAGAGCAAAAGCTGAGGTTGAAAACGCCGTCCAGACATTGGCTGAATTTGTATTGAAAGATGCATCGGTGATCTCTGATGATGCCGTGGCATCGATTGCGGCGATTATTGCGCAAATTGATAAAAAATTAACCGAGCAAATTAATCTTATTTTGCATCATGAGGACTTTCAAAAACTGGAAGGTTCATGGCGTGGACTGCACTACATGGTCAATAATACAGAGACTGATGAGCAGCTAAAAATCAGAGTAATGAATATCTCTAAAAAAGACTTAAGTAAAACGCTTAAAAAATTTAAAGGTATTTCTTGGGATCAAAGTCCGTTATTCAAAAAGCTTTACGAAGAAGAATATGGTCAGTTTGGGGGTGAACCATTCGGTTGCTTAATGGGCGATTATTTTTTTGATCATTCACCGCAAGATGTTGAATTATTAGCACAAATTGCGCAAATATCCGCAGCTTCTCATGCGCCGTTTATTTCCGGTGTGTCACCGTCCACCTTGCAAATGGATTCTTGGTCAGAGTTGGCTAATCCGCGTGATTTAACCAAGATATTTTCTACGCCTGATTATGCTGCTTGGCGATCACTGCGCGAATCGGATGATTCCAAATACATTGGTTTAGCCATGCCACGGGTGTTATCACGTCTGCCTTATGGAGCAAAGACTGATCCGGTTGATGAATTCGATTTTGAAGAAAGCACCGAAGCGGCTAACAGTGCAAATTACACATGGACGAATGCTGCGTATGCAATGGCAACCAATATTAATCGGTCATTCAAAATGTACGGCTGGTGTTCGAGGATTCGGGGTATTGAATCGGGTGGTGCGGTAGAAAATCTGCCCGTACATTCCTTCCCAACGGATGACGGTGGCGTGGACATGAAATGTCCTACTGAAATTGCGATCAGTGACCGCCGCGAAGCAGAGCTTGCCAAGGCAGGGTTTATGCCACTGTTACACAAAAAGAACTCCGATTTTGCCGCCTTTATTGGCGCACAATCGTTGCAAAAACCCACGGAGTATGAAGATCCGGATGCTACGGCAAACGCCAATCTAGCCGCTCGTTTGCCGTATCTGTTTGCTACGTGCCGGTTTGCACATTACTTGAAATGTATTGTGCGCGATAAAATTGGTTCTTTTAAAGAGAAAGACGATATGGAACGTTGGTTGGGTAACTGGATTAACCAATATGTTGATGGCGACCCGATTAATTCCAGTGAAATAACCAAGGCAAAAAAACCTTTAGCGGCCGCTGAGGTCATTATTGAAGAAGTAGAAGGTAACCCCGGTTATTACAGTTCTAAGTTTTTTTTGAGACCGCACTATCAACTTGAAGGGTTAACCGTTTCTTTACGATTGGTGTCTAAATTACCGTCCCTGAAAGGGGGGTAATTTTAGCGTTAACGATTTCACCCTGTGTACAGTGGGTTAGGGCATAGGGTTTTCTGTAGTATTACTTAATGATATGAGGAGAAGACAATGGCTGTAGATATGTTTATCAATATGGGCGCTAAAATCAAAGGTGAAACCAAAGATAAGGCGCAAAGTGCTGCGGGTGATATTGACGTACTTGCGTGGAGTTGGGGGATGTCGCAATCAGGGTCATTTCACATGGGCAGTGGTGGTGGTGCAGGTAAAGTCAATGTGCAAGACATTTCACTCACAAAATATGTAGATAAAGCAACGCCTGCCATCATGTTACATTGTTGCGGCGGAACACACATTGATGAAATGAAACTGTTGTGTCGTAAAGCCGGTGAAACGCAACAAAAATACATAGAAATTACACTGAAAAAATGCATCATTAGCTCAGTTTCAACTGGCGGCAGGGGTGGTGAAGATCGCTTAACAGAGAATGTCAGTATTAATTTTGCTGAAGTTAAATTTGAATATTTTATGCAAGACGAGAAAGGTAAAACAGCTTCTGCTGGCATTTGTGGCTGGAATATAGAAGAAAATGTAAAATCGGGCTAACTTGTGCGGGTTTAGTTACAAATACACGGTGTTAACTCCCTCTTTACTATCATAGAGAGGGAGACTTTTATGCTTTTGCAGTTGTTGCTCTCATCAATGATATGAAAAATGGAGGTTCTCCCGCATGAATGCCGAACAGTTTATTCGAGAAGGTAGCCCAAGCGAGGCCTTACTCGCTTTACAAGCAGAAATACGCAAAAACCCCGCTGATGCTAAGCGCCGCACATTTTTATTTCAGCTACTTGCTATACAAGGTGAATGGGACAGAGCTTTAGCGCAATTAAATGTAGCGGGTGATCTCGATGCCGCTTGCTTACCTATGGTGCAAACCTATCGAGAAGCCATTGCTTGTGAAGTGTTGCGCAAACAAATTTTTCAAGGCAGTAAAACCCCATTGGTATTTGGTCAACCCAGCCAATGGATTGCCTTATTACAGCAAGCTTTGGCATTAAACGCCAAAGGACAACATAAAGAAGCGCAAATATTGCGTGATCAAGCATTTGAACTTGCACCGACTACATCAGGAACTATTAACGGTGAAGCCTTTGAATGGCTAGCAGATGCTGATGCACGTCTAGGGCCGGTGCTTGAAGCCATTATCAACGGGCGGTATTACTGGATTCCCTTTCAACAAATCCAACACATTCAAATAGAAGAACCTGCTGACTTACGTGATGTGGTGTGGATGCCTGCGCATTTTGTCTGGAGCAATGGCGGCGAAGCAGTAGGTTTTATTCCGACACGCTATCCGGGGTCAGAGACCTCGGCGGATTCTGCACTACAGCTTGCGCGTAAAACCGAGTGGACAGAACTGAGTGATACCCTGTTTATCGGTTTAGGGCAACGTTTGTTAAGCACCAATGAAAACGATTATTCACTCATGGATGTTCGTGAAATAGCTTTTAATACCGTGATGTAAGCGCATGGCTGAATTAACGCAAAAAGAACGTTTGCAACCCTCACTGTTGGATCGTCTTGTTGATGATGCGCCTGAAAAAGAACAAGAATCCCGCGAACAACGGGTTTTATCCTTAAGTAAATTGCGGCAATGTGTACTAAGAGACTTGGCGTGGTTGCTTAATACCAGCACTCTGGATACCATCCAAAACTTGGATGACTTTCCGTTTGTGAGTCATTGTGTGGTTAATTATGGTATTCATGACTTAGTGGGGGCGACTATTTCAAGTGCTGATGCCGATGAAATACAACGAAAAATACGGCAGGCGATATGGGATTTTGAGCCACGTATTTTTCCGGAATCTGTCACGGTAAAAGTCACTGTTTCAGACAATCAAATGAATAAAAATGCTATCACCTTTGATATTGAGGGTGAACTGTGGGCGCAGCCTTTACCGCTGCATCTTTACCTTAGAACCGAATTAGATTTAGAAACCGGTAATATGACCGTTACGGATAAGGGTTAACAGCATGGATCCCAGATTACTCAAGTATTACAATCATGAACTGCAACATATTCGGGAAATGGCCGGTGAATTCGCGCTCGAATACCCCAAAATCGCCAGCCGATTAGGCTTGGATAGCTTTGAATGTGCCGACCCTTATGTTGAACGATTATTAGAAGGCTTTGCCTATCTTTCTGCGCGCGTACAGCTTAAAGTCGATGCTGAATTTCCCCGTTTTACCCAGCATTTGCTGGAAATGGTTTACCCTCACTATCTTTCCCCTACGCCTTCTATGGCGGTTGTACAACTAGCACCCGATTTAATGGAAGGCTCGCTTAATGAAGGTTTTATCGTTCCAAAAGAAACCGCGTTACGCAGTCAAATAGGCAAGAATGAGCAAACCGCGTGCGAATATCGCACCGCTCACGATTTAACGCTGTGGCCTATCGAGATCATAGCGGCTGAATACCTTAATGGTGTCGGCGCGGTAGCCAATTTAGGCGTTCCCAGTTTACCGGGACTTAAAGCCGCTATTCGGCTACGCTTAAAGTCCACGGCGGGCTTAACCTTTAATCAACTGGCATTAAATAACTTACCGCTGTATTTGCGGGGCGTCGGTGAGTTGCCCATGCAAATTTATGAACAACTGCTTGCCAATAGTATTGCGGTGGTTATTCAACCCATAGATCGCCCGCTTAGCTGGCAACACAGCATTAAACAATCCGCGGTTTTACCGCTCGGATTTACGCAAGATGAAGCGTTATTACCCTACACGTCGCGTTCATTCCAGGGCTATAGGTTGCTACAGGAATATTTTGCCTTTCCTGAGCGGTATATGTTTGTTGAGCTGACCCAATTACAGCCCGCCTTGCAGCAATGCCTTGAGAATGAAGTCGATATTATTATTTTGTTAAATCGCAGTAATGCACGGCTAGTGAATGAAGTGGATGTATCGCGCTTTGGCTTATTTTGTACCCCCGCCATTAATGTCTTTCCAAAGCGAGCTGACCGTATTCATGTAACCCAACAAACCAATGAGTATCACATTGTCCCAGATAGAACGCGACCGATAGATTATGAAGTTTATCAAATTCGAGAGGTAATCGGTTTTGGCGCTACCTCTGATGAGCAACAAGCGTTCCTGCCTTTTTATCAAGCCAGTAGCGACGTAAGCCATAAACGGCCGCGTGCTTATTATTCCGTTATTCGTTCACCACGCGTTATCTCTTCAAAACAAAAACTACAAGGCCCTCGTTCCAGTTACGTGGGTAATGAAGTGTTTGTTGCTATTGTAGACAGTAATGAAGCGCCGTTTAAAAGTGATTTACGGCAGCTGGGCATTAATACACTCTGCACCAACCGTGATTTACCCTTACAACTGCCTATCGGTATCGGAAAAACGGATTTTACCATTCAAACCGGTGCGCCTGTTGACTCTATCCGGTGTTTATCAGGGCCGACTAAACCGCGCGCGTCTAATGCTTACAAAGATACCGCGTGGAAACTGATTAACCATTTATCACTTAATTATTTATCATTGGTCAATAGCAATGATAAAGAGGGTGCGACGGCTTTCCGCAGCTTACTGTCTTTATATGGCGATAACAGTGATTTAAGTTTTCGCAAACAAATAGAAGGGGTGTTGTTTATTCAGTCAAAACCCATCGTCAGACGCATCAATACCGCAGGCCCAATTGTTTTTGGACGGGGAATGGAGATAACTCTAACCGTCGATGAAGCGGCTTTTGAAGGCAGTGGCGTGTTTTTATTAGGCATGGTGCTAGAGCAATTTTTTGCTCAGTATGTGTCCCTTAACTCTTTTACTGAAACGGTACTAAAAACCAGTGACCGTGGAGAAATAATGCGATGGCCAACGAGACTAGGGATCAGGCAGTTGCTTTAGAAGCGGCGCTACAAAAAGAGCCATACCGCTATGGCTTTTTTCAGGTAATGCGCCTTTTAGAATGCGCGTACAACACGAAAGCTCGCTTTGGACAATCACAACGCCCCAGCCTGGAACCTCCGATAAGATTGGGACAGGATGTGGCGCTCACCTTTGAAACCGCGACGCTCACGTCATTCAGCCGCCGTAAACAAGGGCTAATGCCTTTATTGAAACAGCGTTTTTTAGGGCTGTTTGGCACCAATGGCCCGATGCCCACCCATTTGACCGAATACATACACGAAAGAGTACATAATTTTCGTGATCATACCTTAGTCGGTTTTGCCGATATATTTCATCATCGTATGATTTGTTTATTCTATCGGGCATGGGCCAATACCGAACCCACCGTCAGTTATGACCGACCAGACAGTGATCGATTCTCTACTTACATTGGATCATTGGCAGGCTTTGGAAGCGATGCCTTGCGTGAACGTGATGCTATGCCGGACTTGGCTAAATTTTATTATACGGGTTTTCTAGCCAGCCAAAGTAAATCCGCAGAAGGCTTAAGAGCCTTATTAGCCGACTACTTTCGTTTTCGTGTCAGTGTTGAGTCATTTGTGGGGGAATGGCTGGCTATTCAACCTAACGATCTGACCCGGCTGGGCGAAACCCCAAGAACAGGCGAGCTAGGCATATCCGCCATACTCGGTTCAAAAGTATGGGGATGCCAACATAAATTTCGTATTCATTTTGGCCCGTTGAATCTGGATGAATACCTCAGCTTATTACCTGATGGGCATCGCTTAGAACAACTCATTGCCATTATCCGTAATTACATCGGTGATGAATTGAGCTGGGATGTCAATCTGGTGTTAAAAAAAGCGCAGGTACCGAGTGCGCAGCTGGGGGGCAATACACGGTTAGGGTGGACATCGTGGGTGGGTGAGCGTGGTATTGACACAGATGCTGATGACCTTACGTTGAATCCGTTTTGGGGGAAGGTTTAAGGAACGTTTTCTGTCAGGATGGCAATACTTTTCTTCTCGCCATCTTTGAAAAATAAATGTCTTAGCTGTTGTAAATGCTAGAAAAACGCGCCTGCCCACACTATTTGGCTTATAAAAAATGTATTTAATTAAATTACTTGTAACAAAAAAACGCTTGATGACGGTTTTTATTTTGTGCTGTTTATGCGCTTGTTACCAAACAGTGGCAGCCTCAATTAAAACAGGTATCAATAAAACCACTGCTCAGGAGAGTAAGAAAATGACTAAGAAAAGTTTAGGTATGCCTGCAGGAAAACGAGTCGGGCCAGCGGATGTTAATCCAGTAACAGCCAATGGGGTGCGTTATGAAGTGCTGCATTGGGGACGAGAGAGAGGCTTGGAACAAAATGGCGGATACATAGTTGCTATAGACAGCACTAGCGATAAAGAACTGTGGTTAGCCAAGATTTATAAGGTTAACTATAAACCAAAGTTAGAGACAGATGTACAAGATGTATTTATTCGCTCTATTCAATTATCCGATGAC
>JAPLRW010000129.1 GCA_026398935.1 Methylococcales bacterium
AGTATATCCTTATAAACAATAGGTTAGACATCATCGGGGGACTTTAAACAATCAATGCTAAAGCCCCATCGGATTTGGATAGCGACAAACCATAGACTTCCGGTGTAATAGTTACTGCCGGAAAGCCGCTTTATCTGGATAATATTAAGCAGTAAGATTCAGAACGAACCTTTGACTATCTAATCCAAGGTGTCCTCTAAAAAGGAATATCATCATCAAATGCGGCGGCAAAATTATCCGGTGCGGCATAGCCAGAAGGTGCGCTGCCCGCTTGGTAGTTTTGCTGTGCGGGTGCGGAAGTCGGCGCTTGTCCGCCCTGATCATTGCGTTTACCCAGCAAATCAATGATATTGGCATTCAATTCCAGGCTGCTTTTAGTCGTGCCATCGGCTGCCTGATATTCACGCATGGATAATTCGCCGGACACAAATACTTGCTGACCTTTTTTTAAATACTGCGCCAAGGTTTCCGCACGCTTGCCCCATAACGCCACCCTGATCCATAAGGTCTGCTGCCGATCACCAAAGCCGATGTTATTGGCAACGGTGACATTCAATACAGATTGCCCAGAAGGGGTTGATTTAACATCGGCGTCTCTGCCCACAGCCCCAGTAAAACTAAAAACATTGCTCATTCTTTACTCTCATTGTTATTAACACACTAAAATTATAAGCTTACCGATATGGACGCGCGACGTTTCAAATATCACCTTGACTTCGCCCACTTCATTGCAATTATTCAGCCCCCCTCTTTGAAAAAGAGGGGCTGGGGGAGATTTATTAGATAAAATCCCCCTCAATCCCCCTTTGAAAAAGGGGGAGGTGAATAAGTACGCTGCATTTACCGATAAAAACTTGAAAAAAACACGCATACGGTTTATCCCCAAAAGCTGTGAATAACTCTGTGGATAGCTTGCTCGTTGTAGCATTGAGGCGTTGATTTTACTAGCCTTGTGTCAGATCGTCTTCTTTTTAGACAACGACAGACTTAACGGGTCTTGCACAGTAGCCAGATATTAGCCGCTGTGGACTAACTGCCGTCCAGATAAATTGACCACAGCCGCTCTGGCAACACCCGTGACAGCGATGCCATGCTTTACTTTGTTGTAATATTCATGTTGATGACCATGAAAAATATGCCGCGCACCAATCGCCGCGGCCAATTCATCAATCGCTGCAAAACCATAACGGTGGCAACTGGGCGCTTCATGCGTCACGAGAATATCTGCTTTAACCGTTGTACGCATCTGCTCAAATTCATGTTGCCAGATTGAGTATTGTAATTTTAAGGGCATGCCTATGCGTCTAACCGAGGGCGATTGCGCCTGCAACCAATGCGCGTGGTCTTGCCATTTTGCTTGCAACGGCGGATACCAATTTTTTGCCATGAAAATACCCCCCAACCCAGCCACTTTAAGCCCGGCTATTTCTTGCACACGCAGATGCAGTCCCTTATCTTTATAGCCACTCTCGAATAAATTAACATAATCCATTGGACTGGCAACATCATGATTGCCATAAATCCACCAAATTTGCGTTAACGCGGCAATGGGCTTTAAATACTCATCCAAGCTGTGTTGCAAAGAATAATCGCCCAACATCACCACCGCAAGGGGTTCATATTGCATCACTGCCTGTATAATACTATCGAAGCATCCATGTGGATCGCCTGCAAATAATATCCTATTATGAATGTTTGCTTCGCTCACTGCCTATCCGTTTCATTGTTGGCCTTTACCTAAAATCATCGCCTATCATACCAAAGCAATGCCCTCATATTGCACCTTACTCAAGATAAATTATGCAACCCTATCAACATATCCTTATAGCCATTGATTATTCCGAGTTTGACCCAGCGGTTATCCAAAAAGCCTGCAACATGGCAAAGCAAACACAGGCAACCTTAAGTTTGCTGCATGTTTTTGATAATATTGCCATGCCGGACACCGCTTACGGCACGCGCATTAGTCTGGATAAACCGTCAGATTATGCGCTGCTTAACAGTGAAAAAAACCGCTTGCGCCAGATTGCAGATACCCTTGGCATTGATCATGACCACGCGTGGCTCATCTGGGGCTCGCCACAGCAAGAAATCGTGCATTTAGCCGAGCAACAGGCGATTGATTTAATTGTGATGGGCTTTCATACCAAACAAGGATTGGCTTTACTGCTAGGCTCTACCGCAAACAGTGTTTTGCACCATGCAAAATGCGATTTACTGGCCGTACATCTTCCCGCTGCTTAAGCTTAGCGTCTCGCACCTTTTTATTCACTAAAGGGCTTTACTTTTTAAATTAACACTGTTAACTTAACAGTGTTAATTTAATTATTTATTGCCCATGCCACCCAAAACAAAATCACCAGAAGACCGTGAAAAATTACGTTGCTGCATTCTCGATGCAGCGCGATCGCTGTTTGTAGCGCGCGGTATCGAAGCGGTATCTATGCGCGAAATCGCTAAAAAAATCAATTACTCGGCTACGACGCTATACCATCACTTTGCCGATAAAGAGTCCTTGCTACAAGCCGTGTGTGATGAGGATTTCTTAGCACTCGCCAGCAGTATGCGTGAAATTATGCAAATACCGGATTTAATTAGCCGCCTGCAAGCCTTAAATAACGGTTACGCACAGTTTGCTTTGCAACACCCCAACCATTATCGGTTGATGTTTATGACCCCTCGCGCACCGTTCAATTTAGAAACCACCCAAATTGAACAGGGCAATACCGAACAAGATGCGTATGCCCAGTTAAAAATCATCGTGCAAGATGCGTTTGATGCCGATTTATTCAAGCCGGAATTAACCGATGTCGAATTGATTGCCCAAACGGTATGGGCGAGTGTTCATGGCGTATGTTCGTTGGAAATTGCACTGGGACAGGAAACCAAAATTCACTGGACGGACATAGCCGCACGCTTACAGTTCATGCAACAAATCCTTTTACGCGGTCTGCTCCGGCATCCCGAACGCCTTACACCATAAAGAATCCAACACTATGAAAATCAATCGCCTCGGATTAGCATTACTACCCTTGTTAACGGCTTGTGATAAACCACCACAACCCGCCCCGCCGCCCCGCCCTGCACTGGTGGTTATCGTGGGTGAAAAAGCGGCCGCCAACGCGATGACTTTGGTCGGCGAGGTACGCCCCAGATACGAATCCAGCCAAGGCTTTAGAATCGATGGAAAAATCATTGCGCGCAATGTTGATGTGGGTGCGCAGGTTAAAAAAGGGCAAGTGCTTGCCCATCTGGATGCCACCGATACGCATTTAAGCGCAACTGCCGCATTGGCTGATGTGCGCGCAGCAGAAGCGAATCATGCCCTAGCATTAACGGAAGTTGCACGGCAGCGACAGCTATTTGCTAAAAAATTCATTTCTGCATCGGCATTAGATAGCCGTGAAGCAGAGCTTAAAATCTCCAGTGCGCGACTGGCGCAAGTAAAGGCGCAAGCCAATGTGTCTGGCAATCAAATGCAATACACTAACTTAACCGCTGATCGTGATGGCGTAGTGACAGAGATACACGCCGAACCGGGGCAAGTGGTTAAGGCAGGTGAAGCCGTTGTAAAAATTGCCGACACACAAGAAATCGAGGTTTTAGTGTCCGTACCGGAATCCCGTATGGCCGAAGTACGCGTTAATACCGCTGTTAATGTCAGGATGTGGGCAAATCGGCAAAAAATTTACACTGGCGTGGTACGTGAAATAGCCCCCGCGGCCGAGTCTGCTACCCGCGCCTTTAACATACGGGTGAGCATTAAAGCCTCAGATGCCGCCGTAAAGCTGGGCATGACCGCCGGAGTGACTTTTCAGCAAGCACAAACGGCAGAGTTTCTTATACCCAGCAGTGCGCTGACTGAAATCAATGGTAAAAAAACGGTGTGGGTGATTGACTCGAAGGATAACGCCCAGCCGCGCGAAGTCGTTACCGATCAATTCAGAGAAGATGGCGTCTTAATTATCAGTGGCCTGCAAGCAGGTGAAAAAATAGCCATTGCAGGCGTACACACCCTATCAAAAAACCAACCTGTTAAACCAATGTTAGAGGCGGCTCCATGAGTGAACACCCTGAGCCAGTAGCCGATAGTAGCGCTAACCCCCCGTTTAATTTGTCCGATTGGGCCTTAAAGCACCAAACCCTAGTCTTGTATTTGATGTTAGTCCTCACACTGACCGGACTCATGGCCTATACACAACTGGGGCAATCGGAAGACCCGCCATTTACCTTTAAGGTAATGCTGATACGCACCACTTGGCCGGGTGCGAGTGCCGAGGAAGTCGAGCAACAAGTCACCGATAAACTGGAAAAGAAAATCCAAGAAGTGCCGCATCTCGACTATTCCAATAGTTACTCACGTCCCGGCGAGTCGATGATTTTTATTATCGTCAAAGATAATACTCTCTCAAAAGACGTGCCAGAAGTATGGTATCAAGTTCGCAAAAAAGTGGCGGATATTCGTCATACCTTGCCGCAAAATATCGAAAGCCTAACGTTTAACGATGAATTTAGTGACGTATACGGCAGCATGTATGCCTTAACGGGTGATGGCTTTGACTACGCCGCACTTAAAAAACAAGCAGAATTGATTCGAACCGAACTGTTAAAAGTACCCGATGTCGCCAAAGTCGAGTTTTTCGGCGAACAGAAACAACGCCTGTTTATCGAATTATCCAACGCCAAACTGGTGACCATTGGCCTCAGTACCCCGGCACTCATCACGCTGTTACAGGCGCAAAATGCAGTGGTGCGCGGTGGAACCTTTGATTCTGCGAATGAACGCATCCGCATTGCCGTATCTGGGCGCTATAACACCTTGGACGATTTACGTGAGTTACGGTTACGTGCCAATAACCAGGATTTTCGCTTAGGCGACGTTGCGCATATTTATCGCGGCTACGAAGATCCAGCGCATGACCAAGTCCGCTTTCAAGGTAAAGAAGCGTTATTGTTAGGCGTGAGCATGAAAGATGGCGGCGATGTAATTGCCCTAGGTCACGCAATAGATGCACGCATTGCGGATATTCAGCAACAATTATTGGTCGGCTTAGACCTGAATACCGTCACCTCGCAACCAAAAATTGTGGCGCATTCTGTCAATGATTTTGTAAAATCCCTGGTAGAAGCGCTAGTGATTGTACTCGGTGTCAGCCTGATTTCATTAGGTTGGCGCAGTGGTATCGTGGTCGCCATTACGATTCCGGTGGTGCTAGCAAGTACGTTTTTAATGATGAATATGTTTAACATAGGCTTGCATAAAATCTCGCTGGGCGCATTGATTTTAGCCTTAGGTTTATTAGTTGATGATGCGATTATCGCCGTAGAAATGATGTCATCAAAAATGGAGCAAGGCTGGGATAGAGCGAAAGCCGCCTCGTTTGCTTACACCTCGACAGCTATGCCAATGCTTACTGGCACATTAGTGACCGTAGCCGGATTTCTACCCATTGCTACCGCCGCATCTGCTACTGGAGAATATACCCGTTCCATTTTTCAGGTCTCGGCCATTGCATTAATCATTTCATGGTTTGCGGCAGTGATTTTTGTACCCTATTTGGGCTACCACCTATTGCCTGATTACAGCGCCACACCGCAACCTTCAAAAATAACCCGTTGGCTAAAAAAGACATTCGGCTTAAAAAATAAGCCCGCCGAGCAGAATCACCATCACGACATTTACAACACGTCTTTTTACCGCGTGTTTCGCACCGTTGTTACCGCTTGTGTGCGTTACCGTAAAAGCGTCATTGTTATTACATTACTGTTGTTTGCTTTGGCTATTTTCGGCTTTGGTAAGGTACAGCAGCAATTCTTTCCAGATTCAACCCGACTGGAACTCATTGTCGATTTACGCATGACCGAAGGCGCGTCTTTCGCCGCGACTAATACGCAAGTTAAAAAATTAGAGCAGTGGCTACAGGACTGGACGGCAAAAAACCCCGATATTGAAAACTTTGTTGCATATATCGGCACAGGCGCTCCGCGATTTTATTTACCATTAGATATTCAATTGCCGCATCGCGGTTTTGGGCAATTTATTATTTTAAGTAAAACCTTAGCCGCGCGTGAAGCATTGCGTAAAGATTTACTGACCTTGTTTGAAAACGACTTCCCCGCATTACGGGCATCGGTTCTGCGTCTGGAAAATGGCCCTCCGGTTGGTTTCCCGGTGCAATTTCGGGTATCCGGCGGCAATATCACGCAGATTCGCGACATCGCCCGGCAAATTGCCGACGTGATGCGCGCGAATAATAACCTCGCTAATGTGCAGCTTAATTGGGAAGAGCCCAGCAAAGTTGTACATGTCACGGTTGATCAGGCAAAAGCGCGCATGGTAGGGGTCAGTTCGGTTGACATCGCCAATGTGCTTAATGGTGCGCTACAAGAACTGTACATCACTGAATTTAGAGAAGGCAATGAACGGATTGATCTCGTGGCGCGTGGTGCAGCGTTTGAACGCACCCGTTTGTCACATTTACCGGACTTAATGATTAATACCCCGACTGGCGTTGGTGTACCGTTATCACAAATCGCCACTATTACCTCGGCCTTCGAAGAAGGGGTTATTTGGCGGCGTAACCGTGAACCGACCATTACCGTGCGCGCAAACTTACTGGGCAATCTGCAAGCCCCCGTAGTCTCGCAGCAAATAGAAGCGCAATTAACCGAACTGAAAGCCTCACTACCATTGGGTGTCAACGTCATAACGGGTGGCGCGGTTGAAGAATCCGCCAAGGGGGGGGCGTCGGTTGCGGCAGGATTTCCGCTATTCTTAATTGCCGTACTCACACTACTGATGATCCAGTTACAGAGTTTTTCACGGGTATTTTTAGTGGTATTAACTGCACCGTTGGGCTTAATTGGCGTCACTATTGCCTTACTGCTGTTTGATAAACCGTTCGGCTTTGTCGCCATGTTGGGGACAATTGCCTTATCCGGCATGATCATGCGGAACTCGGTAATTTTGGTGGATCAAATCGACCAAGACCGCGCCTCTGGCCTGGAACCGTGGCAAGCGATTGTGGAATCTACCATCCGCCGCTTTAGACCGATTGTACTCACTGCGGCAGCGGCTATTTTAGCGATGATCCCGCTGACCCGTAGCGTATTTTTTGGCCCAATGGCGGTGGCGATTATGGGCGGCTTGGCGGTAGCGACTTTATTGACGGTACTGTTTTTACCGGCGCTGTATGCGGCGTGGTTTAGGGTGGAAGTGCCGAAATCGAATGTGTAGCTGGGAGAATCATCCCGCGCACGCCATAATATTGCTTAAAAAATTTACTGTTACTCGGCGCTTGCAGTGCGCCCTACTTGTCTAGGAATAACGTATGACCAATAATATCCCTGAAGAATCCGCCCTGTATACAGACATTGCTAAATACCAATATGCCGATTCGTTCGCAATCCCCTTGCATCGAATCGCTATTGAATCCTGGG
>JAPLRW010000242.1 GCA_026398935.1 Methylococcales bacterium
TACAAAAAATCAACCAACATATTCCGCTCGACGTATTAGAGCGCGTGTCCCAGCAAATCGCCAAGCCGGAATCACCGGTTTTAATCAAAAGCAACCATGCCTTCCATCGGCTGTTATTAGAGGGCGTGAAAGTTGATTTTAAAATCGATGGCGAAGAAAAAACCGATTATGTGGCCTTGCTGGATTTTGCCACGGTGAGCAATAATCAATTTTTGGTGGTCAACCAATACACGCTGGCAGGCAGTAAAGGCTATCGCCGCCCAGATGTTCTGGTGTTTGTCAATGGCCTGCCTTTGGCAGTGCTGGAGCTGAAAAACCCTGTTGATGAAAGCGCGGATATTTGGTCGGCCTATCAGCAGCTACAAACCTATAAGGATGAAATCAGCGATTTATTCACTTTTAACGCGGCGTTAGTGGTGAGTGATGGTTTGCATGCGCGGGTGGGTTCGCTCACCGCCAATAAAGAGCGCTTTTTACCGTGGCGCACGCTGGCCAATGAAAAGGATAAGCCGCTGTTTGAATACCAATTGGAAACCTTGGTAAAGGGTTTTTTAAATCCGGATTTGTTATTGGATTATCTGCATTATTTTATTTTGTTTGAGCAGGATGATGGGCAGCTGATTAAAAAAATCGCCGGTTATCATCAGTTTCATGCCGTGCGTGAGGCAGTGAAAGCCACGGTGATTGCCGCGCAACAGAGCAATAATATTATGGCGGAGCCACGCGCGGATTATGCGCAACGGGTGGTTCCAGGTTCTGGGAAAGCGGGGGTGGTGTGGCATACGCAGGGTTCGGGTAAGTCTATCTCGATGGTGTGTTATGCCAGCAAGTTATTGGCACAGCCAGAAATGAACAACCCGACCATTGTTGTAGTAACTGATAGAAACGACTTAGACGGCCAGTTGTTTAATACCTTTAGCATGGCAGTCGAAACCCTGAAGCAAACACCCGTGCAAGCAGGTGATCGCGACGATTTGCGCGAGATGTTAGCGGTACGACAAGCAGGTGGGATTATTTTTACCACCATCCAAAAATTTGCCTTGCTAGCAGATGAAGCCAGTCATCCGGTATTGAGTGCCCGCCATAATATTGTGGTGATCAGTGATGAGAGTGATGAGGCACACCGCAGCCATTATGGCGATAAGGCTAAGTTAAATGCCAAAGGCCAATATACCTTTGGTTATTCCAAGCATTTGCGCGATGCTTTGCCCAGCGCCAGTTTTATTGGTTTTACCGGCACACCGATTGCCGCGCAAGACAAAGACACGCAGGCGGTGTTTGGTGAATATGTCTCTATCTATGATATTCAAGATGCCGTGGATGATGGCGCGACCGTGCCGATTTATTACGAATCGCGGCTGGCGAAATTGGATATTGATACTGCCAGTATAGAAGCCTTGAATGCGGACGTGGACGAAGTGATCGAAGATGAAGAAGACATTGCCAGCCGTGAAAGCACCAAGTCCAAATGGGCGGCCTTAGAAAAGCTGGTAGGCAGTGCGCCACGCGTGGAACAAGTGGCTAAGGATTTGGTCAGCCATTTTGAAACCCGCATTGCCAGTATGCCGGGTAAAGCCATGATCGTGTGCATGAGCCGGGACATTTGTGTGGAATTGTATAACGCCATTGTGGCGCTTAAGCCTGAATGGCACGACGACGATTCCAACAAAGGCGCGATTAAAATTGTGATGACCGGTTCGGCCTCTGACCATGCCAAGCTACAGCCGCATATCTACAGTAAGACCACTAAAAAACTGTTTGAAAAACGCTTTAAAGACAGTAACGACTCGCTGCAATTGGTGATTGTGCGCGATATGTGGCTGACGGGCTTTGATGCACCGTGTTGCCATACCATGTATATCGATAAACCGATGAAAGGCCATAACCTGATGCAGGCGATTGCGCGGGTGAATAGGGTATTTAAGGATAAGCCCGGCGGCTTGGTGGTGGATTATATCGGTATTGCCAGCGAGCTGAAGCAAGCACTGAAAACCTATACCGATTCGAAAGGTAAAGGCGCACCGACGCTGGATACCCGCGAGGCCTATGCGGTGCTGTTAGAGAAAATGGATATTGTGCATGGCATGATGCAGGGCTTTGATTACAGCGCGTTTGCAACGAAGGCCTTGCAATTATTGCCGGGGGCGATGAATCATATTTTAAGTTTGCAAGGCCGCAGTGGTGAACTAGACGGCAAAAAACGCTTTTTAGACGTGATAGCAGCATTAAACAGTGCTTACACTTTATGCTCTACCCTGGAGGAGGTTACGCCGCTGAAAATGGAAATTGCGTTTTTAGGGGCAGTGAAAAGTGCTATTACTAAATTTACCACCGTGGATAAGCGTCGTACTGATGAAGAGAAAAACTCGGCGCTGAAGCAGATTATTGATAACGCGATTGTGGCCGATGGCGTGGATGATATTTTTAAGTTGGTGGGCTTGGATAAACCCAATATTGGCTTGCTCTCGCCAGAATTTATGGGTGATGTGGCGCGGCTGAAAGAAAAAAATCTCGCGGTGGACTTATTAGAGCGTCTGCTGCGTGATGAAGTGAAAGCGCGCATGAAAACCGATGTGGTATCCGAGAAAAAATACTCTGAGCGTATTTTGGAATCTTTGCGTAAATACCATAACCGCGCGATAGAAACCGCACAGGTGATAGAAGAATTGATTGCCATTGCCAAAGACATGCAAGCTGATTTGCTGCAGGCTGAAAAGCTAGGGCTGAATTCCGATGAAATTTCATTTTATCGCGCCTTGATTCAAAACGAGTCTGCGGTGCGCGAACTGGGTGATAACAATCTTCGTGAGCTGGCTAAAGAGATTACTGAGCAATTACGCAATAGCACCACTGTTGATTGGGCTAAGCGGGATAGTGTACGCGCCAGGCTGCGTAATCTGGTTAGACGGGCATTACGCAAATGGAAATATCCACCTGATAAAGCCGATGAAGCCGTTGAGTTATGTTTAAAACAAGCTGAGGTGTTGAGTGAGGGCTGGAGTGTGGGGTAGAGCCGTAGGATGTGCTACAACGTGAAGCGCATCGTTCGCGATTGATGCGCCGTCGGCTCACCTTGACTTAACGCAGGAATAGTGACGGGGTTAGAACGTTAGGGTGATAAGTACTCTGACACATAGGGAGGTAACCAGGTTGCTAATAATTCGTCTTATCGGTTTAGCGTTAAACTGACATCAACTGGGCTTTACAAGATGATTGTTGCGGGTAACAAAACGGATGTTGGGAGTGCTACAGAAGGTACAATTAATTATAAATTTTACTTAGCAAGTTCTTCACCTGAGCAAGTATTTAGCCCTGTTCCTGCTAATTGTCCCTCGGATGATTACAAAAATGGCGAACTTAGTCTGCCGTCAGTCACAGTATCTGATGGTCTGGGGGGCATTGAAATATAAGGTGAAAATGTCATTGCAAGCACTGTCCAATCCACTGGCCTTCACATTAGATAATGCAACACAGATAAAATAGCCCACAGTCGGGTAGGGTGCATTCCATGCACCAAATAAAGGATAGGGTGCGTGGAACGCACCCTACAAAGCGGCATAGTATTAAATCTTCATTCCTAACGATGGTAATTGTACTCAGGTTTAGAATTATCATGCTCAACCGCTGCATTAGGAGTTTTAGAAAAACTAAACAGACTGGTTAAGTCACCAATAGCCGGTTGATTGCTCGGCGCTCTGGCGTAACGGTTAGTGGAGGGATTAGGCAGATTATCGCGGCTACGTTTAGATAACGGGTTTAAATTCCAGTTATATTCGCATGGTCAACATAGCCTTTTTTGGCATGCGGTGAAACCACTAAAAAGGGGATTCTAGGGCCGTCACCAAAAAAATCTATATTTTGAATGCTGCCGGTGTCGAAATAACCACCGCCCTCATCCGTGGTAATAATAATGGCGGTATTCGCCCAAAGTTTAGGTTTTGATTGCACGCCCTCAACCAGTTCTTTGATAAATAACTCATAGCTAATCGGTGCGGAATAGCCAGGATGACCGCTGGATAGATTTTTAGGCACGACATAGGAAACGGCTGGGAGGGTTTCATTTTGAATGTCGCTTATAAATGACGTTAGACCTTGCAGGTGTTCCCGTAATGCGGGGGTTGTCACGACTTTTTGTGACGCATTATGAGGGTCGCCGATGCTGTTATAAATAGCCGTTTGGGTTTGTTTAAACGTCACGCCTTCAATGACTAGATCACGGTTAGGTGTCGCGGCGGGGATTTGTGCGCTGACAATGGATTTTATTAAGGGGTACAGTGGATCGGTCACCACATCCGTTTTATCACGCCCTGCGGTATACCATTTCCAGCTGACATTTTTAGCGGATAAGGCTTCACCAATCGTCGGTACAGATTGTGGTGGGAAGTTAAATTTGTCTGCGCCTAACGCTTTCGGTGTGCCGTCCACTTCATACGGCGAATCGTAATTATTCACTAAATAAAAGGCGTTAGGCTCGCAACGACTTTGATGCCTTTTGTCACGCAATACTTTTAAAATTGATTTCACACCGGGTTGATTTGGATCAGAGCAATTGACGTAAGAGCCGCCAGAATAGCCATCTTGCGTGTAAAAGTTTTCAGTACCCGTTAACGGATTTGGATTTTCAATTTGATTGGTTGGCGGTGTTGCAGGGACGCCATTGTTGTTATAAACCGCGACATCACCCGTTGCAATAGCAAAAAAGTTTGCACCTGTGCCACCCATAATGGATTGATGATAGTTGTCACTTAAGGCGAAATTCTGGGCGAGCGTATTAAAGACTGGCGCGTCGCCTTTAGCCATATTATAAAAACCCATTAATTCGCCGCCTTGCTGCGTATCACCTGCTTTAGGCCCTGTCGCACCGTTATCACCGCCGATGCCTGTCGTCGTCGTGACCCATGTGAACAAGCTGTGATCTACGTTATCACCACCCGTTTGTTGCCACATTTGAAAGAATCGGTGTGCAGGATCACCCGTTGCCGAGTTAGCCGAACCGTAGGGCACATATTGGGTGATTTGGAACGGGCCGTTCGGTAAGTTGCCGGGAAAGCGCGTGTCAGGAATGCCTGCTAAAAACTTAAAAGTCGCCGGATCTAAAATACCTGTTTTCAGCGGTTGCGGTAAGGTCGCATAGGGTGCACCAGGAACTGGTTTAGGGGTATAGAGGCCGTAGGGATTAAAGCCTTTTCGTTGCAATGCTTTTTCATAAAAACGACCGGGTGAACCATCCGCGTTGATAATGCCACTCGACAATAAGTTATTCACTTGTTGACCCGCAGGTGCTTGAAAAGTGGCGTATAACGTATCAAAACTGACGTTTTCGCCAATAACAACGATGACATGTTCAATCGGTGTGGCGGTACTAGCAAAAGTCGCACAGCCATTCAGGGCTAGCGCTACAGCAACGGTAAGTGTAGAAAAGCTAAAAGGTAATGTGTTTTTCATAGGAACATGCTCATGGGAGTTAGATGAAAAGCTGCTGGATAATTACAAATAACGTTAGGTAATGGATAAAAGCATGACTGCTTAATGTTACTGGTTTATGACAATGCTTTTAAAATCACACATTCAATATTGAAATGCTATTCTATTTCGTGCGGAGGGTAAGTGATCGGGTCTAGGTAACAGGCGCAATCCTGTTACCTAGACTCTGTATGATTTTTAACGGGGGGCTGAACCGTGTGTTCAGTATTGTCAGGAATGCTTATTTTATGCGGTATTCGGCAGAGCGAGCATGGGCAGTTAGGCTTTCGCCGCGTGCCAATAGCGAGGCGATTTTCCCTAATTCACTGGCGCCTGCCTCAGAACAATTAATGATGCTGGAGCGTTTTTGAAAGTCGTATACCCCTAAGGGTGATGAAAAACGCGCAGTACTGGACGTAGGCAGTACGTGATTAGGGCCCGCGCAATAATCTCCCAGTGCTTCAGCGGTATAGCGTCCCATAAAAATAGCCCCTGCATGGTGAATATTTTTGCAAAGTGCTTCAGGATCTGCGACAGACAATTCTAAATGTTCCGGCGCAATGCGATTAGCTAACGCTGCTGCCGATTGTAAGTCAGGGGTGTAGATGAGCGCCCCGCGGGCTTGTAAGGATTGCCGGATAATATCGGCACGTTCCATGGTGGGCAATAGCTTGGTGATACTGGCCGCAACGGCGTCTAAGAAATCGGCGTCGGTGCTTATTAAAATAGCTTGTGCTTGTTCGTCGTGTTCGGCTTGTGAGAACAAATCCATGGCGATCCAGTCGGGATCGGTTTTGCCATCACAAATAATTAATATTTCTGACGGGCCGGCGATCATGTCAATACCGACTTTTCCAAATACCAGTTTTTTCGCTGTGGCAACATAGCTATTGCCGGGGCCGACAATTTTGTCTACTCCCGGGATGGTTTCTGTGCCATAAGCCAAAGCGGCAACCGCCTGCGCGCCACCAATGGTAAATACGCGGTCAACACCAGCAATGTGTGCCGCCGCTAATACTAATTGGTTGGTTTCGCCATTAGGGGTCGGTACCACCATAATCAATGCGTTAACGCCAGCTACTTTCGCAGGAATGGCATTCATTAATACGGAGGAGGGATAAGCCGCTTTACCACCAGGAACGTATAAACCCACTTTTTCGATGGGGGTAACCTGTTGCCCCAGCACCGTACCATCCGCTTCGGTGTAGTGCCAGGAGGTGAGTTTTTGCTTTTCAGCGTAAGACCTGATGCGCTCAGCAGCGGCTTGCAGGGCTGCGGCACTTTTTGCCGGTAAATTGTCCCACGCCTCTTTTAAGGTTTGTTGCGAGAGCTCTAGCTGCTCCGCATGGGTAATTTGGCAATGATCAAAGCGGTTGGTATAGGTAATCAGGGCTTGGTCACCGTTACTGCGTACTGCGGCAATGATGTCTAACACTTGCCGATGTAATTCAACATCGCCCTGTTCATCCCAGCTAAGCAGGTCTTTTAATTGACTGTCAAAGTCATTATCAGTGTTATTAAGTGCTTGAATCTCGGTGTGCTTCATTTTCATGGCCGCTTTATTGACCACTAATCGCGAGCTAATGTTCATAATCAAATCCCGTGGCTCTAGTCCATTGGCTTTGAGTGTGTTGCCGGTATCAACCAAATCGACGATGCAGTCTGCAAGACCGACCAAAGGGGCTAATTCCATTGAACCATAAAGTTTGATGATTTCAGCTTGTATGCCTCTGCTGGCAAAATATTGCTGCGCCGTTTTGACGTATTTTGTAGCTACTCGGACGCGTTTAGGAATGTCTTGCATATCTTTAGGCGTTGCCGTCATCAGTCTGCAACAGGCAATGTTTAAATCCAATGGCTCGTAAAGACTGTCAGCGCCATGTTCCAGCAAGACATCTTTACCAGCAATGCCTAAATCTGCTGCGCCATATTCCACGAAAGTGGGTACGTCGGTCGCACGGATGATAATCACCCGCACGTCGCTACGGGTGGTGTCCAAGATCAGCTTGCGGCTGGTTTTGGGATCATCAATGAGTTCGATGCCCGCCTCGCGTAGAAAGGGCATGGAGTCTTCGAAAATGCGGCCTTTTGAAACGGCAATGGTGAGCATGAGTAACCCTTAAATTAACGCGCGATGCGGCGTATGGTTGCGCCTAATTGCGTGAGCTTTTCTTCAATATGATCGTAACCACGGTCAATGTGGTAGATTCGATCAACTAATGTTTCACCTTTAGCTACCAATCCGGCGATAACTAAGCTGGCAGAGGCGCGTAAATCAGTCGCCATGACGGGTGCGGCAGTCAGTTCTGCGACGCCTGTGCAAATAACGGTGTTAGATTCTATTTTGATATTGGCACCCATGCGTTGCATTTCTTGTACATGCATAAAGCGATTTTCAAAGACGGTTTCTGTAATAATAGAAACGCCTTCAGCAACGCTGTTTAGCGCGGTAAATTGCGCTTGCATATCAGTTGGGAACGCAGGGTAGGGCGCAGTGCGTACGGAAACCGCCTTGGGGCGTTTGCCGTGCATATCCAGTTCGATCCAGTCTTCGCCAGAAGTAATCTCGGCACCGGCTTCTTTAAGCTTGTCTATAATCGCATCCATTGAATCTGGGCAGGTATTTTTTAGTTTAATTCTTCCGCCAGTGATAGCCGCTGCAACCAAGTACGTGCCCGATTCAATGCGATCTGGCATTACGTTGTAATGAACGGGTGTAACGCCGAGTTTTTCTACCCCTTCAATAACCAATACATCAGTGCCGATACCGGATATTTTAGCGCCCATGGCATTTAAAAAATTTGCCAAGTCGTTTACTTCTGGTTCTTTAGCAGCGTTTTCAAGGATGGTTGTGCCCTCCGCTAAAGCGGCGGCCATCAATAAATTTTCGGTACCTGTTACAGTCACTTGTGGCAGCACCATGCGGCAGCCTTTAAGGCGCGTACACTGTGCATGAATATAGCCATTTTCAACGCGTATGGTCGCACCCATTTTTTCAAGGCCGTCTAAATGAATATCAACCGGACGGCTGCCAATCGCACAGCCTCCTGGGAGTGAAACAAGTGCTTCGCCAAAACGTGCCAGTAACGGCCCCAATACCAATATCGACGCGCGCATGGTTCTGACTAATTCATAGGGCGCTTCGAAATTTTGAATGAAGCTGGAATCCACTTCGATATTCATTTTTTCATCCACAATGAGCCGAATGCCCATTCGGCCTAATAGCTCCATCGTGGTGGTAATATCGTGCAAATGCGGGACATTGCCTATGCTGACGGGTGCTTCAGATAGGATGGTGGCTGCTAGGATTGGTAATGCGGCATTTTTTGCGCCAGAAATTTTAATTTCCCCGTTTAATACTGTACCGCCTGTGATAATCAATTTGTCCATGGTGTATTAGTAGTTGTCTTATGTGTTGACGGTTCGTCAGGTTGAAATGTTAGGTGTAAATTTGGGTCAAAACCGCTCATTTTAGCCAGTGTTTTTAATTGTAGAGGTATGTTAATAAAACTGAGTGTGCTGTTATTTTTTTTACTAATTTTTAACCACTCAATCATTAATGCCAGCCCTGCACTGTCGCTTGCAGTAATTTCTTTAAGGTCTAGGCGAATAGACTGTCCTTCATGGGAACAGTCAATCGCTTTTAGAGTGTCCTGCGTTATCGTCGCAAAGGTTAACTCACCTTTAAGGCTAAAAGTCCCCACGTCTTGTTCATTAATGGTTAAACCATGGTAGTTATGGAGCTTTCTATAGGCGCGCATTATTTGTCAGCCGATTTTTTAAATAAAAATTGCCCCAATGCTTGTTCTAAAATAATGGCCGATTGTGTAATATCTATTTCGCTATTGTCATGTAAATAGTCATCCATCCCGCCTGGCTCGAGATTAATGTATTGCTCGCCTAACAGACCTGCCGTAAAGATGCTGGCCGAGGTATCGGAAGGCAGTTTGTTATACTGGTTTTTAATTTTTATAGTGACAATCGCACGATAATCATCGCCTAAATGAATCGCGCTGACTTGCCCGATTTTAACGCCAGCCACTGACACCGGCGATTTTATTTTTAAGCCACCGGAGTTTTGAAAGCGCGCGTTGACTGTGTAACCGTCATCCGAAATAAAAGAGCTTAGGTTACTGATCTGCATCGCTAGAAAAAATAGGCCAATGATACCAGAGGCAACAAATAAACCGACTAAGGTATCTTGTGTAGAGGAGTGCTGCATGTTAATGATCTCCAAACATTAGCGTGGTTAAAATAAAATCAAGTCCTAAAATGGCGAAGGCTGAATTAACAACGGTACGTGTCGTTGCCCTGCTGACGCCCTCAGAGGTTGGAAGTGTATCATAGCCTTCAAACAAGGCAATCCAGGTTACTGCGCAGCCAAAGACGATGCTTTTGATGACGCCGTTAAAAATATCATCCCAAAAATCTAATTTCGCCTGCATTTGCCCCCAAAAAGAGCCGTTATCTACGCCCAGTAAGCTCACGCCCACTAGGTGACCACCCAGTACACCGATACAGCTAAAAAGAATCGCCAAAATGGGCATGGCAATAATACCGGCTAAATAACGCGGCGCAATGATACGGTGAATGGGGTCAATCGCCATCATTTCCATGCCGGATAATTGCTCCGTTGCTTTCATTAGGCCAATTTCTGCGGTTAAGGCCGATCCTGCTCGACCCGCAAATAATAACGCGCACATCACCGGCCCTAATTCACGGACTAAAGACGCTGCAACCATGACGCCCAAGGTTTCTTCCGCGCCAAAATCAGCGAGAATGTGAAAGCCTTGAAAGCTGAGTACCATGCCGACAAATAGCCCTGAAATGGTGGTAATAAAAAAAGATAATACCCCGACCGAGTACAGTTGGTTAATCAACAAGCGTGGGCGTACCGCTACTTTTGGAAAACCGGATAGTGCATGGATCAAAAAAAAGCTCGCACGCCCGAGTTTGTTAAAGCGGGCAAGGGTCGAGTGGCCTAAATTCTGGAAAAATTGCAGCATGCTGTGTGCCTGTCGACGTTATTTAGGTTGCATAGGATAACAGGTCATCGACATAATCCGGCGCTGGATAATGAAAATGTACTGGGCCATCCATGTCGCCATTGATAAATTGTTGTACCCATTCAGATTCAGATTGCTGGATTTGTGTGGGCGTACCGTGATCGATAATCTTGCCATTGTCAATAATATAGATATAGTCTGCAATGGCCGAGGTTTCTCTGACATCATGCGAAACAATGATACTGGTTAAGCCCAATGTGGTGTTCAGTGATTTGATTAAATGCAATAACACCCCTAATGAAATGGGATCCTGACCGGTAAACGGTTCATCGTACATAATCATCATCGGATCTAAAACAATGGCACGAGCCAGCGCCACCCGTCTAGCCATACCGCCGGACAGTTCACTTGGCATTAAATCGCGTGCGCCGCGTAAGCCAACCGCCTGTAATTTCATTAAGACCAATGAGCGAATCATCGATTCCGATAAGTGCGTATGCTCTCTTAAAGGGAAGGCAACGTTATCATAAACACTCATATCCGTGAGTAATGCGCCACTTTGAAACAACATGCCCATTTTTTTGCGTAACTGATAGAGTTGCGTACGTTCGATCTGATGAACATTATGTCCATCGACTACTACGCTGCCTTGTTTGGGCGATAATTGCCCGCCGATCAGTTTAAGTAGTGTGGTTTTTCCGGTGCCGCTAGGCCCCATAATGGCGGTTATTTTGCCACGTTGAAATTGCAGCGAAATATTATCAAAAATGAGTCTGTCGCCACGATAAAAGGTCAGCTGGTTAATGGCCACTAACGTATCGTTTGATTGATTACTAATATCCATGTTGAGAGGAAACGACGTCGCATTGTTAAACCTAAAAACGGTTGAATTTAGGTTAAAGCGCGTATTTTCTATGACTAGTTGACGTAAAGTCAACATATTCGTCTGGAATTGCTTATATAGCCTGTTTATTTGTTTTTACCAGTGTAACGATAAGGACTTAGGTGCTGGTACAAAAACAGCTTGATGATTATCGTAGCGAATACGCACTATCGCTAAAAACGCATTAAACGCAACCGTTGGTTGCATTGAGCAGCTGAAAGGTTAGATAATCGGCAGCATTTTTAAGGGCTTTTACTGATTGTTATGGATTTCAAGTTAATTAATACTGATGGTTATGCGCGACGCGGACAATTAACCTTTGCGCGCGGTGTGGTGGAAACGCCTATTTTTATGCCAGTTGGAACGTACGGCACGGTGAAAGCCTTGTCGCCTGAAGAGTTGACCGATGCGGGGGCGCAAATTATTTTGGGCAATACCTTTCATTTAATGTTGCGGCCAACCACGGAAGTGATTAAAGCGCACGGTGATTTGCATGATTTTATGCATTGGGATAAACCCATCTTGACCGATTCGGGCGGGTTTCAGGTGTTCAGCTTGGGGGCGTTGCGTAAAATAACCGAGCAAGGCGTTACCTTTAAATCGCCGATTAATGGCAGTAAGATTTTTATGGGGCCGGAAGAGTCTATGCAGGTGCAGCGTGATTTAGGTGCTGATATTGTTATGATTTTTGATGAATGTACCCCGTATCCGGCTACATTTCAAGAAGCAGCTGATTCCATGCGCTTGTCGTTACGCTGGGCTAAGCGCAGTAAGCAAGCGCACGATGATAACCCGTCTGCATTGTTTGGTATTGTACAAGGTGGAATGTATCCCGACTTGCGGCAGGAGTCTATTACTGAATTAGTAGACATAGACTTTGATGGGTATGCTATTGGCGGCTTATCGGTGGGCGAGCCTAAACATGAAATGCTGAGTACGTTGGATGCGGTGCATCCTATGTTACCTGCCGATAAACCCCGCTATTTAATGGGCGTAGGTACGCCGGAAGATTTGGTTGAAGCAGTGCGGCGGGGTATTGATATGTTTGATTGTGTTATGCCGACCCGTAACGCGCGTAATGGGCATTTATTTACCCAGTTTGGCGTGATTAAAATACGCAATAGCCAGTATCAGTTTGATACCAAGCCGTTGGATGAAGAATGTGGCTGCTATACCTGTCAACATTATTCGCGTGCCTATTTACGGCATTTAGACCGTTGTGGCGAAATGTTGGGTTCACGCTTGAACAGTATTCATAACGTGCATTATTATTTGTCGTTGATGCAAGGTTTGCGTGATGCTATTCAATCTAAAAATCTGAGTGAATTTGTCAAGCGGTTTTACCAACTACGCGATAAAGCTGTTCCAGTTGTGGCATAATACGCAATTTTTAGTCATCATAATAATTATACGAGGAAATCATGAGCTTCTTTATTTCTGACGCTGTGGCTGCAGCAGCGCCTACAGCTGCACAACCTGGCATAGAAGGTATGCTATTCCCGCTGGGTATTTTGTTGTTTTTTTACCTGCTATTTTTGCGCCCTCAGTCGAAACGCGCTAAAGAGCAAAAAGACATGTTAACCGCGCTGAGTAAAGGTGCGGAAGTGGTAACAACTGGCGGTGTATTGGGTAAAGTTGTCGAGGTGGATGCAAACTTTGTCTGTCTTGAAGTAGCCGATGGCGTATTGGTACAGGTGCAACGGCATGCTATTGCGACCTTGATGCCAAAAGGGACGTATAAAACCTTAAATAAAAAGCCAAAAACCGTTTAGGTCTCTATCATCTAGCCAGTTTATAGCCTTGCCTGGAACGGTAAATCAGGCTGTACTCGATTTTATTGTTTGGAAAAAAAATGCAAAATCATTTCCCATTTTGGAAGAATTGCCTGATATTGATCGTGTTTGCGATCGCAACGCTCTATGCCATTCCTAATTTGTTTGGCGAAGATCCCTCGGTGCAATTAACATCTTCCGGTTCAATGCCTTTTGAACAGCCGCAAGTTGATGAGATTAAAAATACGCTTACGACAGCTGGATTAACCAGTAAAGCGATTGAGCTTCATAAAGGTCAAGTATTGGTTCGCTTTAATAATACGCAAGACCAGTTGAAAGCGTCCGATTTACTGAAAGACACCATGGATAATAAGGCGACGGTCGCTTTAAATCTTGCGCCCTCAACGCCTAGCTGGCTGCGTGCCTTAGGTGCAGGCCCTATGTATTTAGGACTTGATTTACGTGGTGGGGTGCATTTTCTCCTTGAAGTAGATATAGCCGCTGCCATTAAGCAGGCAGAAGAACGCAGTATTGGTGATCTACGTTTAGCCTTGCGAGAAGCAAAAGTCCATTATCAATCGGTTGCCAAAGAAAATGATGCGATTAAAATCAAACTGAATAATCCTGAGGAAACCACCGCAACGTTAGATTTGATAACCAAAGATTTTCGTAACTTGAAGCAATTGAAATCCTCTGAAGACAATGTACTGTTATTGGCATTATCTGAAGTCGAGCAGAAAGAAATTAAGCGTTTTGCTATTTCACAAAATATGACAACGTTGCGTAATCGAGTCAATGAAATTGGTGTTGCAGAGCCCATTATTCAACAGCAAGGTGAAAATCGCATTGTTGTACAGTTACCTGGCGTACAAGACACGGCAAAAGCAAAAGAAATTTTAGGTACAACGGCAACGTTGGAGTATCGCTTGGTGGATACCGAACATGACGTACAAAAAGCGGTCGCGGGTCAAGTGCCTGTCGGCAGCCGTTTATACGTTGAAAAAAATGGCAACCCCATTTTGCTTGATCGCCGCGTTATCGTAACCGGTGATCAAATTGTCGATGCGTCTTCCGGTTCTGATCAAGATGGTCGTCCTTCGGTCAATATTTCGTTGAACGGTGTCGGCGCAACTAAAATGGGTAAAATGACCCAGGTCAGTGTAGGTAAGCCAATGGCGGTCGTTTTTATTGAATATAAAAATGAAACCAAAATTGTTGATGGACAAAAAGTACATCACAAAGAGAAAGTTGAAAAAGTCATCAGTGTCGCGACCATTCAAGGCGTGTTCAGTAAACGTTTTCAAACGACTGGTTTAGATAGTCCTAAAGAAGCCCATAATCTTGCCTTATTATTAAGAGCGGGCGCGCTGGCAGCACCGGTGGATATTGTTGAAGAACGTACCGTAGGGCCAAGTTTAGGACAAGACAATATTGATAAAGGCATGATGTCGTTTGTGGTCGGTTTTGCATTAGTCGTGCTGTTTATGTTGGCTTATTACAAGTTTTTTGGATTGGTTGCCAATGTTGCACTGGTATTTAACGTGGTTATTGTGGTCGCCATTTTATCGATGTTACAGGCTACGCTGACTTTGCCGGGTATTGCAGGGATTATTCTGACGGTGGGTATGTCAGTCGATGCCAACGTTTTAATCTTTGAGCGTATTAAAGAAGAGCTGCGACATGGTAATCCTGCGCAAACCAGTATTTATCTGGGATACGAGAAAGCATTTGCGACCATTCTGGATTCGCATGTTACCAATCTTGTCGTCGCAATCGTGTTATTTATTTACGGTACAGGGCCCGTTAAAGGCTTCGCTGTCACCCTGATTATCGGTATTTTATCGTCTATGTTTACTGCGATTACGGGTTCACGGATGATTATTAACTGGGTTTATGGTCATCGCCCCGTAGAAAAATTATCGATTTAAATACCACGAGATCAACAGATAAGAAGACCTTGTGTTGTTCGGGATTAAACTTTTAGAAGATAAAAATATGTTTAAAAAAAGTATAAATTTTATAGGGAATCGAAATAAGGCCTTGATTTTTTCTGGGATATTGTCGCTTATTTCAATCGTTTCTTTGGCCGTAAATGGTTTGCATTTAGGTATTGATTTTACGGGAGGAACGTTAATTGAAGTGGGCTATAAACAAGCGGCTGATTTAACGGTATTGCGTAAATCCTTAGCGGATATTGATCTTAAAGATGCGACAGTACAGTATTTTGGAACGACTAAAGATGTCTTGATTCGATTAAAACACCAAGAAGGCATTAGCAATAAAGAATTAAGCGCTAAGGTGCTGGAAACCATTAATAAACAAACCACGGAACCTGCCGATTTACGGCGTGTTGAATTTGTGGGGCCGCAAGTCGGTGACGATTTAAGTCAGGATGGTTTCTTAGCCTTGCTGTATTCAACGGCCTGTATTTTGATGTATGTGGCGTGGCGTTTTGAATGGAAATTCTCTATGGGTGCTGTCATAGCAACCTTTCATGATGTTATTGTGACGCTGGGTGTGTTTTCCCTGTTCAAGCTTGATTTTGATTTGACTGTTTTGGCGGCGATTCTGGCGTTAATTGGCTATTCTTTGAACGATACCATCGTGGTTTATGACCGTATTCGGGAGAATTTTAGATTGCTATCGAATACGTCGACTGAAGAGATAATGAACATCTCTGTTAATGAAACCTTAAGTCGAACCATTATGACGTCTTTAACGGTTTTTTTGGTATTGCTGTCTTTATTCTTTTTGGGTGGCGAAGTGATTCATAACTTTGCGTTGGCACTGTTGTTTGGCGTGGTTTTTGGAACATACTCCTCCATTTTTATTGCCAGTCCAGCCGCATTGATATTGGGAATTAGTCCGCAGGATTTAATTGTCCCTATTAAAGAAGGCGCTGAGTTCGATCATTTGCCTTAACGAAAAGACACCGCAATATTGCTCGTATCGGCTATAATCGGCCAGATTTAATTTTTTAGTCTACTTTTTCAGGAGTTTTAAAACATATGGCGATAGAACGCACTTTTTCAATTATCAAGCCAGACGCCGTTGCAAAAAATGTAATCGGTGAAATTTACAGTCGTTTTGAAAAAAATGGTTTGAAAATTGTAGCGGCTAAAATGCTGCATTTGACTAAAGAACAAGCAGAAGGCTTTTACGCAGAACACAGTGAGCGTGGATTTTTTAACGACTTAGTGGCGTTCATGATTTCAGGTCCTGTGATTATGCAGGTTCTGGAAGGCGAAAATGCTGTTGCACAACACCGTGAAATTATGGGTGCAACGAATCCTAAAGAAGCCGCTGCAGGCACTATTCGTGCCGACTTCGCTAGCAGCATTGATGAAAATGCGGTACATGGCTCCGATGCTACAGATACAGCTGCCAGAGAAATCGCGTTTTTCTTCTCAGACAATGAACTCTGTGCTCGCACCCGTTAAGCCCAAAGTTAATCTACTTGATTTCGACAGAAAAGGTCTTGAGGCCTTTTTTGTCGGTCTTGGCGAGAAGCCCTTTCGTGCGACCCAAGTACTGAAATGGATTTATCAGGAAGATGTAACTGACTTTGATTTGATGACCAATTTAAGTAAGTCTTTGCGAGCTTATTTGAATGAATCTTGTAGCCTTGCGACTCCCGCCATAGAGGTAGAACAAAAAGCCTCTGATGGTACCCGTAAATGGGCATTAAAGATGAGTTGTGGCAATCAGGTGGAAACGGTTTTTATTCCTGAGGAAAGTCGTGGTACGTTATGCGTTTCATCGCAAGTAGGCTGTGCGTTGGCGTGTACGTTTTGCTCAACGGCGCAGCAAGGGTTTAACCGAAATTTAACCACTGCCGAAATTATCGGGCAGTTGTACGTTGCACAACGGCAATTGGGTAAAACACAGCGTATTACGAACGTGGTCATGATGGGTATGGGCGAGCCTTTGCTCAACTTTGAAAATGTCGTGACAGCAATGCGCATCATGATGGATGATTTTGCGTATGGTTTGTCTAAACGCCGTGTCACCATTAGTACCTCCGGTGTTGTGCCTGCTATGTACCGACTCACGGAAGAGTGTGATGTCAGTTTGGCGGTGTCTTTACACGCGGTACGTGATGAGTTGCGTGACGTTTTAGTGCCAATCAACAAAAAATACCCATTGAAAGAATTGCTGGCGGCGTGTCAGGATAATGTTAAAAGTTCGCCAAGACGACGCATTACCTTTGAATACGTTATGTTAGCGGGTATTAATGATTCACTGGACGATGCACGTGCGTTGATAAAATTATTAAAAGATGTGCCGTCAAAAATGAATCTTATTCCGTTTAATCCATTTCCTAATGCCGCTTATCAGTGTTCTTCCGCCGCTGTTATTGATCGCTTTAGAGCGGTATTACATAATTCTGGCATGGTGACTACGATTCGACGCACCCGTGGTGATGACATTGACGCTGCCTGTGGTCAGTTAGTGGGTCAGGTGCAGGACAAAAGCAAGCGGACATTAAAATTACAGCAGGCAAGAGACGCCAGTGTTTCGATCCGCGCGTAAATCGGCGGTTATTGGCTGCGTGTTGGCCTTGGTATTGCTCGTGGGATGTTCTTCTTCGAGCAGTCGTAATCCCAGCGAATCACAAGTGTCTTCGGATCGGTATACGCAATTAGGCATTGAATATTTGCGTATGGGAAAATTGCAGATTGCTCTGGAAAAGTTACTGTTGGCATTGGATGAAGATTCAAATAATGCCGAAGCCCATGATGCTATCGCTGTTTTGTACGAAAAAATTAAGCAATATCCTGATGCAAGAAAGCATTTTGAAGCATCGATAGCTTTACAGCCCGATAATGCGGGTACGCAAAATAATTTTGGACGGTTTTTGTGTGATCGTGGTGAATACGAGGAAGCGTTTGAGTATTTACAGTCAGCGATGAAAATGCCGTTGAATGACAAAAAATGGTTTTCCTTTACCAATGCCGGGCGCTGTGAATTAATGCGTGGTAAGCAAGCACAAGCTGAAGCCTATTTTCGGATGGCGTTAGAGCAACAGAATAATTTTGCGCCAGCGTTGTTAGAGTTACAACGTATTAGTTACCGTCAGGGTAATTTTTTATCTGCTAAGGCTTTTTTACAGCGTTATTTAGAGGTTGCTGAACAGACAGCAGGGACGT
>JAPLRW010000243.1:0-7138 GCA_026398935.1 Methylococcales bacterium
CAGTCGCCGCTGACCGCATCCCAGATGCGCACGTTGCCATCGTTGCCGCCAGAGACGATGCGCCTGCCGTTCGGACTAATCACCACAGAATTTACCCAAGCATCATGTCCCGACCATTCGACTAAATAGTCGCCGCTGATGGCATCCCAGATGCATACGTAGCCATAGTTTCCGCCGAATACGATGCGGCTGCCATCTGGACTAACCGCCAAAGAATTTGCTAGGCCACGATGCCCCGTTAATTTGGCTAAACAATCGCCGCTGACCGCATCCCAGATGCGCACGTTGCCATCCTCCCCGCCAGATACGATGCGTCTGCCATCTGGGCTAACCGCCACAGACCTTACCCATCCGATATGTCCCACCCATTCGGCTAAACAATCGCCGCTGACTACATCCCAGATGCGCAGCTTACCATCAGCTCCGCCAGAGATAATGCGGCGCGCAGGTTTCCTCTACCTCCGCCAGAGACGATATAGCTGCCATCAGGGCTGTACGCTAAAGCACTTTGCATTCCTATATTCAATTGCAATTTTAGTCGGCAGTCTGCGTTGTTATGCAATGCCTGCTTTAAAGTGCTATTAGGCATCACAAAGTTTCTAGCGAGCGGTGTCGTTAAGGTTTGTAGTTGTTGTTGCCAATCGGCATCCCCTTGGCAGTGCCAAAAACGGTTACGATGCCAAGTGCTGTCGCTGGCAGTGATCCCGCTGAAATCACAGCGTTCAAAGTAACTTAAGCGGATATTTGCTAGGCTAAAATCAGCCGCTCCGAAACGCACACCTTTAATATCGCATGCCAGCATGTGACAGCCTGCCAAATTAGCCCCCGACCAATCAATGACTTGCCCTACACGAGCCGATAACTTGACGTGCTCAAAGCGCATGCCCTGCCAATCGGGTTTGACGGGCAAAGGGAAATCTTGTCCCGATTGGTAGGCGGTCAACCAGATTTGGAAGGTTAAGGTTTTAATGGCAACAGGGCAGTCCTGCTGTTGCAGCCATAGCCAGTGCTTATCAAATGCTTGTCGATAGTGCGTATTCGTGGTCAGTCGCCAATCCAGCAGAAATTGCACGGTTTCTGCGCTTAGTGTTAGACCATCAACCTGCTTGGTTAAGACAGTGAAGCTTTGACCTGGGCTTAGTTCAGCAAGCCGCACGGTTTCAAAAAGTCCACAAGCTAAAAAATATTCATAAAACGAGCTATGCGCGAAGCGGTAGTTATCATCGCCATCACGTACCAACAGACTGGCGTTGTGTAAATCTTGCAGCAATAGGTCGATGCTGTATTTACCGGTACTGATGTCGACAGATAATATCGGTAGCTGTGTCTTAAATTGCAAAAACCAGTCCTGCAAAACTAAACGATTTAACTCGGTGCTGCGTTGCTGCCAAAGATAAACCGCGAAGTGCAACAACAGTCGCTGCTTTTCATCCAGTTGAATAAGGTGTTTATCCACATCACGCTGGCTAATTTGCTGAAAGAGGGTGTTGTACAAGGTGGCCGCGTTAATGTGTTGCGACTGTTGGGCTTTTAACTCTAATTCGGGGATTAAATCTTTAATTAAACGTAACATAATCGGCTTTTCGGACAGACCCGATAAGTCATGCACGGTTTCGATAAACTGCACGGCGCGCGTGCCTGCTGTATCGCCTAGCCAGTTAATCAGGTAGTTTTTGATCTGCGCTTTGGTGAAAGGCAATAAATAATAGTTTTGATAGTTTTTAATATCCCGCTGCTGCTCGCCAGCATTGCTGCGATAGTAGGCGCGCTTAAACGCTTGTTCTTTGTGTGCCGACTCAAAAAAATGCGTGCGGCAACTGATGACAATACGTGTCCGTAAAGGTACGTGGTGTTGACGGTTGCCTTTAAAATCCCCCTTAGCCGTCAAGCGTTCTAAGTCTTCGCTGTAAACAGCATCCGGCAAAATACCCAGCATTTTATTTAACAAGCCCACTTGCTGTGCTTCAGTGAGTTTTTGACCGATTTCATCAAAACCATCAAAAATGACCAAGCAGGGATGGTGTTGAATAAACGCAATAACCTCTTGACCTTTAATATCCGTGCTACCCGCCTTTTTAAGCATTTCCTCCAGCAGTGCTTCTATCGGCGCATCGTCATGCGCCTTATTTGGGTCTAAGGCATTGAGGAGTTTTTTAAGATCCAAATAGATCGGTAATACCTGTTCGACAGTCTCTGTCGCGCTGTTTTCATAACGTTGCATCATGGCTTTGGTCAATAACTGGCAGGCGGTAGACTTACCCGCGCCAAAATCACCCAGTAAATAAAACAGGCGTTCGGTGCTAGGGTCAGTGCTTAACCCCCAAGTCAGCATGTGTTCAACGATGTTAACAGCTTCTGCGCTGGCTGCGCATTTGGCGTGGGTGGCTTGGTGTTTATCTGGATTAATATCTAACTGCCTACTGCGTGCTAATTTCTCTGGTATTGCACGATCATCAGCTGGTGGTGGTGTGAAATACGCTTCAAACCAGTCATAGACACAGTTAACAATGGTTTTGATAAAAGCATTAATGTCGGATTCAACGCCGCTTTCAAGCAAGATCATCACAGTTTTTTGCTTAGGCGTGGCAGCAAGGTTGATTTGATAGCGTGCATCCATATCCCCAAAGGTGCTGGAAAAGGGGATAACAATGCCCATGCGGCCAGGATGATTATTGCCGTCGCCGTCTAAAAAATAATCAATTTCAGCTTGGCAAGCACGTGAGTAAAGGTACTTGTCCGTATAGATAATTAATGCGATGGGCGTCACTGCGCAGGCAGTATTTTGCTGCTGTTTTTGATTTTCGCCGATTTTAAAACCGTTGTCGGAAATATCCCAAAACAAGGACACTTTATGGCTGTTTTTATATTGTGCAGGCGGTGCTGTCAGCGCATCTTTTAAACGGGTTGCAAATGCGTGTTGTAATTCTAGCTGCCGGGGATTCATATCCCAAGCATAGCTAAACATGACTTGGCGCTGCATCTGTGTAGTGCGCGTGGCACTGGCCATTGCTGGCACAATCCTTGATTCATCAATGGCTTCTACTGTGCTGCGGCGCTTTAGTTTGCTTAATACTTGCTCTTGCGCGAATTGTTGGAGGGTATCTGCATTGATTTCTAAGTTAAGTGCGGTTTTAACGCTTTTTAAGTTTATGCCTGAATCCAGTTTTTTTAATGCCGCGTTAATCGCTTTTATACGGGCGCGAAAATTATCCGCCGTAATTTCACCCTCCTCAGCGGTCAGGTTAGCCATGAAATCGGCTTTATTCAGTGATAGGGTCTGGGCTGTTATAACGGCTGCGACAATCCGCTGCATGAATTTATGGTTAGCGTGCGTCAGGTGTTCTTCCAGTTGCTTTAAAATCTTGGGCAGGTAGTTGCTGATTTCGTTGTTCATTTCTAGCTTCAGACGGGGAAGGTATGAATAAAGTCTAAAGCTGGATAGTGAGGTGGTCAAGTATGTTTTTCACATAATTCACATAAATTCACTATTTTAGCGAATCAAGGAATGGCTGGATGTATAGGCGTGTTAATACTTGCACCATTGGCTGCGTTTTTTTGGAGGAGGGCTGCTTCAGACTTGATAGCATGGCGGTAATACGCCAAAAATTTCTTTGATAATCTCAATTATGATTATGTGAGACTTTTTTTAGCGGGGTAGATCGTGCGCTTTTAATGAGATGGTGATGCTAAGCGGTGTATGCAGACATTAGTGCGCCAGTTGGCGCGATTTAAGCCTTGCAGTGGAGGGCGCAAAAAGTGTCGCTTAATGCGCCTATTTTTGAGCCCTCCTGATGAACGTGCCTGTTATTCTTCGACGGGGATTATCGGTGCTTTACGCGTTTCGCCTTTGCCGATGGTTAATAAATCCCAGATTAATAAAATTAAACCCGCAAAGGTGATTAAGCCAAAAAACCACCGCCAATTCATGGCGCTTTGGAAAGATGGATGGTTTTGTGCAGCAAAGTAACCGCCCCATGTTGAACCTTCCACGGCGCGCTCAATAAATGATTGTTCGTAACCGGCAATCAATAAGGCAATGGTCATTCCAACTACGCCGCCATTAAGCAAGCCTAATGCCCATTTCCAGCGCCATGCATTCTGACTGTTGCCGCCCATCCAAACATCGCCGCGCCAATGTTGTATCGCCAAATAAAAGAAGGCAATATTGATGGTGGCATACGCGCCAAAGAAGGCTAAATGACCATGAGATGCCGACCACTGCGTACCGTGCGTAAACATATTGATTTGCGGTAAGGTATGCATAAAGCCCCAAACACCCGCGCCAAAAAAGTTGCCAAAGGCTTGCGCGATAATCCACGCCAATGCCGGATGATTGCCGTTTTTGAAGGCGTGTGCGCCTGAGTCATACACGGCATGTACGACCATTGCGACCAAGGGAATAGGTTCCAGAGCAGAAAAGAAGCCGCCGATGGTTAACCAGTATTCCGGCGTACCTATCCAAAAATAATGGTGTCCCAAGCCTAAAATACCCGAACCAAACATTAACGCAACTTCAATATATAACCACGTTTGGATGATTTTACGTCTAACACCCAAGAGTTTCATTAAAGACCACGCCATGATGACGCCAACTAATACTTCCCAAGTGGCTTCAACCCATAAATGAATAACCCACCACCACCAGTATTGTTCATGGGTAATGTTGGTCATGTAAAACATGCCTGCGACATATAAACCGGCTAATGCGACCAAATCCAAGGTTAATACCCCGGCAATACCCGACCATTTGCCTTTGCTAAATGTAGCAACCACGTTATAAAAGAAGATCAGCATAACCACGACAATGCCAATGTCTGCCCAACGGGGTGCTTCGATATACTCGCGGCCTTCGTTAATCAACCACAAGCTTGAGTCTTTACCAGGCCCTATTTGCACTAACAGGTAGACTAATACCACCACTGTTACTGCGCCAGTGAGTACCCAAAAAGCAAGGTTGCCCAATTTTAAGCCGACAATGTCAGTGCCGCTTTCATCTTCAAGAAACCAATACACACAGCCGATAAAGCCATATAACATCCACACGATCATGGCGTTAATGTGAATCATTCTATTAACACTGAAATCCAGAATTTCATACAGAAAGCCGGGGAATATAAATTGTGTTGCGGCCAGCATGCCAAACAGAATTTGTGCGAAGAATAAAATAACCGCGACAATAAAATATTTAACCGACAGTTGTTGTCCAGGGCTTAAGTTACTGCTGTCTAATTGTACCCATGCCTTGAAGGTATTAAGGCAGGCGCGCGACTTTTCACCTAAAGCGGTCGCATTCTGCATGACGCCATTTAATCCACTTGTGTTCATGCTCATTCTTCCGCATTAATGGTTTTAAAGTTATAGGGGAAGCCATTGGTGTCAATGCTTGACATCCATTTAAGAAACGCTACCACGCCTTTTGCTTCCTGTTCGGTAATCTTTAGATTGGGCATTTTTCGGTTGCTGCCAAAGGTACGGGCATTCTTTTCAGGATCCATTAAAAATTTCACCATCATGTCTTCACGCACGTCTTTGGAAATCCAGCCTTTATCCAGCCACGCTTTGGTTAAATCCGGCGCATAATAAGCGCCGTTACCTAATAAGGTATGGCAGTTCATACAATTTTTGGCTTGCGTGGTTTTTTTACCTAAATCCACTAATTGCCGCGCTTCTTCTTCCGTATATTCCTTACCAAACAGCAGTTCTGTCTCGCCAATAACCGGCATGAATTTATGCAACTCTTCTTTATATTGATAATCAATTTTTTTATTAATGACGGAATAGGCAGGAACGCGTTTACCGCCTGCACTGGTCTGGCTTAACGAGTCGAAGGTTAAAACCACTAAAATCAAAAATGATCCTGCAGTAACCCATATCGCTGTTTTTTTCCAGAATGATTCCGACGCCCATAGGGGTAAAGGTGTTTCATTCATTCTTGATGCTCCTTGTGTGTAATAGGGTAATGAGGGTCAGTGTGCGTTTTTACACACAGATGCCAGATACCGATGGGTGCAAAAAAATAGCCGATAACCATTGCTGCCGAAATAATTAACCAGTACCCTTGAAATTGCGCGGCACGGGTGAGTAATATTACGGCGACAAGCAGTACGGCATAAGCAACATAAGCCGCTATTTTAATGCGGAAATTGGCATTCACTTTTGACCACGCGAACAGCAGGGCATAGCTGCCACCCGCCATAATGATTAATGCGGCTGAAAAAAAAGTAATGAAAAAATCTTTTAACGCGACAGGTTCAATCATGGTGATTTGACATAAAATATCCTGGTGAGTCGATAATGAAAAGCACTTGCTATAAGATGTATGCAAGATATATATTATAATGTGTTTTCCGGGTCGTCGATAGTACTATTTATATTTTTAAACGCTAGATTATAGGTATTGTAATTATTAAGGAATATGTAGCATGCAAGTTACACAATTTACGGATTATTCTTTTCGGGTGCTGATTTATCTCGCGCGTTTGCCCGAGCCGGGTGCAGCCACTATTTCTGACGTGGCTGACTACCATCAAATCTCACGCAACCATTTGGTGAAAGTGGCTAACAGTTTGGCTAATCAAGGATTTATTATCACAACACGCGGTAAAGGCGGCGGAATGCAACTGGCTAGACCTGCGGCCTCCATCGGCGTAGGGGAAGTGATGCGCTTGACTGAAGGTAATATGAATTTAGTCGAATGTTTTGATGTGCAGCTTAACCAGTGTCGATTAACGCGCAACTGTTTCCTTAAAGGCATTATGTATGAGGCTAGACAAGGGTTTCTAACCGTTTTGGATAAATACACATTGGCGGATGCCGCGAACCCGCGTTTTAATTTAGCCGATTTGCCATCTAATATGACGCAATAAGCTAAGATTTTTTATGTAACATCAGTTACTATTTGTTTAATTGACAATTTAGGTAGGTATTTATGAGCGTGGCGACATTACCCACACCGTTATTAGTGGATCGTTTTGGTCGAACAGTGGATTATCTGCGGATTTCAATTACGGATCGCTGTGACTTTCGCTGTGTTTATTGCATGTCGGAAGAAATGACGTTTTTGCCACGCGCGCAAATTTTAACCTTGGAAGAAATTTACGCACAGGCGGAAGCATTTGCGGCGTTGGGCGTTAAAAAA
>JAPLRW010000243.1:7189-13576 GCA_026398935.1 Methylococcales bacterium
ATTCGCATAACCGGTGGCGAACCTTTGATTCGCAAGGGCGCGCTAGGATTATTAGAAAAAATCGTGCAGATTGAAAGCCTTGATGAAGTGGTGTTAACCACCAATGGCTCACACCTCGCCGAGATGGCGGGTGGTTTAAAAGCCGCCGGGGTTAAACGTATTAATATCAGCTTGGATACGCTCAATGCGGCTAAATTTAAACAAATCACCCGCACGGGTGATTTAGAGCAAGTGCTAAAGGGTATACACACAGCAAAAGCATTAGGGTTTGAAAAAATAAAGCTCAATGCCGTAATTTTAAAACAGCGTAATCATGATGAAGTCGGCGCGTTAGTGCAATTTGCTATTGATAACGAACTGGATATTAGTTTTATTGAAGAGATGCCCTTAGGCCAAGTGAGTGAACACAGCCGCTCAGAAAGTTATTACCCCAGCCATTTAATACGGCAAGATTTAGCGGAAAAATTTACATTAGTGGCCTCTACCCAAAAAACTGGCGGGCCATCGGCGTATTTTAAAGTGGCAGGTACGCAATCCAAAGTAGGTTTTATCTCGCCGCACAGCGATAATTTTTGCAGTACCTGTAATCGGGTGCGCTTAACGGTAGACGGGCATTTATTGTTGTGTTTAGGCAACGAGCATTCAGTGGATTTAAAGCGTGTTATCAGGGCTTTCCCCGGTGATGCGGAGCGTTTAAAGCAGGCGATTGTGCAAGCAATGCAGCTTAAGCCTGAAAAGCATGAATTTAATATTCATGAGCAGCCAGTTATTTTTCGGCACATGAGTGTAACGGGTGGATGATGCATTGCGGTTATTCGGCGTTTTTAATGATAGGTGGATAGGGTTGTGCTAAAAATTAAGCCCCCGCCGCGTATTGTGATGATTCTAATCCTGTTTGGGGTTATCGTCGTTTCATTGCAATTATTAAGCTCGGCTACGCAAGAGTCGTCGCAACTCAATGAGATGTATTCTTGGTTAGTGTTGATGAACGCCTTAGGGTCGATCATTTTATTGATATTGATCGGCGCTAATATTTACTCCTTAACACGGCAATTAAAAAAACGCGAAGCGGGCTCATTATTAACCACGCGCATGGTATCGTTGTTTGTGTTGTTGGCACTGGCACCAGCGGCCATTGTGTTTTATTTTTCCATGCAATTTTTGCATCAAGGGATTGATAGTTGGTTTAACGTTGAAATTGATCGCGCGATGGAAGATGCTTTGGAGTTAAGTCAAGTGTCATTAGATCAGCGTTTGAGTGCGCGATTAAAGCAAACGCAGTTTATGGCGCTGGCATTACAGGAAAGCTCCCAATCTAATATTACCCATGAAATAGAGCATTTACGCGATATGGCAGAAGCGGCGGAAATGAATGTATTTTCAAAGCAGGGACAGGTCATTGCTTCTAGCAGTCTTAATCCCAGCGATATTTTGCCGCATTTACCGGATGAGCATGTATGGCTGTCTGTGCGTCAAAATAAAGATTATGTCGCGTTAGATCATGTCAATGATGATGCCTTAATGATTCAAGTGATGGTGATGGTTAAAGCCAAAGATATTGAATATTTACAAGCGCTTTATCCCGTACCCGTGCGTATTGCTGATCTGGTTGACTCCATTGAATTTGCTTTTTTGCGCTATCAGGAAATGAATTTTTTGCGTAATTCGCTTAAAGCCAGTTTTACGTTGGCGTTGACGCTGGTGTTATTGGTCAGTTTGTTGGCGGCAATCTGGGTGGCGTTTATTATTATCCGGCACATTATCGCGCCTGTAAAAGATTTGGTAAAAGGTACGCGTGCCGTCGCAGCAGGTCAATACGAGCAACAATTACCAGTGACCACGCATGATGATTTGGGGTTTTTAGTCGAATCGTTTAATGACATGACCTTGCGTATTGCCGGAGCCCGTGATGAAGCCAGATTTGCGAGTTTAGAAGTTGAAAATCAACGTGCTTATCTGGAAACTATTTTAGCCAACGTGATTGCCGGAGTGATTAGCTTTGATGCCTCATTTACGATTCGGACGGTTAATCAGGCGGCTTACCGCATTTTACATGTCTCTGTGGCGCGTTTTGTTGGGCATCGCTTATCAGATTTATTGGTCGATCATGTTGAATTGTCGGAATTATTACAAGCGATCCAGATCTTACTGGAGCAGGCTGAGGATATTTGGCAGAAACGCGTGGCTTTTTTAGGGCCGAATGGTCGGCAAGAGCTGCTATGTCGTGGTACGCCGTTATTTTCACAGGAAGGCGTGCGGGTGGGCGCGGTGATTGTGTTTGATGACGTTACGGATCTAATACAGGCACAAAAAAATGCCGCGTGGGGTGAGGTGGCGCGGCGCTTGGCGCATGAAATTAAAAACCCACTTACGCCTATTCAATTGTCTGCAGAAAGGCTGCAACATAAATTAGCCGATCAATTGGATGCGAAGTCGGCGGATATATTGCAACGCTGCACCCGTACTATTGTGCAGCAAGTTGAAGCCATGAAACGCATGGTGGATGATTTTTCGGACTATGCCAAACCATCCAGAAAACAGTTGCAGCACCTTAATCTTGTGGGTTTAGTACAGGAAGTTTTACAGTTATACTTACTGCAATCGCATGCAACGTTTAGCGTTGTTGCCGCTGATGTTCCGGAAGTTAATGTTGATCCGGTGCGTATTCGACAGGTGCTGCATAATATGATTAAAAATGCGCTGGAAGCAGAAGCCACGCAGATTGAGATTGCTATTAAGTCCGTACGCAGAAATGATAATGAGCTGGTTGAAGTGTCATTTTATGATAATGGGCCTGGCATTCAGGAAGATCAGCTAGAATATATTTTTGAACCCTATATCACCACCAAAGCAAAAGGTACCGGCTTAGGCTTGGCGATTGTGAAAAAAATTATTGAAGAACACGGCGGTGCCATTTGGGTTGATAATACACGGACGATAGGCGCAGGTTTTATTATTCAACTGCCCGCGATTTTAACCTTAAGCGAATAGCCAATAACAGGATGTATACACGATGAAAACACAAGCACCTTATATCCTGATCGTTGATGATGAACCTGATATTCGTCAACTGGTGTGTGAGATTTTGGAAGACGAAGATTACGAAGTGGCGGTCGCTGAAAATGCCGCCGCCGCTAAACTCATTAAAGAAAGCCGTAGACCTGATTTGATCTTACTGGACATTTGGATGCCGGATACGGATGGCATTACTTTGTTGAAAACGTGGGTGGCCGATGATAAAACCCTCTGTCCTGTCGTGATGATGTCGGGGCACGGCTCAGTTGAGACGGCCGTTGAGGCGACGCGCTTGGGTGCGTATGATTTCCTCGAAAAACCTTTATCACTGGCCAAGCTATTGCTAGTGGTTAAGCGTGCGCTGGAAGCCGGGCAGTTAAAAAATGAGAATGCCGGTTTGCGATTACAGTTAGGGGTAGAGATTGAACCCGTCGGTAAAAGCATTGCGGTTGAACGCATTAAAGAACAGCTCCGTCGTTTGGCACAGCATGATGCGCGGTTATTATTGGTTGGTGAAGCAGGTTCCGGTAAAGAGCTGTATGCACGTTATTTGCATAATCAAAGCGACCATCGTCAAGGGCCGTTTGTCGATGTTGCCGTCGGTAGTATTGCACCTGAAAACTCGGCGGTAGAATTTTTTGGCAAAGAAGATGGCGACAAAATCTATCAGGGGCTTTTGGAGCAGGCGCATGGCGGGACATTGTTTTTAGGCGAAGTGGTCGGCATGGATCTTGAAACGCAAAAACGTCTGGTGAGTGCCTTAGAATCCAATACTTTTTTACGGGTCGGCGGCAGTGAAACCGTGCGTGTGGATGTGCGGGTGATTGCCTCAACGCGGATACGTTTAGAAGAAGAGGTAAAATGCGGGCGTTTCCGGCAAGATTTATTTTACTTGCTTAACGAAGTGGGTCTGGATATTTTACCTTTGCGTGAGCACAGTGAAGACATTCCCGCTCTACTCAGTTTTTATGTCGACTTCTTTGTGAGTCAGGAAAAATTACCGTTTAGACGCTTTTCTATGGCGGCACAAAATTTTCTGCGTAATTATCCTTGGCTGGGTAACGTGAGAGAGCTTAAAAATCTCGTGCAACGGCTGATGATACTCGGTGTCGGCAACGATATTGAGCTGGATGAAGTGAAAACCGCCTTAGGCTCAGTCGCACAGAATACCCGTGATTTATCGACTATCCCGGAGTTTTTTAATAAGCCCTTAAAAGAAGCGCGGGAACATTTTGAAAAAGCCTACCTAGAGTATCATTTTGATAAAACGGGCGGCAGTGTTGCTAAGTTAGCCGATGCAATTGGTATGGAACGCACGCACTTGTACCGTAAATTACATTCATTAAATATTAAATTGTGAGCGTGTTGGTCGTGTCACTGCCCAAATTAATGTATTAGTGCATGATGGGCTTATTAGTGATGGATGCGCACGGATTAAACATGCCCTAACATGCAGTATTACCGCCATGCTTTCAATGCGATGGGAACGCCTTGCGAGATTCAGTTGTATGCCCAAACAATGGCTCACGCCAAGCAGGTTGTCGCCACGGTTATTGCCGAGGTGCAACTGTTGGAAGCGCTCTATTCGCGTTATCGCAGTGACAGCCTACTCTCCAAAATAAATCAAATAGCGGCGGAGGGGGGCTGCATCCGTGTTGATACCGAAACAGCCGGATTATTAAATTATGCCGCGACTTGTTATACACAAAGTGCGGGGTTATTTGATATTACCTCCGGTATTTTGCGGCGAGCATGGCAGTTTAATCAGGACACGCTGCCGGATCAGCAGCAAATTGCCGCGTTGCTGGAAAAGGTAGGTTGGCATCACTGTCGTTGGGATGATCCTGAACTTGAATTTCTAGTGCCTGGCATGGAGCTGGATTTTGGCGGTATTGTAAAAGAATATGCGGCGGATCGCGTGGCTGCGCTGTGTTGGGCGCAGGGGGTGCGGCATGGCTTAATCAATCTGGGCGGAGATATTAAAGTCATCGGCGCGCAACCGGATGGCAGTCCTTGGCGCATTGCGATTCGTCATCCACACCGCCCGGACGGCATTTTACAGACAGTATTATTGCAACAGGGCGCACTGGCGAGCAGCGGTGATTATGAGCGTTGCATTACCGTCGCGGGGGTTCGTTACGGGCATGTGCTTAACCCAAAAACGGGTTGGCCGGTGCAACACTTGGCGGCGGTCAGTGTTGTGGCGGATTTTTGTGTTGTCGCGGGCAGTGCTGCAACTATTGCCATGCTTAACGGGCAACTGGGCGCTGAGTGGCTGAGTGATTTGGGGTTAGCGCATTGCTGGGTGGATGTGACGCTTATAAGTTGAATCTATTAAATAAAATAACGCCAACTACCAAAGCAAGTAAAATAAGCCCAGAAAAATAAATATAATCATCGTTGTTAACCTTGTGGGAAATAATTGCAGATGATGCTAAGGTGTCCGCATTTTTTGGATCTATTACTGGACTTCCATAAGTGTTTTGAACACGTTTTGACTTTGCAAGATAGGCAGTCCACACATAAGCAACGAGAACAGAAGCAAGAAAACCAGTAGTAGCTTGCGTATCGATTGACTCACCTAAAATCACGCTAGGAATAATTAGCAGCATAAATAAAGCTGCAATTGGACTATTAATCCATAAAATCATTTTTGCTCGATTGACAACAGATATATCTCGCCCACGCAGCAAACCAAGCCCACCCCAAAAACTAAGTGCAACAACGCCAAACAATGATATACAATTATAATCTTTCCATGCAGAAAGTGTGACTAATGCAGGATAGCTTAATTCAGATACGCTTAATGCCCCCAATACACGAATCACACTAAACAATGGCCCCAATATCATCATCTGCATAATAAGCAGCAGCAACCAACCGCCAATTCCAGTTAAAGCCAGTTGATTTTGATCGGTTAAGTTTGTGGGCGGTGTTTGATCCTCTTTTTCTACTTCATTTTCTGATACCGTAAATTGCTGAGGATATTTTTCTGGATTAGAATCCGCCAAGCTATTAGTGGGTATGTGAGCAATGTCTTTTTTTGTAAGAAACCAAGCGACTCCACCAACAAACATAGCCACCAGCCATTGAGCCATAAGAACCGGCACATTTATTGAAGCACTATAAGCAACGTTATGAACCCACTGTTTTGGTGGATTTAAGATTGACGCATAACCCATATTCGTCACAGCATCTTTAATTTGGAGCTGATAAGGAGGAAATAACATCATTCCAAGCATCACAAGCACTAACCCAACAAGAATAAAGTTACGGTTTTTCCCTATTGCCATAATAAGTGCTATCGAAAAAATAATGATTAATAATGGGGTAAAAAAGTTGGAGGTATTTTCGGAATCAATTTTTTGCGCA
>JAPLRW010000243.1:13635-32609 GCA_026398935.1 Methylococcales bacterium
CAAGCTTCGCACCACTTTTTATCATTATCTTAGAAGAAAGCTGTTTAATCTGCACAGTCGCATTGTCAAAGCTACGCGAAAAAGCCCCTCTGCCATCTGCTGCTGCAACCTCTGCTCTATCATCATAAATCGGGTTTTCTGGAGTACTGATAGACAAAATCTCTTCATCAGTCAGGCAGCCGAATTCTGGCTGGCTTTTGAGCTGTGACAGCTTTATCATTAATGTTTCCTCATTTCATACACTTAGATTATGCGCTTAAATATAGAGGGGTATTTGAAAACCGCGCACCCCGTATATGGAATACTAAGGGTGCATTCTATGTGCCCAATAACAGACATGGTGCGTGGAACGCACCCTACACATTAGCCACACGGTACGCATTGTGTACCGTCAATTTTCCCATCATCAGAACGCATACCCCCAAGTAGCCGATAGCGCGCCTTCCCGTGGTAGCTGATAACCATTGACATCATCATGCACTGGTTGTAGCCACTCGAACGCTAGGCGGTTACCTTGCAACTCGCCGGAGGGTACGGAAGCATTCAGGCCGAAACCAATATCCCAATAACGACCCCCGTAGCTGTTGGAATAATCCATTGGCCCAATAGGAACATATTTGCCGTTATACGCACCCGTATTTTCGCCCTGAAGGGTATACACCCCACGTACAGAAGCGTTAAGCCATTTTAATACACTGTAACTGCCCCAAGCCGTGCCTTGAAAAATATCACCATAAGCAAAGCCTGAATTATTTTGATCTTCAAGCCGTTTGGTTCCGCTCAGTTGCGCACCCCATGACCAAAGATCCTGCTCGCCAGTATAGGTAATGCTGGGTTTAAAATCCCACGTACCGCTCCCTAATTGCATACCGTAGTGGATAAAGCCAATGGCGACACCGTGCGTATCACGCAGTTTGATCGCTGTATCACCCGTTGGGGCGCTCAGTCCTACTGTTGCATGAATATGGTGTCCGGGCATATCAAACATTTTAAATAGTGCATACATACTGGTATCACCGATGCCGCCAGTGTTATGCGGATGTGCCGCATGCAATACTGCCGCATCGGTTAATGTGCCGCCAGAACGACTATCCGGTGCGCCATCGAGGGGGCGCATACTCATGTTCATATCCATAAATTGCGGCATCAGCATCAACGTCAACCAATCGGTAGGTGCGTACATCAGATCCAGCATGTGCATGGACATGTTCATGGCGTTTGGCGCAACATAGCACGGTTTGCCATTGCATCCAGCATTAAGGATGGCGCCATCACTGACATTATCAGCGCCGTGCTGAATAGCGCTGCCTTGAAAACCGTACATATAACGATAACCCACCATAAAATCACCCGACTGGCCGAGTAGGTGATCAAACATAACCCCCGCTGGCGCGTGATTGCCATGATGCCTATGTGCATGTTGTTGCGGATCATGCGCGCCGTGTTCGTTATGGCTGGAAGCCCCCATACCAGGAAGCGATAACGCCGATAAATCGATTTTTAGTGCGGCATTAACCATGTAATAGTTGAAGTCGGCGTATGCACCTTCGCCTGTGCCGCCGAGCATAAGCGAGCCTGCGTGAGTATAATACTCAGCTCCCGCTTCGATACTAACGCCTTTGGCAAATTTCTTCGAAATGGTAATGCCTCCACTTAACGCGCCAAAAGCGGATAGTCGTTGGTCACTGGAGTAGTTGGCAGCTAGTTTGCCCGCGTTGAGTGGTGCAAGAATCGCTTTATTATGGCTATCAACCCCCATATATTTACCTGGAGTTGTTTGCTGTGACACCATAAAGGGTTGATAAAAATCAGCGGCATCTTGCGAGTAATAGCGAATTCTTGGTGTGACCATCCAGCTATCACCGATTGGTTGCGCCCAATCAACATCAAAGGTGTGTGCGGTAATTCCCCAGTCATCATGAAAAAGACGGTAATCAATATGCAATGCGGCATCGAATGCAGCAATATGTTGTACATAACGCAGATTAGCCGTCCACTGGTTACGTTCATTGGGGCGTTTTTCAAGTAACGCCAGTGTCGTACCGTTAAAATTACCTGAAGCATCCGGTTTTTGTGCTGGGTCAATAAAAACAGTAGTAACCGTTTTATAGGGATTCGCCATATAGCCATCACTGCGCGTGTAACCCAGATTGGCTTCGATAACAGCTTGTTTGTTCAATACCTGTGTTAAACCTAATACCGTTCCCCAGTCTTCACGATTACCGGTTAGAAGATTACTGACTGATGCTTTTTCAAGCTGGCTGGTAGCATGGGTGGTATTGTAGTTATTGAAACCGTTGGACGTTTCATAGATATAGGGTGTGGCATCGTGATCCAGTAAGGCACTGGTGGCGCTGTTGGTATAGCTGAGGTTTAGATTTAACGTGGTGAGTTTTTGATTAAAATCCAGCCGCCCACCCAGACTACCAAAGCGCGATTCATAATCATTTTCCGTAGAGATGCCGCCACCCATGTCGACAGCGGCATCATCCCATTCGTAACCCAGCTTAAAGTCGCCTTGTTTACGGGTTTCAGGAGACGCCGAAGACAGTGTATGCACCAGTTGCGTGTCTTGGATGAGTTTTCCGCTAGTAGGATCACGTTTAAGCGGATTTAATTGCGCATCAAGACGCACATTTCCGGGCATTAAAATAGGCGATGCGCCAGAGATGGATGGTTTGGTTTTATTTTCGCCAAAAGAAAGCGGCGCGGTACCGATCGGTGTTGCACCGCTCCAAGTATCTTGTGCGTAATTAAAGGCAAATTTGACTCGATCTGTCAGTTTGACGCGCACACTGTTTTGCAGGCTTTCTACTTCGATAGGTTTTAGATTACTATTTGCGGTATAAAGCTGGCGATTACCCTCTTGGTAATGGCCATATTGAAAACTGACTTCATCCTCACTCGCCATAACCGCAGGCGACAGTGTTAATCCTGGCAATGCCAGAGCCGCTGCGGTGAGTGCATGTAAGGATGCGCTGGCAAAAACAGTTGCTGTAGATTTGACTGTAACCGCTTGCTGCGCAATAGGTATCGTCTCCACCGTAGGATGCTTGGAAAGCAGAGAACGTGTTGGTTTAGTAACAGCCACAGCCACCGCCCCCTGATGAATGTCCACCCGCTGCGGCTTCACGACTGCTGTAATGATGTACGCGCATTACGGATTGCATTGGGGTAGCATCCAGCGCCATTTGCTGCTTAGCCAGCGTACCGCGCTCCCACGGTGCAACAGAGGCACACCCATAAATACTGGCCGTAAAAATAATTAACAGCGCAAGCCGCGCACGGAATATTCTATTCATTTGCTGTTCTCAGCTAAAAAGGCGCTCATTGCTCTTTTAACAGCTTATCTATTAAAACATGCAGCTCACTCGCTGTATCTGCTTTAAAACCCAGTTGCGTATGCCGAATAACGCCTTTACGGTCAATTAAGTAGGAAGAGGGCATGGCCATAACACCGAAATCTTGCGCACATTGCTTGCTGGTATCGGTCACTATGGTGAAATTGGCGGGTTTTTTCATCAGAAACTCATTGGCCTCGTCAAGATCTTCATCCATATTAATCGCAATAACCTGTAAGCCACGGCTTTTAAAATCATGTTCCAAAGTATTCAAAAATGGAAAAGATTTGATGCACGGTGGACACCAAGACGCCCAAAAATCCACATAAATAACCTTGCCGCGCTTGCTCAGCAAATCATGCTGTTGGCCATTATCCAGCGAGGTTAAATGGCAGTTTGGGGCTTTTTTATCCAATTCCGCTGCGTGCAATGCCGGTACTTGCTGAAGGAAAAGCAGGCTGGAAATGAGTATCAATAGTCGCTGAGTCATGAGGTGATTTTTATTGGGTAAGTAACGGAAAGATACTTTCCTCAATCTTAATGTTGTTTGAGTAGCAACGCTGGCAAGAAACCGAGCATTCAACGTTGCTTATTAGATGGCTATTGTAATTGTAAGGCGTTAATATCTGTGCCAGTATGCGTATTGCCAATGGTTTCACAATGATAAGTAACACTAAACGATCTCGTGCCGACATTGCTTTTATTAACCGATATGCGGTATTCACCGTCTCCACCACGAAGAATTCCTGCTGGACTGGTGTTGCCATCTCCCGAAACAGTATCCGTGATATTAATCATTTGGATACCTTTAGATGCTTGCATACTCATCAGCAATCCTGCTACGGGTGCTGAAAAATCTTCTATTTGGATAACCAAATGATCTGCTGACCCATTGCCATCATCATAACATTGCACAGCAGCAAGATCGGTTGCACCAGCAGTCGCACCAATAGGGCCGCCCGCCGTGTGTGCTAGTGCCATACTGGTATAGCTTGCGCCCAGTAACAGTGCGGTAGCTACCATGATTTGTTTCAATGCGGTATTTTTCATAATTAATGCCCTCGTGTCGTTAATATAGCCGCGACGTGTAATGCTAAATAAATACTGACCGTCTAATTTGTAAGCCGTCAGCTTGGGTAAACGAACCATAACCCCTTTCGTTAGCCTATTTTAGCCTAAAGTTGCCGTTACCCTGTAACAAAAAACAGTGTGTTTGCTTGCAAACGTACTGGTGTTTTCTCAGATCAGAACTCATTTAGTAAAACAGGTATCTGTAATCGTCAATATAAATAGGTATTGCTGTCCTATAACCATTGCTTGTAGATGCTCAAGTGGGTTTAGATTATCCGTCAGCAGCTCACCTTGGGTTTTATTGACATTGAATGCGCGTTTTTTCAACCAATCGGCTTGTTCGGCAAGTAGCGCTTTTGCATTAAGATCGATGGCTTGGCGCGAGCTAAGGAAAATGAAATCGTTAAAATCTTCGCCTGGCTCGGCAATAAATACCGATAACTGCGGGAATACGTGTGTAAGTGTTTTGGCAACAGAGGCTAAAGCCAGATTACGATCATTAGCAAAGCCAACAAAATTAAGCGCCAGAATACCCTGTTCGGAGAGTAAGCCTTTTAATTCGGTTAAGGTCTCAACCGTGAGTAGATGGGCGGGTTCTGATCCACCTGTAAAGCAATCGTGGATTATGAGATCGTAAGGGCCGGTTAAATGGCGAATTTCATAACGGGCGTCGCCGACAATCGCGCGTCCAGTGGGCTTATAGCCAAAATAATCGGTCGCGGCGGTTGCTACGGCGGGGTCTATTTCCAGCGTATCAGTGGTAATGCCATATTGATCATACAGCGTTTTAGCCATGTGCCCAGCACCGAGGCCAATAATCAAGCCACGGGTCATTGGTTTTTGTGCCAATGCGGGAATTAACCCTACAATCTGCTGATAACCTAGCAAACTTTTACCCGTAGAAATACTCGCTGCGCCAATCATAGATGCATCGGCAGTAAGAAAGCGTAAGTCGCGCTTAGGTTCTTCTATGACCCTTACCCAGCCATACAAACTTTCACGCTCGGATAAAATAGTAAACTGTGTACCGCCCGTGTAAGCGATACCCGCACCGACGATTTTAGGCAATAAACAGAGTCCAACCACGCAGAATAACAAGCTTGGTAATAGCATACGCATATTTTTTAGCTGCTTTTGTTCGTAGACGGCGACGATGAGCGCCAGAATGAATAAAGCAATTCCTAAGCTGACCAAAATTTCCCGTGAACCTACTAAGGGAAAAAGAAAAAAACCTAACACCAGAGTGCCCACAACACTGCCCAAGGTGCTGACCGCATAAATTGAACCGGAACTGGCTCCAACGCCGTCTAGCCGGGTGGTGGATAATTTAATGGCAAAGGGACTCATCATGCCCAGCATGGTTAAGCTAGGGGAGAATAACACCAGCGCACTAACAAAAGCGCCCGCGCGTAACCCTAATGGATCAGTCGCTAATAATACTGGGCGTGTTAGCCAAGGTATGAGTAAGGTGAATAACCCCGCCAGCGCAATAATCAGCGAAAGACCCGTATTTTTTGCATGATCTGCCCAACGCCCACCGATAAAATAACCTAGGGCGAGTGCGATCATGGTGACAGAAATAAGCGCAGACCAAACCGTCAGGCTCGTACCATAAAAAGGGGCAATCATACGCGTACCTAAAAGTTCAATAACCATTACTGCCGCACCGGTCATGAAAACAATTAGGAAAAGTCCGCTTCGTCCGAAGCTATTTGGAGCGTTATCATTCATTGTGTTAGCTATTGTATAAGTAAATTTTCCTGTAATAACATTTATAAAGGTAGTGTCACAAAATCTAAGAAATAAACACAATCAATAGCGATTAATTTTTATGTCAGCACGCTACTGATTGTATTTTAAAAAAATTTTGCGACGAAATCTAATCCAATTTAGACACGTAACCTCAATGCGCTAACAACTAAAAGCTTATTTCCAGTAGTTAGTACCGGTTTGATCTGCACCTGACCAGATGGGCATTTCTTTATTGATTTGATCAGCAGAAGGATAAATGTACACATCGTCCCCTTTGCCGCCATTACCGGTACAACCTGCGGGTAGTGGGTTAGCAACGGTATCACGCGTTATTTTTAGTGTAGCAGGTGAGTTCCAGCCATCACCGGCTTTTGCTGTAGCAGCGCCCATACCCACTTTGTCACCATTTGACGAGCCGTCATAGTTGGAAAATTTAGGGCCGACTGGAACGGGGTTACCCGCACGCGCAGGATCAGCTATACCAGCACCAAACGGTTGTCCTGGTACACCGGTAAAGTTAGGGATTGGTGACCAGAATAAGGCTTGTGCATCACCGATGTTAGGACTTTTTGCCGCTGGATTACAAATGTCTGCAATCGCTAACTCAAAAGTAACAGAACGCGCGCAGGATGCGGGGACAATTTTAACTGCCGCTGAAAAGAACGGGACTTGAATCGTAGTGGCAATAGATTGATCATAATAAGCACCGCCCATCCAGAAACCGTCTTTGTTTTTCAAAGCGTCTATTTTGTTATTACTGTAATCCCATGGTCCACCGGTATGGATCAACGTACCAATGCCAGTTAAAGGTGTATAGAACTTATCTGCTGTAATTGTACTATATACTTTTGCTGTACCTGCGCCTGACGTACCATCCACACCAATGATTGGTGTATAACTCACCGCATTAGGGAAAATAACGTTGGTTGCGAAGGTTGATTGATTTTTTAATGCCCCTTCGCCTGCTAAAGCCCCGCTGGGATCAGCGCAGCCATGTCCAACGTTGACCCAATTTTGCATTTTAACGCCTTCAACGACAGTCGGTATTTGCAAGCGGGTGTGTGCAAAAGCACCTTGGCTGGCAACTAACAGCATAACGACTGATAACGTCCGTTTTTTAAATTTTATTGAACTTGGCATGCTGTTTCCTTGAAAATTATTATTTATTGAACCAGCAGGGATGTTACGCATATCGCCCGCAGCCTATTTTTTAAAGCATGTTGTATGCCAGTCATGTAAATATGAAAATAACCCCGACCTAATGCTTAATTAAATACTTAATTAATCAATTACTTATGTTTTTTTGCGAGGCTTTTTTTATTTTATAAGGCTTAAAGTATGGGTAAAATTGGTGTTTTTCTTTCCGTAATATAATTAAACTGTGTTATTTAACCTATTAAAAATAGTAAAAATGCGTTATTTAACAGGTAATAATAATCAACTAAGCCAGTGCCTTGATTTTAAATGCATAATCTCATATGTTATTTGGCGTAATGGACAGTGGCTTGGATTAAACGCTTAAGAAGACTGCTTTCAGAAAATGATGCATTGCGCTCAAGTAATAAGCATGCGTGCCGCCAACAAAGATAAGCTGAAAAGGAGTGGCACTGTGAAATATAATCGTATGAAACCGGGTCTAGTTGTATTGATCGTTATTACCATGCTGATGGGTTGTACCGCGAGAGAAGCGTTGGTTAAACATTCTCCCGTACCTTTAAAAACCTTGACGGCGATGGGTTATGGTACGGCTATTGATAAGCAGTTAATGCCAGCACAACGGCGATTAATGGGGATGCGTGCATCGAAAATGGAGGCCTATAGAGACATGGCCGAGCAAATTTATGGTGTGAATCTTAATGGACGTACGACAGTAGAGCATATGGTGGTTAAAAATGATGATTATCGGTCATTTATTGACACTATCGTGCGAGGCGCTCGGATTAAAAGTATTAAAGCAATTGATGTCGATACCTATGAAACCATTATGGAAGTTGATTTGACGGCACATTTTTTTGACTGTGTTAAAGGGTCGATAGCGGTGGTTAATGAGTGTATCAGAGCCTCGCAAGGGTTTTCGGTATCAGCGGTAGCGGTGGATCGTAATGCGCAGGCCATCAGGCCAGTGAGCGTCGAGTGTAATACCGATGATTGTCGTCAATATCCAGAGGTACATGGCTTCACTCGCCAAATGCCAAGACCCAATTATCTTGTGGAAATGATGGAGGAAACGTCCAAGCAGCTTGTTTCTACACCTGTACAGCTTTATGACGTTATGTTTGGAGGTAAGGTGGGTGATACATTTTAGGCGTTGGAATAAGCGGTATTTTTGCGGCGCACAGCGAAGGCTTTTTCTGGCAGAGTGAAGCGTTATGAATTCACTACACGTAGTTTATAAGTACATTTTTAGGATGCACTTTACAAGGAAGAAATAGGCTTGTAGGATTACGCTATCTTTCATGTAATACTATCTGCTTATCAGTGGCGGTTTCGTCCTCATCGTTTGCCTATATGATTAACCACTGTGAACCGTTATTTTAAATTAGGGCTACTGACTTTACTGTCTTTCAATCAAGCGTGTACTTTTGGCGGCGGGAGTGCTGGTTTTAACAGCCCTCCACCGTTACAAGTCGTTATTGCGGAAGGGCAAGCGGTTATTACTAACGGCTCACTCTTACTCGCGAAAAAACAAGCGCTTCAAGACGCTATTCGCCAGGCATCCTTACAAGCAGGTGTCAAAGTAAGAAGCCAGACGGTTGTTAATCAGAATGTGGTACAAGCAGATAATTTTTCATTGCGCGCGGCGGCTGCAGTAAGTCACACGCAAATTCTTGACGAACGGGTTACTGCTGGCATTGTTACAGTACGTGTAAAAGTGACGTTATCCAATGACGATACGTGTGCGCCAGCGTTTCGTAAACGTATGATGGCGACGGCGTTCCCGTTAGTTGAGCCAAGTCAGGTCGCCAGTGCTGAAACACAAGATCTTTACAGTGGCATTCCACGAGAAATTAATAACATTTTGCTGGAGTCGAAAGATTTTATTAGCCGTGATGCAACGCATATTACGCTATATGATAATCCAACCTTAGCACCGGAATTATCCAGTGATGATCCTTATAAAACGTCAAGGGTCATGCAGCTAGCCAGTGCGCAGGGCGTGCAGTTGGTTTTGTCTGGGGTTATTCGGGACATGCAGATTGAGTCTGGCGACTATGTTAAAGGCAGCGGGCCTTTTGCTATGGCGAAAAGCTGGATGCACGATGTCTGGTCAAGACGCGGAATCGCTGTCGATGTGTATGTGCATGACGGTTTTAGCGGTGCGCTTTTATTTCAGTCACGCTATAAAGAGATTGTCGCGGGGGATGTTTGGATACCCGCTACCTATACGGTGGGCAGTGAGCGATTTAATGCGACCACCAGCGGTGAGAAAATTGCAGGCATTATTGCGCAAGCCAGCGCCGATATTCGGCGTTCTCTCAGTTGCTATCCTTTTGCAACACGGATTATTAACGTTGAAGGCAATATGCTGGTTATAGATGCGGGCGCACAAGAGAATTTACACGCGGGTGATCAGCTAGTGGTTTATGCGGATGCTGGCGATGAGCTTAGCTTAGATGGTGGCACGCGATACATCGCTCGTGACAAGCGCCCTGTGGGGATGCTAACGATCAATGACAGTAAGGCGCGCTATGCAACGGGTGTTTTGGATGTAGTGCCTGGCAAGGCTCGCGTTAAGGTCGGCGATTGGGTAAGGTCATGGTGACGTTTAAATTAAATAGCTACCTCGATGTGTGAGCAATTAACCGTACTCTCTGAGCGTTTAGGGCAATTATTAGTAGCTAGGCAGCAACAGATTGCTGTTGCTGAATCTTGCACGGGTGGGCTTATTGCACAGTCGCTAACGGATATAGCGGGTAGCTCAGCGTGGTTTGAGCGTGGTTTCATTACCTATAGTAATTTATCTAAGATACAAATGCTGGGGGTACAGGCGAAAACACTGGATCAGTATGGTGCTGTCAGTGCTGAAACGGCCTTTGAGATGGTTTCTGGGGTTTTGCAGCATAGCGAGGCCGATTGTGCCATTGCAATAACTGGCATTGCAGGCCCTACTGGTGGAACAGTAACCAAGCCTGTTGGAACAGTTTTTATTGCGTGGATGTTTAAAGGCCAGACGCATTCTTGCGAACAATTGCATTTTAACGGTGATCGTCGCGCAGTAAGGCTACAAGCAGCGGCACACGCCTTACAGTATTATGTAGATATTTTGATGGGCAGTGACTAAAGCTTTAGCGTTTTATGGGTTCAAGAATGGCATCAATGTTAAGTTGGTCGCAAAAATCAAGGAATTGCTCGCGAACAGATAGCAGTGGTGATTCTTTGGGAATGATGACAATGAATTTGGCAGAAAAAACCATGCTCTGGTTATACGCGGCTGGATAACGACTGGCTGAAAACTCTTGAATGGTAATCTCATTGGCACATAAAAACGCGACAACAGTTTGTATGATATTGTCTTGGTCTAAGGCTATGATTTCAAGCGAGTAAGGCATGCCCTCCACGGTTTTTTCTGATTTTTCGTGACGTAGTGTCTGTACTTGCAGCTTAAGGCTTTTTTGAATAATCTCTAAACTGTTCTCAAATTTGGCAATATGATTCCAGTTACCCTCAACCAATAAATAAGCAGCGGTTGCTTGGCCTAGTTGGGATGAGGACATTTCGACAATAACGCATTTGCAATCACTGATTGCCAATAAAATGTCAGAAATAATGTTTTTAGAACAGGAGCCTAAAATCGTAATGGCAAGTTGCATAAGAGGGTCTATTTGGGCGGTATAATGAAACAATACTTCGAAGTTTAACATTAATGGTGTTTACAACCAACACGCATAAGTAGGATTTGCTTTTAAATTATCATCGAATGACTGATTTTTTTTAAAAATATTTGTATCCCATACTACACAAAATTGTGAAGCAATCTATACTTGCTTTCAAATCGTTAAAGTATGCTTTTGTAATGAGACTATGACATGGCCAACGTGCAAACTAAAAAAACTATAAATATTTTCCAAGATGATCTCGATATGATGTTAGACGGGATTGATCTTGAGAATTATCCTGAAAATTTAATTGATGAGGGTGATGACCTTGATCGATTATTGATGGATGCGACGTTTGTAAAGCCGGTATCAAAGAGCGAACGTACGAATACTAATGTTGATACCGCGTTAATGGTGGCTGATATGCCAAGAACCGGACCTAAGCTTGTGCAAGTTGATGCAGCATCAGAAAAAATGCAGGCTATTAATGCCTTGCAGGATAATAATACTGAAATGCGTCGACAAAATAGTAAAGGAAAATTTACAGCAATTAGCGAAGCGAGTAATCGAGCAGAGCATATCTTGGATGATGCGCCAATCCTTACCAATAAAACGACTAAGTCATTTAATGATGCGTTAGAGGGTGATGATGATTTTGATGCATTGGATGAATTTGGCTGGTTAGATGATGAGATCTTAAGCCCAGTTGACTCAACCGCGCGCCAAGTCATTAAATCTGATTATCTTGTCGACTTAAAAGAAGATTTGGATGTGGAGTTTAATGCGGCGAAAGACAGCTTCGATGACTTTGACGGCTTTGATGATGACATGCTTATTACGCCATCAGCCGATCACGTTGCTAAAAAAACGGATATTCAACGTAAAAATCAGCTTGAAACGGCTGCAATGATAGCGGATTTTAAAGACAGTGATGTTGCTACACCGTCAGCCGGAAAATCGGTCACCAGTGATATCCAACCCGAAACTCAATTTAAAGCAGATGAGTCTTTAGCCTTTACAATGCCTGAGATGATTGATGATTTTGATGAGTTTGATGATTTTGATATTGGTAGTGACAAAGTTGTTGCTACGCCTTTATTCGAAAAAACAGCTAATAATCCTATGCTGTCTGAAACTCAATTTAAAGTAAATGAGCCTTTTTCAGGTGCAGCGACGGTAGCTGATTTCGATGATTTTGATGACTTTGAGGTTATTAGTAATAACATTATTACTGCGCCAGTCTCCGAAAAAGCAGCAGCCGATAGTCGTTATGCTCAACCCGATACGCAATTAAAATCAGAGCAGTCGTTAGCGCCAGTGGTGATAGATGACTTTAATGATGACGTTGATGTTGTTAGCAATGCAGCTGTAGCTACACCATTATTTAAAAAAACACCCGAAAATCATGATGATCATGTTGAATTAGATGAGCCTTTAGCGCTTGCATCGCCTGTTACGACAGATGATTTTGACGATTTCGATGTTTTTAGTGATGAAGCGGCAGTGTCGCCTTTATTTGAAAAAATACACCAAGATCCTGACGTTAACGTTGAATTAGATAAGCCTTTAGCGCTTGCATCGTCTGTTATGGCGGATGATTTTGACGATTTCGATGTTTTTAGTGATGAAATGGATAACATGCCTCCATTGAACGAAGTTACTGCTGAGTTAGCAGTAGATGATTTCACTGCGCAATCAAATACTGCAGATGATACGCATGATTCATTGGTTCATTCGGCAAGCAGTTTTGATAGTGAACAAACGATAGGAAGAAGCTCAGAGAGGGATGTTGAGCTCTCTAGCGCTGTATTCGATGAAGATATTACCCCGGTTAGTTTTGATATTACTCGGGACGATAACGATTTTGAAGACGCGCACTTTGCTGCAGAATCAGTATCAAAATCGCCGTATGTGTTTGAAGAAAATATACAAACCAATGGTTTCAGTGAAATTGATGATTTTATGGCGGATATTGAATCAGCTGATATTACGTTAGATTTAGACGCAACTGCGCCAAAAGGTGCGGTTAATGCTGATCCAGATTTAATGGCACACATTGATAAATTATGGAATGCACATCACCTTGTTCAGCAACAAATCGATACTATCACACCACTTCAGAATGAAGCGAATCAAATCGATAAGCTGGCGCAGCTTGATCAACAGTCAAAAGAACGTAAAGAGCGTAAAGAGATACTTGATTTAATTGATAACAGCAGTAAAAAAGTGCCACCGTTAGTTTATGTGGCGGCTGGCTTAAGTGTATTGTCATTATTAGTGGGCGGTGGTTTACTGGCACTTGGCTCAGGTACTGTGTCGGATGTTAAAACACTAAAAGAACAGTATGTTACTGTTGAAGAAGATTTAGCGGTATTAAAACTAGGCAGCTCACCAGCCACTGCATCTGCAACGGGGGGAGATGTTGCTGCAGTAGCCGAACAAGTTAAACAAATACAAGCGAAGTTAACCACTATTGATAAAACTGATCAAATCAATGCGTTACAAATGACGGTTGATAGTTTGAAAAATGAGCTACAAAACGGGGCGAAAAAATCAGCAGTAGAGGTCGCGCAGGTTGCCGCTAAACCTGTGCAAAGCCTGCCTACAAAACCGGAAAAAACGCTCAGAGCTATTACTTCTGTGGCGAAAGAGCCTACACCTTCGTTCATAGTATCCAAAAAAACAGAAGCACCAACCTTATCTTCGCACTGGGTGGCTAATTTGGTGTCATTTAGACAAGATTGGTATGCTAATCAAAAAGTGGCTGAGTTTTCCAGAAGAGGTATTGCTGCAACCATTATGCCGGTTGATGTTAAAGGTGAAACTTGGTATCTCTTGCGTTCGACAGGATTTTCTTCACAAGAAGATGCGCTTAACTATGCTGAAAAAGCGAAAAAAACGCTGAATTTAACCTCAGTGTTGGTTACCCAAGACAAATAATACAGCTAAGCCACTTTCACCAAGGCATTTATTGATCTTCAGTGAAAGTGGCATTATTCGTAATACTTTTTTGCGTGAATAATAATGTGTAATAAAAAAAATAGACGATTAACAGCGGAAAAACAGCAAAAGGTTTATCACGACTGGCTCATGCAAGCGTACCCAGGACTCTTTAATGAGCAGTTCTTACCCTTGGCGGTAGGTATTTTTGATCAATTAAGTGCGTTATTACCTGAGCATATCAGTAAAACCGACTTGCGTACCGTGTTAGGTTGGTACGCCTCTCGAATAAAGTATTTACACAATATACGTAATCTCAATAGCCGATTTAATTTGGACGGAACCGAAGCAGGCATAATAACCGAAGAAGAGAAACTGGTTGCTGCAAAGAAGATAAAAGAAATTATTCAGGCCAGAAAAACCGTTCAAAAAGAACAACAAGCCGCCTGAAAAATGACGCAACCCGCGCAGTTGAAAAAATTAGTGGTGGCAATTTCATCTCGAGCATTGTTTGATTTAGATGAATCGCACCGAATTTTTGAAACCGAAGGACGAGAGGCTTTTTGTCGCTATCAGATTGAACAGGAAGATAAGTTACTTGAGCCGGGATTTGGATTTTCGTTGGTTAAAAAATTTTTAGCCATTAATCAGGTTGGAGCAAGCCTGCCTTTAGTTGAAGTCATTTTATTATCGCAAAACAGTGCCGATACAGGATTAAGGATTTTTAATTCAATCGCACATTATCAGTTGGACATCACTCGCGCGGCGTTTACCAGCGGCGTTTCCCCTTATGAATATATTCCTGCGTTTGGTGTCGATTTGTTTTTATCGACGAATGCTGAGGATGTTATTAAAGCATTAGCGGCAGGGTACGCGGCTGCAACCATTTTATCAGGTAATGCTCGAACGGTAGATCAACACAGCGATCAACTCCGCATTGCGTTTGATGGGGATGCGGTACTTTTTTCTGATGAATCGGAGCGGATTTATCAGCAGCAAGGATTGGCAGCGTTCACCGAAAATGAACGCTCATCGGCTAAAACGCCGTTACCAGGCGGCCCTTTTAAAGCATTTTTAAGTGCAGTACATCAAATTCAGGCGCAATTTGATCAGCATCAATCACCCATTCGTACGGCGTTAGTGACGGCAAGGTCTGCACCATCTCACGAACGGGTAGTACGAACGTTACGTGCGTGGGGAGTGCGGATTGATGAGGCATTATTTTTAGGCGGAATGCCTAAGGGTGCTTTTTTACAGGCGTTTGGTGCGGATATTTTCTTTGATGATCACAAAAGCCATTGTGAATCAGCAGCACCACATGTTTCTACTGCGCATGTTCCTCATGGTATTGCTAATCAAGATAAGGGTATTTTATAAGCAGCACCCGCTTGTTCAGAAACAAGTTTGGGCACCAAATAACCTGGCAGTAATATTTGCAATTGTTTATATAGCGCTAATGCTTTCGGCTTAGTGACCTCGAAATGCCCCGTTCCTGTTGCCTTATCCAGTAAGTGTAAATAATAAGGCATGACCCCTAAGTCAAATAGTTTTTCACTTAAGGCGTGTAGCGCTAAAACACTGTCATTAACATTTCTTAATAATACCGCTTGATTTAATAATGTAATGCTGTTTTGGCTTAATTGCGTACAGGCATGTTTGACGTTGTCGCTTAATTCGTTAGCATGATTGGCATGTAGCACCAGGATGATTTTTTTATCGCTACTACTTAGTATTTGCAATAACTGCGGTGTAATACGTTCCGGTAATACCACCGGAATGCGGCTATGAATACGAATACGCTGCAAATGACTAATAGTGTTAAGTTGCTGTAACAAGTCACCGAAACGATCATCATTGAGCAACAAGGGATCACCACCACTGAGAATAATTTCGCTCAGTTCGGTGTGTTGCCGAATGTAATCTAAAGTAGCGTGTAACCGAGATTTGGTTAATTGCACCTCTGCATAGGGGAAATTACGTCGAAAGCAGTAGCGGCAATTAATGGCGCAGCTGCCCGTAGTAATGACTAAGGCGCGACCATGGTATTTATGAATAATGCCGATAGCTGCATTGGCATCCATATCGCCGACGGGGTCTACCGTATAGCCCGGATAATCAACCAATTCTTCAGCAACCGGTAATATTTGCAGTAACAAGGGATCGTGAGGATTGCCTTTTTCCATGCACTCCGCAAAGCTGAGCGGTACACGTAAAGGAAAAACGGCGTTTTTCAGCGGATGATTAAGTGCTTCGGGCTTAATGTGTAGATAATGGCATAGTTGCGCAAGATCATTAAAACCTTCAGCGAGCGATTTTTGCCAGTCACGCGTCGGTTGAGGCTGCATTTTATGGGGATTTATGTTCAGTGGGTAACGCGCTTTAGATGCGTAAAATCAAGCCATTGCTCATTTTTTTCTTTGGTGCGCACCCCAAAAAAGGGTGCGGCAAAGAGCAGTCTAAACAATGACTTTAGGATTTTTCAGGGGCTGTATTATCAATGTCGTCAGGTGTTTCTGTAAAAATGGGGTTGTTACGGTCTTCAGGGTGTAGTTTTGCTTTATCGTTTTCGTAAATGTGCCAAAACGATTGGTCTAGCGAGGCGTTATCGTAGCTGTTTTTACGACCATGGGTAAACGGACACCACCAGTTTTCAACAACTTGTACCAAGTAGGCATGCCATTCAAATAAGCCAACGCTCATGGGGCAATACCAGGTGCAATTGAAAATCCAATACAGTTTTGATTGTGCAAAACTGGCTTTGAATGAGCCATCCATAACCACTTGGCTTTTAAGATTGTAACGATGACTATCGCGTGCAGGTAGGAAATCAGAGTATTTTTTAACATTTCTAGCGCCAATTAAGTACAAATGTAAATAAACTGAATAAGCGCTAAGAATAACGAAAGGCCATGTCAAGATAGGCAGGTAGACGAAGACTAAGCCTATGCCACGTTGTAGAGGGTGGACTTTTTTATGGTTGCCTCCGATGTTAACACGGGTACAGGATTCGCACGCTTTAGGTTTCATTAAGTAGTTCCTTGGTTAGATTTATGGGTGGAAAAGTGTTGCTCAGAATTCAGTAATTGGTAAATATTTTTGCAGCCTTCGCAGCAAAAGTAATACTTGCCTGTTTCTGTTGTTAAGGTAAATTTTCGCAATAGCACCGGTTGCTGGCAAAGAATGCAGGGTGTTTTTTGGCCAGTCATTATAAACTGGTTGAAACAGAACAGAAAAAAGTTTTCAAATAGGCTGATTCAGGTACGCCGGGATGGACGGGATGGTCTGGCCCTTGGCCACTTTGATTAAAAAACACCATATGCCGATCAATATGCCGTGCGGTTGAGCGTAACAATTCGTGTAAGTTTTCAGCAGTCAAGTGGTATGAGCAAGAGGCTGATACCAAAATACCATTGGGCGCGAGCACTTGCAGGGCAAGGTCGTTTAATCTTCGGTAAGCTTCATAGCCTTGCTTAAAGTCTTTTCTACGTTTAACCAGTGCAGGAGGATCTAAAACAATGATGTCGTAATGTTCATTGTTGAGTCGTGCTTGTTTTAAAAATTCAAAGACATCGCTACGTACAAATTGCATGCGATCACTGACATTATTAAGCTGCGCATTACTTTTCGCAATGGTTAGTGCGCCCTCGGAACTGTCAACGCAAATAACCTCTGTTGCACCGTTTATGGCGGCAGGAATACCCCATGCACCAGTGTAAGAAAATAAATCCAGAACACGTTTGTTGCCAGCGATAGCCGCTAACTGTTTACGGCTGTTACGATGATCAAAGAACCAGCCCGTTTTTTGACCATTCATGATGTCAATGTTAAAGCGAGCTTGGTTTTCTTCAATAACCACTTGTTCGGGTAGTTCACCATAAGCAACTACCGATGTGGTATCAAGACCTTCAAGCTCACGTTGGCTGTTGTCATTTTTAAAGACAATGGTGGTAGGGGCTAATAATTCAATCAGAGCGGTTAGTAAAAATTCTTTATGTGCTTCCATACCAGCGGTGGTTATTTGTACCGCCAATATATCGCCAAAACGATCAATAACCAATCCAGGCAGACCATCACTTTCGCCAAAGACGAGCCGGTAAAAAGGCTTGTCGAATAACGTTTCACGTAAGAGCAATGCGGTTGTTAAGCGGGCTTTAAAGAAATTACTGCCGCATTTTAAGTTACTTTTACGGGACAATAAACGCGCACAAATTAAGGTGTTAGGGTTTATATACGCAGTCCCCAAGGCTTTTCCATCTTGTCCCGTTACGTTAACCAATTGCCCCGCAGTGAATTGTTCTAATGGCGAACGTTGTGTATCAATTTCATTGCTAAAAACCCACACATGGCCTTTGCGTAAACGTTTATCTTCGTGTTTCTTTAAGTGGATTTCGGGGTGATTCATAGTGTATTAATACGATAATAAGGGTTAACGTGCGGCACTTTTATAAGTGTAGCGAAAGGGTATTGGCTTTGGATTATTTAGCGTTAAAACCGTCCAGTCTACACCATTCTTCTTGTATCACGGGTATGTTGACCGTAACGGCGGGGCGATAGGCTTCGCTGACTGCCTCAGCCTGCTCCTTTAAAATGCCAGACAAAACTAATTGTCCTGCCGGTTTTACTAACGCGGTAATGGTTTGGCTGAGTTCAATTAAGGGTGTGGCGAGAATATTCGCCAAGACAATATCGGCTGCGTCACCTGTAAAGGCTTCTGGTAAATAGCAATGGATTTTATCTTGAACATTGTTTTTTTCAGCATTAGCCAAGGTTGCTGTTAGTGCTTGAGGATCTATATCAATGGCATAAGCTACTTTTGCACCCAGTAAAAGGGCTGCAACCGCTAAAATACCTGAGCCGCAACCAAAATCAATCACGGTTTTATCGTGTATATCATGACTGGCCAACCATTCCAAGCACAATGCTGTTGTAGGATGCGTACCTGTTCCGAAGGCTAAGCCTGGATCTAAGGTCATACATATGGTATTAGGCTCCTCTTTTTCCATGCCTGTTGGACAAATCCAGAGTTTTTTTGAAAACAGCATGGGTTTAAAAT
>JAPLRW010000243.1:32648-37539 GCA_026398935.1 Methylococcales bacterium
ATGCTTGATCTTCTAAAATTTCCTGCTTCCAGCTCTGTAAATCCACCTGTTTAAACTCAAAAGCGATGACCGCTTTTATAACAGCAGGGTGCGCTTCAGGTTCAAACAACGCAATAACAATGGTGTTATTCCATATTTTTATCGCATTTAAAGGCGGCTCGTAAACGGGTTGGTCATCAGCATCCATATAGGTTACTGAAACAGCACCCAGTTCCATTAATAAGTCAGCAATATCGGGTGCAGTTACTTCGTCGGTAGTAATAGAGATTTGATGCCAAGCCATAGGTAGGATTTAATAAGGAATTGCGGGGGAGAAAAGAAGAGGGCGGATGCAACATCCGCCCTTATGATTTAAGTCGGGTGTTAATGAATACCCAGCTTTTTTTCCAGATAGTGGATATTTTGTTCGCCTTGCGCAAAAGCAGGATCGTTCATGATGTCTTTTTGCAAAGGGATATTGGTTTTAATACCATCAATAATGATTTCACTTAACGCCGTATTCATTCGCGCAATCGCGCTGCTGCGGGTTTCACCATGGGCAATTAACTTACCAATCATCGAATCATAATAAGGGGGTACTTTATAACCATTGTAAATATGCGTTTCACAACGAATCCCTGGGCCACCTGGCATGTGAAATTGTGAAATAGTGCCGGGGCAGGGCATAAAGTTTTTTGGATCTTCTGCGTTTAAACGGCATTCAATCGCATGCCCAGTGAACGTAACTTGTTCTTGCGTAATGGATAGCGGCAGGCCATAGGCAATACGCAACTGCTCCTTCACAATATCAAAGCCCGTAATCATTTCAGTAACTGGGTGTTCAACCTGCACGCGGGTATTCATTTCGATGAAATAAAACTCGCCTTTTTCATACAGAAATTCAAACGTTCCAGCGCCTAAATAGCCAATGTCTACACAGGCTTTGGCACAACGCTCCCCCATTCTTTTACGTTGTTCTTCAGTAATACCGGGAGCAGGGGCTTCTTCTACCACTTTTTGATGGCGACGCTGCATGGAGCAATCACGTTCACCTAAATGGATAGCATTACCATGGCTATCGGCTAATACTTGAAATTCAATATGACGCGGATCTTCCAGAAACTTTTCCATGTACACAGTGGGATTACCAAAGGCACTGGCCGCTTCCGCTTTAGTCATTTCAATCGCATTAATCAGTGCGGCTTCTGTATGTACCGTACGCATACCTCGACCGCCACCACCGCCAGCAGCTTTGATGATGACCGGATAACCGACTTCTTTAGCCATACGTAGATTAGTCTTATTATCACTACCTAATGGTTCGCCATTACCGGGTACACAAGGAATTCCCGCCGCCTGCATGGCTTTTTTAGCAGAGATTTTATCGCCCATTAATCGAATGGTTTCAGCCCTAGGGCCAATAAAGACAAAGCCGCTTTGCTGTACTTTCTCTGAAAAATCTGCATTTTCAGATAAAAAGCCATAACCGGGATGAATGGCTTCAGCATCGGTTACTTCCGCCGCGCTAATAATAGCGGGAATATTTAAATAACTGTCGATAGATGCCGCAGGCCCGATACAAACTGATTCATCAGCAAGCCTAACATGCTTTAAATCTCGATCGGCCGTTGAATGAACGGCAACGGTTTTAATGCCCAGCTCTCTACAGGCACGCAAGATACGTAGAGCAATTTCACCCCGATTGGCAATAACGATTTTATCGAACATGTGAAATCCTTATGGTTATTCAATAACGAATAAAGGTTGGTCATATTCAACCGGCTGGCCGTCTTCGACCAGAACTTGAGTGATTTTACCGGTTTTATCCGCCTCGATTTGGTTAAGAATCTTCATGGCTTCGATAATGCACAAGGTATCGCCTACCGTAACGTCTTGGCCAATTTGTGCAAACATCTTGGCACCTGGAGACGCTGAACGATAAAACGTACCAACCATCGGTGATTTAACAATGTGCCCACTAATTTTTGGCGTTTCGGCTACCGCTGGCGCTGCTGAAAAGGCAGGTGCTGCTGCGCTCATAACGGGTGCAGGCATTGCAGCATACTGAACGGGAGCATGTTTAGATTGGCGGCTAATGCGAATCGATTCTTCACCCTCACTGATTTCAAATTCAATGATGTCAGAGGCTTCAATAATCTCGATTAATTTTTTTATTTTACTGATATCCATAGTATTTATATCTGCTGGTTTAATGACTGATGAGCGGCTTGTAAGGCCAATTCATACCCAATCGCACCAAAACCTGAAATAACACCTTTGGCAATATCCGAAAAATAAGAATGTTGTCTAAAAGGCTCGCGGGCATGAACGTTGGATAAATGGACTTCGATAAAGGGTATTTGGGTCGCTAGAAGCGCGTCACGAATGGCGACGCTGGTATGCGTGAACGCCGCCGGATTGATGATAATAAAATCGACCCGTGCGTAATAGGCTTGATGAATAAGTTCAACCATTTCATGCTCGGCATTATTTTGGTTAAAATCCAGCTGGTGGCCTAGCTGTTCTGCTTGTAAGGTTAAGCTGTTCTGTATATCGACGAGTTTTTTTGACCCATAATGACTAGGTTCTCGTACACCCAATAAATTTAGATTTGGGCCATTCAGTACGGAAATTTTCGCCATGATTGTGTCGTGTCGGAAGTAGTTTTTGGTCGCTTATTTTACCGTGTTGTCAGGTTTTGTCTAGGGTTATGTGTTTGCTTAGCCTGTTTTAGTGCGATAGCCTTGATGGCTGCAATAAAACTACGCTCACAGAGCATCGATTACAACCCCCATTGGGATTTTTATGGAGAGGCTCGATTGATTAACGATGGTTTATCACATAAAGCTGCGGCGGTAGGCTATGTGTACTTGAACCTGATGATGATTTTGCCTATGCGTAAGGTTATTTTTTGCGACGCGGCCCCCTAAATTAATACGCGTTATGCGCTATCTTTTATAGAAATCTATCCTATACTTCAACGCAAGTTCGATAATAAGAGAAAAGCGTGTATTTTATTTAATTGTATATTTTGACAAAGATAATAGGTGGCTGTGTGAAGTGTAGTTAACAAGAAGGCGGTCTTTTTATTTGTTTGGACGCAAACTAAACATTGACTTTACTAAGTTGGCACGGTTGGTTTGCTTAGTAATTATTCACAAAGATTTAATTAAGGTGACCGTATGAAACAGCATAGCGTAATCAAACACAGCGTTTTAGCGTCTGCTATTACTGCTGTATTAGCAACAACATCTGTATTTGCTACAGAATTATTTAACGTACAGCCCTCGCCCGTTTATCAAATTATTAAAGATAAACCCTTATCTGAAGCGTTAACTGCGCTTTCTCAGCGCTCAGGCATTGTCTTTAAAATCAATATTAGTATCAGTAAGGACGTAGTCAGTAAAACACTGGTGGCTAACGATTGGGATTTTGCGATTAAATCACTGCTTAGCGATTATAACTACGCTATTGTTGAAGAAGCGGGTGTTAAAACCGTCATTATTTCGGGGTATAACGGCAGTGCAGCTAAGCCTGTTGTGCAGCAAAAAAGCCTTAAAATTCCTCCGGCTAACCTACTGGTTATTGCCCCTACGCTTAAACACATTCCTGCCAAGTATAAAAACTATCCTGTCGGCTCAGTTATACCGGTGGAGCTTCCACTGGATAAAATGATGAGCATGAACGAGGGTGAACCTGTCAGTGTTGATTTGCCGATGGGTCAGTTTGTGGCGACACATGATTCTACTGCCGCTGATGAGTCGGGTAATAAAACGTGGGTAGGCCATTTTTCTGAAGAAGGCGTTGGATACCGAATGGTTTTATCTCAAGGCGCTGCTGGAGTGATGGGGCATGTTATTACCCCAGAAGGTACTTTTAATATTGAAAGTGACAGCGGCGCTACTTACTTGATAGATACCCGTTCCTTTCAGTCAGCGGCTGATGCAGGGGATGCTGTAACGCCCAACACAGCCATGATGAATGCCATTATTCAAGACGCTGCCACTCAAAGTCCAGTTATCTCCGTAGCGCAATTGGATGCAGCGGCAAGTGCGGCAAAAGTCGCTAATGACGCCGCTCAAGCGATGGCTAAAACATATGTTGATTTAAATACAAAAGCCGCTGTAGCTTATAATGCGGCGGTTACGGCATTAACTCTGGCCGTTAAAGAGGCTAATACGGCTAATGCGGCTTATGTCGCCGCCAATGCTGCCAATGTGCGTAGCGCGACAGCGGCAAATAAAAGTGCTTTGGCAGCCGCCACCAGTGTATTAAATACGAAGAAAGCCGCCTATACCGCTGCGGTAACAGCATTACAAGCTGCTGCTGATACTGTGTCTAAAGCGAGCATTGCCGCGAATGCAAAATTAGCCGCTGCGGCCAAAACCAAAGCTGCGTATGATGCGGCTGTTAATGCGTTAGCACTGGCGAAAAAAACAGCAGCACCAACTCCGACACCAACGCCAGCAGTAAAGGCAATAACAACGGTAATACCAACCCCAGTACCAACAGCCGCATCGACGAACGCTGTTGTCGATTTAATGGTGTTATATACCACCGCCAGCACCACGGCGGATTTTGCCAAGCAGCGTATTCAGTATTTGGTCACTGCCAGCAATCAAGCGTATAAAGATTCTGGTATTAATATGACCTTACGTTTAGTGTATGCAGAACCAAGCGCTTACGTTGAAAATAGTGGTAATTCGCAAGCACTTGCCGATCTATCAAACGATCAGGGTTTATTTAAAGGTACCAAAGACAAGCGGATACAATACGGTGCTGATGTGGTATTTTTATTTCGGCCATTTTATAAAACGCATGTGAGTTGCGGAACGGCTTATGTTGGATTTTCAAATGGTTCCGCTGCTAATAGCGCTACTGGCTACGGGGTTATTAGTGATGGTGTTGCTAA
>JAPLRW010000217.1 GCA_026398935.1 Methylococcales bacterium
ACGGTGATTTTTAGATAGCAAAAATCTTGGTTTTTGAATAGTTTGCTACAAATGCGGGGCTCAAGCGCACTATTCACCAGCACATCACTGGTCGCATCGTGATCGTATTCGGCGTACAGCCTAACCAATTCTTTGATATGCGCGTCAGACAATTCATTGCGCTTATTGCCCAAGCTCTTGTCCATTTTTTTAAAATGCCGCGTACCGTCAATTAATTGCACCTTGCCTTGGCGATGGGCGGGCTTTTTATTGCTGACAATCCAAATGTAGGTATAAATGCCTGTGTTGTAAAACATCTGATCCGGCAGCGCAACCACAGCATCCAACAGGTCACGCTCGATAATCCAGCGCCGGATATTGCTTTCACCACTGCCCGCATCGCCGGTAAACAAAGGCGAGCCATTAAACACAATGGCAATTTTTGACCCATCACCGCCCAGTTGTGGCGGCTTGTGCATTTTGGCAATCATGTGCTGCAAAAACAGCAAGGAACCGTCATTGATACGCGGTAAACCAGCACCGAAACGCCCTGAGAAGCCTTGGGCGTTGAATTCCGCGCGGACGAAATCCTCTTCTGGTTTCCATTCGACGCCAAAGGGCGGGTTAGACAGCATGTAATGGAATTGCTTGTTGCTGTGGCCATCGTAAGGCACAAAACCGTTGGTCTTGTTTTTGGCGTCCTTAACCCCTAAGGTATCGCCATAGATCAGGTTATCTATGGGTTCATCCTTGATGAGCAGGTCTGAACAACAGATAGCGTATGACTCTGGATTATATTCTTGGCCAAACAGTTCGATATGGGCATCAGGATTAAGGCCGGTGGTATTGCCGTCGCCACAAATAAACTTTTCCGCCTCGGACAACATTCCGCCCGTACCCGCCGTCGGGTCGTAAACGCTACGGTAAATGCCTTCTTCACCCGTGAAGAGTAACTGCACCATCAGCCGGATCACTTCACGCGGCGTAAAGTGATCCCCTGCCTCCTCGTTGGCTTGTTCGTTGAATTTCCGTACCAACTCTTCAAACAGGTAGCCCATTTGTAGGTTGCTGATGGCTTCAGGTGACAGGTTAATTTCTCCCGAGCAGAATTCTTTGATGATTAAGAAAAGTCGATTCGCTTCATCCAGCTTGGCAATTTCGGTTTCAAACTCGAACTTGTCAAAAATGTCGCGCGCGCGGGGTGAAAAGCCTTGAATATAGGCGATCAGGTTACCGGCAATATTGGGCGCATCTCCCAACAGTTTTTCAAAGGTAAAGCCGCTGGTGTTGAACAGCTCTTGTTTACGGTCATTGGCGGCTATGCGTGACAGCGCCTTCTGTAATGCAGCACCGGTAATCCCTTTTTCTTCAAGCCGTATTTTTTCATTGATGACATTTTGCTTGTTTTTAGCTAACACCAAATCAAAGCGCCGTAACACGATCAATGGCAACATCACACGGCGGTATTGGGGCGGGCGATAAGGCCCACGTAACTTGTTGGCGATAGCCCAGATAAAGCCGACGATGTTTTGGTGTTGGGTGTTTTGCATGGATAATTTTAATTGAGTAGATAAGTGGGTTCAGTCATTCTGTTTACGTATTTTGTGCGTAACGCCTCATCGATCAATACTAAGCATTAAATAAAAATACGAAAACAGGCACTTATAATTATTAACATGCAGTTGATAAATCATGCGCTATGTTTTTAACGGCGGATAATGAATGGCTGAATCATAACATAGCCAGCACATCGCTAGACGGTGTATTTGCCCGACTCATTGCGGCACTACGGCTTTTACCCTCGGTAAAATAGGGATAAAAACGGCTATCGTTATCGCGATAGAAACCCACTCGAATTAAAGTGGACGCTTACAGTATAATGCCTACAAACTTTTAACTTATGTATTCGCCATGTCTGAAGATTTCTATTATGAACCCGATTATGCGGTAGAGGCACTCAAAATCCCGCCGAATTCTATTCAAGCAGAGCAATCTGTTTTGGGTGGTTTAATGCTGGATAATCAAACCTGGGATTCGGTTGCGGATAAAGTCTTGGAAGAAGATTTTTACCGTAAAGATCACCGTTTGATTTTTAACGCCATTACGCAATTAGCCGACAAACAAGAACCGTTTGATGTGGTAACACTGTCGGAAACCTTATCCGCTACGGGACATTTGCATGAAGTAGGCGGTTTGGCCTATTTAGGCCTGCTCGCTAAAGATACCCCCAGCGCCGCTAATATTGTTTCCTACGCCAATATCGTGCGTGATCGTTCGGTGTTACGGCAATTGATTCATGTCGGCACGAACGTTGCCGACTCAGCCTTTAATCCTGACGGACGTGATACGGCAGAATTACTGGAAAATGCTGAACGTCAGGTGTTTAAAATAGCCGAACAACGCCAGCGTGGACAAGGCGGATTTAGTTCCATTAAGTCGCTGCTGGCACAAGCCGTTAATAAGATTGAAACCCTTTTTGAACAAGAAGGCTCTATTACAGGTGCCAGCACTGGTTTTACCGATTTAGATGAAATGACGTCTGGCTTACAACCTGCCGATTTGGTGATTGTCGCAGGACGGCCTTCTATGGGTAAAACCACGATTGCCATGAACATCGCAGAAAATGTCGCCATCAAAAGTGATAAGCCTGTTGCGGTATTCAGTATGGAGATGCCGGGTGATTCCTTAGCCATGCGGATGATGTCGTCATTAGGGCGTATCGATCAACATAAAATCCGTACCGGAAAATTAGAAGACGATGAATGGCCGCGCTTAACCTCCGCGATTAATTTATTGGCCGAAACGAAATTATTTATCGACGACAGTGCGGCATTAACACCCACCGAAGTGCGTTCGCGAGCACGGCGTTTGATGCGTGAACACGGGCAATTAGGCTTGATTGTGGTGGATTATTTACAGTTAATGCAATCCCCGTCCAGCGGTGATAACCGTACCCAGCAAATTTCGGATATATCGCGGGGGTTAAAAGCGCTCGCGAAAGAATTGAACGTTCCGGTGATTGCCTTATCACAGCTGAATAGAAATCTGGAGCAACGCCCCAACAAGCGCCCGATGATGTCGGACTTACGGGAATCAGGTGGTATCGAGCAGGATGCGGATTTGATCATTTTCGTTTACCGTGATGAAGTGTATAACGAAGACAGCCCCGACAAAGGCGTTGCGGAAATTATCATCGGTAAACAGCGTAATGGCCCGATTGGTACGGTGCGTTTAACCTTTTTGGGGCAATATACGCGCTTTGAAAATTTCGCAGGTGATGTGTATAACAGCGGGGATTATGAATGACGCCTGCCACTTATGCAGTTCTCAATCTGGACGCACTGCAACATAACTTAAGCATCGTGCGTCAACTCGCACCCAATGCTCAGGTTATGGCGGTGATTAAAGCCAATGCCTATGGGCATGGTATGTTACGCGTCGCCGCATCGTTACCGCAGGTTGATGCGTTTGCTGTCGCGCGGGTTGAAGAAGGGATACGTTTACGTCAGGCAGGCTTTACGCAGCGTATTGCAGCATTGGAAGGCTTTGCCTGTATCGAAGAGTTGCAAGCGTTATTGCATTACGATATTGATGCGATCATTCATTGCCCTGAACAGCTTGACATGCTAAATACGGTCATTACCGAGCACACGCTCTCGGTATGGCTAAAACAGGATACTGGCATGAATCGTTTAGGCTTTAAAGGCCCGGACATAGCGGCGGCGTATCAACAATTAATGGCGTGTAATGTGGTCAGAAAACCGTTGGGTTTAATGACGCATTTTGCCAGTGCAGATAACCGCAACGGGGCGACTACCCTGCAACAAATCAACGTGTTTAATCAAGCAATGGACGGTTTTGTCGGTGAGCGTAGCATGGCTAACTCGGCAGGTATTGTTGGCTGGCCAGAGGCATTAAGCGATTGGGTAAGACCTGGCATTATGCTCTATGGGGTGTCCCCATTTGCCGAACAAACGGGTAGCGAATTTGGACTAAAACCGGTAATGAGTTTGCACTCGCATTTAATCGCGGTTAAAGACGTGGTCAAAGGCGAGACGATTGGTTACAGCGGTACGTGGTTATGTAAAGAAGATACACGTTATGGCGTAGTCGCCGTTGGTTATGGTGATGGTTATCCGCGCTACGCTAAAAGCGGTACGCCGGTTTTAGTCAATGGGCAACGTGTGCCGCTCATTGGCCGCGTATCCATGGACATGATTACTGTGGATTTAGCGAGCCAACCGCATGCCAAGCCCGGTGACCCAGTTATTTTATGGGGGGAGTCTTTAGCGGTGGAAGAGATTGCACGCTGTAGCGACACCATTCCCTATACTTTACTGTGCGGCATAACGCAACGGGTGCAAATCATTGAGCAATAAGGCGGGTTATTGCGTACCGCTATAAAATAGTTAGCCACAATAACGGAGACAATCATGAGCTTAGCCTTAAAAGATAACCAAACCTATTGTTACAGTGACTACTTAACCTGGCCGGACAATGTACGCTATGAGTTAATTGACGGTCACGCCTATTGCATGGCACCTGCGCCCGATTTGGCGCATCAGGATATAACCGGTGATATTTATCGACAAGTAGCAAATACCTTAACAGGTAAAAAATGCCGTGCCTTTATCGCGCCTCTTGATGTCCGTTTACCCCAAAAAAGCGAAGCCGACGCACACATTGATACCGTCGTGCAGCCGGATGTATTTGTAGTATGTGATCCCGATAAACTCACCCGCCGAGGTATTCGCGGTGCGCCGGATTGGGTCGTGGAGGTATTATCACCCTCAACCGCGGGTCATGATCAAATCAAAAAACGTCAACTGTATGAGCGTCACGGTGTACGGGAGTATTGGCTGATTCATCCGACTGATCGGGTACTCACCGTGTATCGTTTAGATAACGGTGAATACGGCAAACCGGACGTCTATGAATTAGTCGGCGAAACGGCGATTACTGCCTTGCCCGGTTGTGTGATTCAGTGGGATGAATTGGTCGCGCGACTGCCTAACGATTACGCATAAATGTACTGTGTTTCTGCACCACACAGCATTGAAGACCTGATCAAAAAATCGCGCTTTATCGGTGTGATTACCCCCTGCCAAACAGAACATGACGCTCTGCAAGCCATCAGTCAACTGCACACAGAACATGCGCATGCCACGCACATTGCTTTTGCTTACCGCATTCAATCATCAGAAGGTATACGCTACCGCTTTCATGATGCTGGCGAGCCTTCCGGTACTGCGGGCAAGCCGATTTATCAGCATTTAGAAGGTAAAGACTTAATTAATGTGCTGGTTGCCGTTATTCGCTATTTTGGCGGCGTTAAATTAGGCGCGGGCGGACTAACGCGGGCTTACGGTAATACGGCGGGTACGGTGATTGAAAGCGCTGCTATCACAGACTATATTGCAATGACCACGTTGCATTTGACTTTGGACTATCAACAATTACAAGCCTTTGAGTATCACTTAAAAAAACAGGCGGGGGTTATTTTACAACAGGATTTTGTTGAACAGGTTCATATAACCGTAGAATTACCGCAATCTAACGCGGACAGTTTATTACAAAGCGTTAACGGTCAACGCTTTTAGCGTTGTTCATTCAGTGCCGTTCAGAAATGTGCATTTCACCCAGTTCTTGCGCTATTTTAAATTGCTGTAAAACATTCATACCCAACAATGGCTGGCTTAAATTGGGCGTAATAAGCGCCGATACATCATGCAAGACAAAGCTACCAAATTTGAAAGTTGGAATCGTCACCGAGCAGGCTTGCGCCGAACCATTAGCGGTTTCAATCGTTCCTTGCTCCTGACACACGAGTTCGGCAGCCAGTGCAACAGACGTCGGCAAAGACACTCTGCTGGCTCCGGTATCAACAAGAAACATGACTGCGTGTTCATTCACCGCCCCTGCTGATACATATTGACCATTATTATTTTGTTTAATAACCAATACCTCAGGCGGTTTTATTTTATTAGTGACCGTCCAGGTATTGATCGTTTCTACATCCGCAGCACAAGGGGATGAGCCATAAATTAAAATACCTTTGGCATTTTTACATTTATAAATGTTGTCTGCCAAAACGGCATGACTTAACGCCATTGAAAAAACACAAGCTAGCAAAGTAAACGTCTGTTTGTACATACAATTCTATTGGTGGACAGTCAGTCCAAGAAAAAATAAACCCTTTCGCAGGCTAAAAATACACTGTGTAAGCGTATTCCCCACATACGCAGTGTAGTTGATTATTATTGCTTTACAGCCTTAGATTGCTGACTGCCCCACAGAATTTAAGTATGCACAACACAGCAAACACTAGCGTTTGACTAAAACCTCGCCTTTGCCCATTTCTGACATATCACCCGCATAACGCTGCGCGCGATTAAACGCCAAACCCGCATCGGCGAATTTGGAATTGAATTTTTTATACGACGCAAATAATATCGGCAAAAAACCTAAAGTATGCGTACCGCAATCGTTAAAACTGGCAGACAACGTGGGTTGTTGCCACAATAACAGCGTACCACGACGCATGGCATAACCCAAATAGCGACCGGTTTTCCCCATGACCGCAATCGTACCCGCCGTCATTCTGGAGCCGCAATAATCACCAGCATCGCCTTCAATTAAAATCGTACCGCGCCGCAAATGGTCACCGACGCGTTCGCCTGCATTGCCTTTCACCAATACCGTGCCGCCTTTCATACCCATTTTATTGCCCGGCAACGCACCACCCAGAAAATCGCCAACATTACCGGAAATTTCCAGATAGCCTTTTTTCATTTCACACGCCGCATACAGCCCGACATTGCCGGTCACCTTCAAGTCCCCTGCTTGCATGCCTATGCCTAAATAAGCCCCCGCATCGCCTTCAACAGTGATGCAGCCGCCATCCAGTTCCTTACCGATAAAGTCCAGTTTGTCGCTGCTGTTTTTAATGACAATGTTTTGGGTATCCGTGCCAGTAATAGTAAACAGCGCATCCACACGCGGCGAGCGTTTACCATTTTGCAAAGTAAGCGCTGCAATATCTGCCACAGACAGTGTCGCCAGCTTTTGACATACTAACGGCGACATATCCACACGTTGATCGGGATGCTGTTTTAGCGTAAAGGTTAAAGCGCTCATGCCATGATCTCCTGTAAATGAAAGTGAAATGGCCCTAATTTCCCGCCGTAATTTCCCGCACTAATGCGTTTAATACCGTTCGCCGCGCCCAAATCACAGACGGCTTGAATCCCCACGCGCATGGCTTTATTAATGTCTTCTTGGCTCAAACCGTCAATCACAATTTCCATGACCGATTCGATCTCCGGTGAAAGCTCGGTTTTAGTCGCGCCTTTAAGTGTTGGGCAGAACGCATCATTAGTGGAAGCCCCTAACGACGCATATTTTGAACCCACTTTAGAACCAGAACGCACCACGCCGCCAGGAAACGGCATAATCACATTCGGAATTTTACGCATTTCTTCAATTGCTGCTTCACAGGCGGTTAACGCTTGCTCTTGCGATTCTGCTAACACTAAAAAGTTACCCCCGCCAATGGCATCAACTTGCCCAGTGGTTGCCTCCGTCAAGAATTCGCCATCCATCACCGGAATACGCCAATAGCGTTTGCCGTCAATCACTTTCGCAATTTGAAAACCATCGCCAAAATAACGCAGGTTCTTACCCAAAGGAATGCGAATACCGCCGTCAATGCCCGCAAATAACGCTGACGTAGGCGAGGTCAAAACACATTGTCCCGCACGGGTTTCCAATTGTTTCGCCAAGCCTTTACCCCCCATCGCAAAAATCATCACCGCGACGCCCGGACGGCCATCGGGCGTTTCGGAAGGATCAAGTACCCGATCAATCCCCGCTTCACAGCCACATGCGATGACCGAGGTAGCAAAACCGGTCATGGCTTGCGCTGAAATCATCGCCCATTTTTCATTGTGCGCGGTAATAATCGCGCGGGTCGCTTTCATCGGGAACGCTTCCGCAAAGGTTGCGTCTATGCTTACGCCGTTTATAATCATATTGTTATGCTCATTCTTAAGGTCTATAAATATTATTGATCGGGTCGATAAGCTTATTAAGCATTGATTTTCATCAGGAACGCCTAAGTCTTATGGTTCATAGCCGCTTTACTGCTGTTTTATATACCGCATTTCTTTCTCGCTTCCCAATGGCTACGACTAAAATCACCCATTTTTGCTTGCGTACCTCATAAACATGTCTGAAACCTGCTTTGCGTAGTTTTATTTTGTAGCAGTCGTCACTATTCACCTTAAATTATTCAGCGTCACGCGACAAGGCATTTTCTACATCTCTTGATCCATGCAAGATGCGTATAATTTCAATAGCACTCTCAGCCTCACGATAAAATATCGTGTACCGCTTAAAAACAAAACTTCGCAAACCGATATAAATTTCTGGACGTATTTTTCCTATTTGAGGGTGTTTTGCCAACGTTTGTTCACAGCACTGTATTATTTCAACGATTAACTGCCGACCACGAACAGGGCTTTCGATGGCAATGTAAAGATAAATGTCTTTTAAATCGGTTCTGGATAACTCAGAAAAATGTATCTGTTTTTTCATAACGCCGATGAATTAACAGCTTGTCAGGTTTCTGCTAATAAATCATCAATAAAATCTTGATTAAAAACCCTATATCGTCCAGCATCTAATTCATCAATAGCCAGCTTTACATCGGCACGAAGACTGTTTAATTTTTGCTGTTGCACAGCCTCACGATCTTGTAACAAATGCAATGCCTCACAAATGACCTCGGTTGCACAAAGATATGAACCCGTATTGACTTGCTCTTCAACCCAAGTATTTAAATCGGGGGTAAGTAAAATATTCATCATTGACCTCTTGTGTTTAACGTAACGTATTACGTGGCTCTGTAGGTTAGTGAAACTAAATAAATCGCTACGGTAAATGTTGTGCTTCACGCTGTTCAACCCAACGACACTAAATTAACATTCCCTTTAATTCTGGATAATCCTTAAAACAACCATCAACACTCATTAATTTAGCCTGATAACTTAAAGCAGTGGCGATAATCATGCGATCAAATGGGTCTTTGTGTATATCCGTTAAATCAACTGCTTTACAAGTGATTGCTGGTGATAACGGTAACAACTCGACACCCGCAGGCGATAACGCTTCATGTAACCATTCATGCGTTGGCATGGGTAACGTCAACCGTTTACGTTTGACCAACTGCGCTATTTCAAAACAAGAAATAACCGACACAGCCACTCTTTCCGTTTGTTCTATGCAATCTATTTGCTGTGCCGATAAATATTTAAACTTGTCATTTAACCACCATACCCAAATGTGTGTATCTAACACGACTATTTCAGGCATTCAAAATCCTCACTGGCAAAGCAAGGCTCTATTAAATCACCATTGATTTTGGCCTTACCTGCAATAGAGGCGGGCGGTTGGCGACGTTTAGTAACTGTTTGGTGATTGTTGATAAATTCAAGCAACGCCATATTAATGACTTCATTGACATCATCAAGCCCTGCACACTGCGAGGCGTTTTTAAATAACGTGTCGCTTATGGTAATGGTTTGTTGCATGGTTAAGTCCTGCTAATGAATGGGGCATTTATTCCTTAATTTGTTGTTGGGTTTCATGTTGTTCAGCCCAACCTACGGCACTGGCTTTTATTTTCTTTTTTGATAAACTTTTTTTCCACTTGCAGAATAGTGAAATCTGCCTCCGCGGGGGCCTGTATAAATTGTGTATGGTTCGGTATAGGTTGTATATGATTCTGTTGAATTACTTTCCTGAGATATAACCACATTTGAATAACCTGCTTTCTTATACCATTTTGTGGCTTCTGCATAATTCTCTGCTACTCCGACACCATTTGCGTAACACCAGCCAAGCTTGTTTTGAACATTACTGTCTACACTTCCTTTATTAATTTCTAATAGAGCTAGATTGCAGGCATTTTCATTCTCTACACCATTTGTTGAACTTGCAGTTGTTGATCCGCTGTAAACATTACTTTCTTGGGGCTCAATTATGTTTGAATAACCCGCTTTGCCATACCACTTTTTTGCTTCTGCGTAATTCTCTGGTACTCCAATACCATTCGCATAGCACCAGCCGAGTTTATTTTTAATGCTAGCTTCTACGCTTCCTTTGTTAATTAATATGAGAGCTTTCTTACATGAAGTTTCATTATATTGATTTTCATAAGTGGTTTTATATTCAGACTGTAGATCTACTAAAGTAATTGGTATGTTTGAAATATAAGAAGTATGCGATTCTGATGATTGTGGGTCTTGATGTGTGAGTTCACTTCGTTGCAATTCTGATCGCTTTGCAAGTCGTAAGGCATCTTCAGTTTTTTCAAGTTCTTCTTTTACTTTTTGAAGCTGCAATAAAGAGTCATCTCGACTTTTTATTGCCTCTGAAAGTGATAAAGATTGTGCTGTATTACTAGAGATAGATGCACAGCCTGATAAGCTCAGCGTAATTATTATAAATAATATAATTCTAACAAACATTTTATTAAACCCTGCTCAATTAATGATTTATACTAATTGCTTAATTACTATGTAACGGATGCACCGTAATACTCCCACGCCTATCTTCGGTAAGCTCATCATCACTGATCTTAAAATCACCCAGTTTTATAGTCAAAAAGCGATCAAAATATTTTTGTAAGCCACTTTCTACCGACGCATCAAACTCCGGTTTAACGACATGCGTGATTCCCCATTTGGTAGACACTACTTTGTCGTCAACCACGACCAATTGCTCATTTTTAAACACGTAATCGGATTTTTCAAACATAAGTTCGAGATCAGAAGTCAAGAAAGCTAATAATGACATAAATTTAATTCAAGCCGCTATTTGTTCATATGAAAATGCCGGAATATCTGCACGTTCTTTCGCATGTTCTATGGTCATGCTACAAATATTGCCATCCACATCAACATCAAGCAGGGTATTTTCATCCAAATCCTTGGTTTCAAAGACATCAGCAACGCGAAACTCGATATATAAGGTATCGATATCTTGAAAGTATTTAATTTTCATGGGGTAAATGGCCTATCAAAAAAAGCATTATGTATTGTCTCGCCATCAGCAAGTAAGATAACCCGCAAATATTTTCCATTGCTGCCCAGCGCCGAATCCTGCCATCTTCTTGAGTGACGTCTTTTATTGGAAATTCGACCACTCGTGCAATCCATTCTAGTTGAATATCAGCCCGATCAGGGCGTTGTCGCATGACCTCGAAATACTGGGTGTATTTCATCGGCATAGTTAATTTGCTAGCGGATGCACCGTAATACTCCCACGCCCATCTTCGGTAAGCTCATCATCACTGATCTTAAAATTACCCAGTTTCATGGTTAAAAAGCGATCAAAATATTTTTGTAAGCCGCTTTCTACCGACGCATCAAATTCAGGTTTGACGACATGCGTGGTTCCCCATTTGGTAGAGACTACTTTGCCGTCAACCACGACCAATTGCCCGTCTTTAAACACGTAATCGGGTTTTTCAAACATTTTTTGGCGGTCAGTGTTATCGGTATAAACAGTAATATCTGCCCAGTTGCCCGCACTTAAACCGCCGCGATCTTGCAGGCCAATTAATCTGGCTGCTCCGGCGCGGGTCATGATGGCGATTTCTTGTAGAGAATACTCACGCGTGATCGACGCCAAGGTGGTCATTTTTTGCGCTTCTGGATGAATGGTTGCCAACACGTCATTACGGAAGGTTTTATCCATCAACAAGCGGATTAAATGCGGATAGCTGGTAAATGGCGCGCCGTTTGGATGATCAGTCGTCAGGAAAATGCGCCATGGATCTTCGACCAACAGGAAGGTTTCCAGCCCAATCGCCCATTGCAGCGCATTAACGAAATTTTGATCTTTATATTTAAACGGCACGACGCCGCAACCTGCATCACATTCAATATCCATCGTCACCCATTTATTGGGGCTAGCGAATTTATGGTTGCAGTGTTGGCGCATGCTGTCGCCGGAGGCAGTGACCGTTTGACCGAATAGGATTTGCCCAACATCAATGCTGATATTTTTGTTTTTGTTGATCGCTTCGGCAATCTGTGCTGCACCGGATGAAAACTTGAAATCGCCTTCCGTGCCGTAGCTGTGAAACTGAATGTGTGTTAAGTGCATAGGTAAGCCACCGATGCCTTGAATGGTATCCAAGGTGGTTTGGACGTTACCTGGCACGCCTAAGTTACAGCCATGCACATGCAAGGGATGTTTCACGCCGATTTCTTTAACCGCCGTCGCCAGCACACGTAATATGTCGCGCGGCGTTACGCCGTAATGGCTGTTTTGCTCATCTAAATCCAGTTTGCGCTGGTTAAATTTAAACGCATTAATGCCGCCGGGATTAACCACTTTAACGCCAATGGCTTTCGCCGCTTGCATCGTCCAGGCCACATAGTCGTTAATGGCTTTCTGGTCTTTTTTAGCCGTCAGCATACGCAGTAAATAGTCATCACTGCCGAGCATGACATAGCCGCCTTTATCCAGAATAGGAATGTCTGCCATTTCCATGTGCGCTTGCCGGGCATTAATAGGCAACACAGCAGGCTCAAATCCTGCGGTATAGCCCATTTCAGCATAACGATACCCAGTAACAAAGCTGCTGGGCATCGCATGCCCGCAGCCTGAGCGGGTAATATCGGTGCGCGCTACGGGATCTTGCCGATGATCTTCTGGCAATAAAGTACGGGCAATGTTGCCTTTGCCACCGCCGATATGGGTGTGCATGTCAATCGCGCCGGACATGACCACTTTGCCATTCAAGTCATAGACTTTATCAACCGTTAAGCCCTCTAACGGCTTAGCGATAATTCGACCATCCTGAATATAAATATCTTGCTTAACGCCATCAACACCACTGGCTGGGTCGTAAACGGTTCCACCGGTTAACTTAATAAGCATTGTTTTGTCCTGCCAAAGTAATAATAAACATGTTTTTTCCTAGTGGGCTATGCAGAATAATCTGCCGCTACAAAGCGCGTTCGATGGCATTCAGGACGTCAGCCGTACTGGGCAATCCAGAGTCGCGCAGTTTTTTCAGCCGAATGGCGACCACGTTATCGGTACGGAAAGCATGACCGGCATGATCGATGCCGGGTGTGCCGACGGGAATGAATACATCCGGCTCGGTGGCAAAGGTCATACCTGAGCGAGCGACCACAATGGTGGGTAGCGATGTTTTTGGCGGTACGGCTTGTGTGTTAAAGGCTTGCACCCAAACTAAGGCATCGGCTTCGCCATTGTTGAGCAACACATTGCTGTCGTTCAAAAAAGGATCGTATTCAGGAAAACCGCTGCTAAAACGAGTACGTGCAGGATAACCCGTTGTCCAACCACAAACTTGATTCGCGGTTTGATCGCCTTCTTTACCCGCTAAGGGCAGTCCAGAGCAACGGGTATTTTGATCGTTAACATCTTTAATCATTTCAGACAAGGTTTGCACTGTCAACTCTGCTTGCGTGTAGGCTAATGCACCCGCTGCCCACGTAACAACGCTGTATTTGGCGGCTTTAAACTTATCGACAATCGTCTGTAAATCACTAATGGCAATACCGCCAACTGTACTCGCTTGAATCGGCTTGCCTCTTACCAGCGCACGCAATACCGCAACGACTTCGGGCAGCGCCTCTACTGCACAGGTGAAAACCTGCGCTTTTTGACCCTTTGGCGAGGTAGAGGCATCACCGCTCGGCGCTTTACCTAAATAAATAACCTCGCGTTGACTGGTATCTGCCAAAAACATGGATTCTTGATTCCACAAATAGCGTTCAAAAAAGCGCGGTGCAAAGCCTTCTAAATCCGTACCCACCACCAGTAAAAAATCACAGCGATTTTTTACTTCGGCTAAGGTCGTGTTCATCCAACCGGAATCTTGTAACGCCAGAAAGTTATTACGCGCGCCAGTGAAATTCATATTATCCACGACTGCGCCGCTTTTATCGGCCAGCGCCATTAACGCCCGCATGCCATTCACATCGGTAGCACAGCCGCCAATAACCGGATAACGGGTATCGCGCAATAATGCTGCCGCCTTTGCAATCGCCGCCTCCAAACTAACCGCTTGACCGGCAATTCTAGGTTGCGTATCGGTAATAGCCTGTTCAAAGAGTGGCGTATTCACCGCACAACCATGCTCAATGACGGTTAAGGTAAGACCGTCCACCTGAATACTCAGGTCATCGGTACCAATGCCACAAAAAGGGCTAGGGACTTCAGTTATTTCAATCACACGCTGTCCTTATAGTTTGTCTTGTTTAATATAGCTAAAACGTTGATCTTCCGGCGTACCTTCAAAAACACCCTGAGATTCTGCCGCCGCATCCCACATTACCACGTCTTCAATTTTTTTGGCTAACGCAAAATCCTTTTCCGTAATGCCTTTTGCCGAATGCGTCACTAATTTTACAATGACAAACGCGTAAGAAATACTCATATCCGGATGATGCCAGGCTTTTTCCGCTAAATGCCCCACCGTAGTAACCACCATCAGCGTTGCTTTCCAGCCGCTGGTTTTGATTTTACGGCGAATCCAGCCTTTTTCGTAAGTCCAATGGGGTAATTCTGCCTTTAGACGTTGCTCGATTTCTGCTTCAGTGAACGCTTGTTCTGACATGATCGTGTCTCTGTATGGAGGGTGGCTAGTTTAAGCAGCATTTTTTATATTTTTTACCACTGCCGCACGGACAGGGATCGTTGCGACCTACTTTGGGCGCTGTATAGCTTAATGAAGCATCATTAATTTTGGGTATATTTAAATGCGAAGGAGTCTTTTTTTCTGCTTGAAAACAATACCAATTTTCCATTTCGGTAATGACATTATTGATAAATTGGTATTGACTGTTTGCTTTCAATTTAGTTAAAGCGTGTTCTTTTCCCATTTGCATAAAATAATCAAGGTTCTTTTTAGTGATGAACGAATCATCAATAAGTCCTCTTTTAAAACACTCCACTAATGCGTCATATAATTCCCCTGGATAAATATCGCAGCAGCAACATGCCACATTTGCCCAAATAATAGAGAATTCTTGCCGTTCTAATTTAATATCTATTAACGTTTGAAAATACTCGACTAGGACTTTACGACTAAGTTGATCATTATTGTAGAGCACGACTAAAGATTGCAATGCCGCGCTACGCACAAACTCATTAACTTCTTGATTTTCAATCAGTTGTTTAATCAAGCTGATATCATTATGACACACCGAAGCCAATATGCTTTTTAAATCTTCTGTGACAATACCCTCAGTTGCATCAATCGCTTCAAACTCAGTACCCAATTGCCCGAAATAACGCACAATCAACGGATAGGCGCGCTTTTCACGGAATTGTGCGAGTAAATATAAGGCATAAGTAAAACTCATATCCTCAATATTATCTTCAAGCCATTGCGGGTCGTTAGCAATGCGTTCGATAATGCTTAATAAGGCAGGCGTAATCGCTTCTTGTTGCTCTATAGCCGCTTGCAGTGCTACACGGGGAAATACGCACGGATCATCTGGATCAAAGGTTGCCAGCTCCTCCAAAATTTCTTCTACAGTCATGTTATTCTCCTAAGGTTCAAGTCGATTTATCACCGCTCTTTGTTATTTAACCGATAGCCTTAAAACCAATATCGGTGCGATACAGCATATTATCCCAATGAATACCTTTGCTTAATTCGTAGGCTTTGCGTTGGGCATCGGCAATGCTCTCACCCAGCGCGCACGCACATAAAACCCGCCCGCCGTTGGTAACGATAGCGTCTTGTTGGCGCTGCGTACCAGCGTGAAAAACTTTGGTATCGGTATTGTTTTCATCAGGTAAGCCTGAAATAACCAGACCTTTCTCATACGCATCAGGGTATCCGCCTGCTGCCAGTACGACACCTAATGCCGGACGCTCATCCCATTCACTGTCAGCGGTCGCTAACGTATGGTTTAAAGCCGCCAAACACAAACTGACCAGATCACTTTTAAGCCGCATCATAATCGGTTGTGTTTCAGGGTCGCCAAAACGGCAATTATATTCCAATACCTTTATACCGCCCTCTTTGGTGATCATTAAGCCAGCATATAAAAAACCGGTGTACGAGTGGCCATCATCCAACATGCCTTGCAATGTCGGCGCGATGATGTCCCGCATGACGCGTTGGTGTATCTCAGGGGTCACGACAGGCGCGGGTGAATAAGCCCCCATGCCGCCCGTATTAGGCCCTAAATCGCCATTATCGCGGGCTTTGTGATCTTGCGAAGTAGCCATCGCCAAGGCATCTAAGCCGTCAGCGATAACAATAAAGCTCGCTTCTTCGCCCTCTAAAAATTCTTCAATAACAACACGGCTGCCCGCTGCACCAAACACATTGCCCGACAGCATGTCGTTCACGGCGTTAATCGCCTCAGCTTCGGACTGCGCAACGATAACGCCCTTACCTGCAGCCAAACCATCGGCCTTAACTACAATGGGCGCACCTTTGCTTTTAATGTAGTCAATAGCCAGTTGTTGGTCAGTAAAAGTCTGGTAGTCGGCAGTGGGAATATGATGCCGCGCCATGAAATCTTTACAAAATGCTTTTGAGCCTTCCAGTTGCGCTGCCTGTGCGCTAGGACCAAAACACGCCAAACCAGCTGCTTGAAAACGATCCACAATACCCGCGACTAACGGTGTTTCAGGGCCGATAATGGTTAAGTCTATATGCGTTTGTTGCGCGAAAACCAGCAGTGCGGCAATGTTATCACTGGCAATAGCAACGTTTTCAATGCCAGATTCCAGTTCAGTGCCTGCATTGCCGGGTGCTACATAAACGTGCGTTACCTGTGCTGATTGCCGAACTTTCCAAGCTAACGCATGTTCACGTCCGCCGCTGCCTACGATGAGGATTTTCATGGTGTATTTCCGTTGCGATTAAATAGGCGGCGAGTTGTTTATCATAAACAATCTGCCGTGATGTTATCTCAATATGCTCGGAATTATATCATGCCAAGAATGAAGTGATGTGATCACAATCCCGCATTGGCAAGCGGTCATCATTACATTTCTGGCTTTGGTAGGCACTTACTTAGATATGACCCAAATCCACAGTATCACCTTCAATATCGACACCCACGGCAAATGTAACTTACTGAAAGAATAAATACGTGAACCGCATTCAAGAATATTTTCCTTGCATTACTGTACCCATATAGATACGGTAACACTACTATAACAATCTTATTTTTTTTGCAAAATGGAGCGATTCTTTTATCGTAAATGTGTTACTTGGGACTTTGCGATTCTTAAAATGGCTGTATTAAGGACTTGCCTTGGTCAGAAATTGATCCAGTTGGGTCAATTCTAATCATGCTTACCATTTAGTGAAAAAAAAACTGGAAAGCCTTTGAAAAAGTACCATATTCAGCATTTAATTGAGAAGGCTTTTAAAGAAAAAAAATTCAATACTATTGAATTTACTGATTTTTCTAAAGAATACTAAGTTTGTATAATGTGTATTTCCGCCTAATAGTGATATTGGGTAGGATGCTATGAGATACGAACCGCAACATTCGTGTTCGCAAGCAGCATGACAACTCCCCGACTTTCACCGACAGGCAAATTACTTGAAACCATCAATCGCTTTAAATACTCATCGAATAGCTATACAGCAAGCTGTGTCACGTTACCGAATAACTAACCCACGGGTATTTGGCTCGGTGCTGCATGGTGTGGATAAAGACGGCAGCGACTTGGATTTATTGGTTGATGCCTTACCAGGCACTACGCTGTTTGATTTGGGTGGTTTACAAATTGAATTGGAAGAATTGCTGGGTGTTCCGGTTGACTTGTTAACGCCCAGCGATTTATCACCGAAATTTCGTGCGCATGTTTTAGCCGAGGCGCGTCCCATATGATTGAAAACCGCTTACTGGATTATCTTGATCACATCCTGGAGGCGAGCAAGCTGGCCTGTGGCTATGTTGAAGGTACAAACAAAGATGACTTCATGGCGGATAAACGTACCCAGCAAGCCGTCATTCTGAACTTGGTCATCATAGGGGAAGCTGCGACTAAGCTCCTTAAAGACTATAGCGAATTTCTCGATCAGCATCCTGACGTGCCATGGCGAAACATGAAGGGCATGCGTAATCGCATCGCACACGGTTACTTCGACATTAATCTTGAGGTTGTTTGGGAAACAGTGAATATAGCTTTGCCGCAATTACTGGAACGTTTGCCTGATATACGCGATGCTGCTGCTGAATACCCCCCCGTACGCCACAATCGTTAGCGTTTCGATACGACTGACAAGATTTGATTTTGATTTGATTTACCCTTCAAACTGAAACGTGGAAATGGAATCTTTTTCAGTTGAGCCCCCCTAAAATCACTCCTGACACCACGCTGTCAGGAGGGGTGTTTTATGATAATGGCTCATTCAACAATACGAGAGTTATACAATGAATCATGTCGCAACTTGGTTTGATATTCCGGTAACAGATATGCAGCGCGCGAAAAATTTTTACCAAAACGTGATGGAAACGTCTTTCAAAGACGATGAAATGAACGGTTACAAAATAGCGATTTTCGCCGCTGAAGAGGGTGCGGTCAGTGGTATGTTAACGCTAGGTGAACATTATGAACCCAGCCAAACGGGCGCAGTGATTTACCTGAACGGTGGTAATGACTTGAATTATCGTTTGGAGAGGGTCGTGGTGCAAGGCGGTGCGGTAATCCACCCTAAAACAGCGATTAATGAGGGTGAATGCGGCTATTTTGCGTTGTTCTTGGATAGTGAAGGCAACCGCATCGGGTTATACTCGGCTGCTTAATCACTTTTAATGGGAGGCGGCAGGTTTTGCACCTGTCGCCACTGACATGCGTAGAGCCGATAGATTATTTCAAATTGTGCAAATCTTGCGCAATAAACGCTTGGTGACGGCTAAAGCGCTGGCGGAACGGCTAGAAGTTTCTGAACGCACGATTTATCGGGATATACAGGATTTAAGCCTTTCGGGCGTACCTGTCGAAGGTGAAGCGGGTGTGGGTTATCGCTTACGGTATACCTTGGACATTCCACCCATCATGTTCACGGCAGAAGAAATAGAAGCCTTGGTGGTCGGTGCCAGAATGGTTAAAACATGGGGTGGCAGTGAATTAGGGCAATCCGCGCAATCGGTATTGGATAAAGTCACCGCCGTTATCCCTAACGAGCTAAAACAGCATATTGAACAAAGCCTGTTGTTTTCAATGCGGTTTAGCAAACACGAAGATATTGATATTTCCTTGGATATTTGCCGTAAAGCCGCCACGAATAAGCGCCTATTGCAACTGACTTATCGCCGCGCCGATGGAGAATGCAGCCAACGCCGCATTAGACCATTGGGGCTATATTTTTGGGGCAACGTCTGGACATTAGTCGGTTGGTGCGAATTACGCAGCGATTTTCGGCATTTTCGCATAGATCGAATGCAAGGTATTACGCTAGAAAAAACGACCTTCACCGATGAATACGGGCAAACTTTAGCGGATTTTATCCGTAAAATGCGCGAAACGGGTGAAGGTTGCCGATAAGGTTTTTAGACTGATTATTTTCTACGGCGGGCAGGTTTGCCTAAATTACTGTATGTCATCGCAATGCCACTTAGACCTTGGTTAGATTGCAGCGTCATTACGCTATCCTCTTGTATATGTTCATCGCCAAGACAGGTACGCAAGCCCATTAGGGCATAAATGCGTACCCTACCCCGTTACCCTTAGTGTCTAAAATGGCGCATGCCGGTAAAAAGCATCGCCATGTTGTGTTCATTGGCTGCAGCAATTACTTCGTTATCACGCATGGAGCCGCCCGGTTGAATAACCGCAGTAATTCCGGCCGCCGCCGCTGCATCAATGCCATCTCTAAAGGGAAAAAAAGCATCGGAAGCCATTACTGAGCCGGGTACTTCTAGCCCTTCGTCGGCGGCTTTAATCCCAGCGATTTTAGCAGAATACACCCGACTCATCTGGCCTGCACCAACACCAATGGTACGATTATTTTTGGCGTAGACGATGGCGTTAGATTTAACAAATTTAGCCACTTTCCAGGCAAATAAACAATCATTAAGCTCTTGTTCGCTAGGCGCGCGCGCACTAACAACAGTAATGTCGTTGCGCGTGATCTGACCCAAATCTTTATCCTGTATTAACAAGCCACCGCCGACACGTTTAAAATCAAACGCCGCGTGCGGGGTGTTCGACCAAACGCCTGCGGCTAACACACGAATATTGGGTTTTTCACTCAGTACCGTTTGGGCGGCGGCACTAATGCTCGGCGCGATAATGACTTCTACAAATTGCCGTTTAATTATTTCACGCGCCGTAACATCATCCAGTTCACGGTTAAAGGCAATAATGCCCCCAAAAGCCGAGGTAGGATCGGTGGCGTAAGCAAAATCATACGCGGTTAATAAACCCTCTGCACTGGCGACGCCACAGGGATTGGCGTGTTTGACTATCACACAGGCAGGTTGCTCGGTAAATGCTTTGACGCATTCTAAGGCCGCATCGGTATCGGCAATATTATTAAACGAAAGCTCTTTGCCTTGCAGTTGTTCAGCACTCGCAACCGTTCCGGTAGCGGCGTTTTTCTCACGGTAAAAAGCAGCGTTTTGATGCGGATTTTCACCGTAACGTAATGCTTGACTGTGCTGAAATTGCAGATTAAGCGTCTGTGGAAAAGTGACTTTATTAATCGCCCCTAAATAAATAGCAATGGCGGTGTCGTAATGTGCGGTATGTTCAAAGCTTTTTAAGGCTAAATTAAAGCGGGTACTAGCGGTTAAATAACCGTTATCACAACTGAGTTCGGCAATGATGGCTTCGTAATCATTAGGATCAACGACCACCGCGACATCGGTATAATTTTTTGCCGCTGCACGAATCATGGTTGGCCCACCAATGTCGATATTTTCAATGGCGTTTTCAAGATCACAGTTTGGTTGCGCAACCGTTTGTTCGAAAGGGTATAAATTAACCACTACCATGTCGATAGGCGTAATACCATGTTCCGCCATAACCGTATCATCAATACCACGCCGACCTAAAATCCCCCCATGAACTTTAGGATGTAAAGTTTTGACACGCCCATCCATCATCTCAGGAAAACCGGTGTAATCAGAAACCTCGGTGACCGGAATATTATGTTCGCTCAGCACCTTAGCGGTACCGCCCGTTGATAAAATTTCTATCTGTAAATGGTGTAATTGCTGACAAAATTCCACAATACCGGATTTATCGGAAACACTCACTAATGCGCGGGTGATTTTTTTATTCATAATGTCCTCAAAAAAGATGGTGTAGCAAAACGAGTGATTTAGGAAATACCGTGTTGATCGAGTTTTTTGCGTAAGGTACTGCGACTCAAACCTAAGGCTTTTGCAGCTTTCGTTTGATTGTACCCTGATTGTTGCAGTGTTGTTTCGAGCAGTGGTTTTTCAACTTCGTTCAAGACCATGTTATATAAATCAGCGGCGGCGTGGCCATTGAGCTGGGCAAAATACAGTTCCACTGCTTGTTTAACATGGGTCGACAAGGTGATAACCGCGGCTTTAGATTGGTTGGTGGTCAATAGAGTTGCTTCCGGTAGAATGGCTGCCATAGTTCTGTGCAAAATCGTGTTTATAAAGTGAGTGCCGCCAAAACTGCTACCCTTTGTTGGGCTGGTGTTTGGGCGTATAAGTAATGATTATCGTCAGAAGGTAAAGAATACCCTCCCGTTTTCAAATACCAACCAATGTGTTTTCTGGCTATTCTAACACCACTGACCGTGCCATAAAAGCTGTAGAGTTGTTCCAAATGCTGTAATAACAGCTGCTTTAATTCGTTAACTGTTGGTTTATTAAGGGTTTTTCCTGTTTCTAAAAAATGATTGATTTGTTTAAACAGCCACGGATTCCCTTGCGCGGCGCGGCCTATCATCAGTGCATCGGCTCCGGTTGTTTCCAGTACATAACGCGCTTTTTCGGGGCTATCAATATCACCATTCGCAATCACTGGAATATTAATCTGTTGTTTGACATCACGAATCGTCGTGTACTCAGCATCCCCAGTGAATTTGCAAGCGCGGGTACGACCATGAATAGTTAACGCGGCAATGCCGGCATTTTCTGCAATGTGCGCGATGGCGAGCGCGTTTTTACTGTGTATATCCCAACCAGTACGTATTTTAAGGGTAACGGGAATACTCACTGCAGCGACAACGTGCTCCAAAATACGTTTAACCAGTTCTTCATTTCTTAATAATGCCGAACCTGCCGCTACAGCACAGACTTTTTTAGCCGGACACCCCATATTGATGTCAATGATTTGTGCGCCTCGCTGTTCGTTTAAGCGCGCGGCGGCGGCCATTTGCTGTGGATCTGTGCCTAAAATTTGCACACTGCGTATACCGGTTTCGCCACTAAAATCGGTTCTCAATAGTGATTTTGAGCTTTTACTCAACGCTGGATTAGATGCCACCATTTCAGACACGGTCAACGCGGCACCTTGTTGTTGACAGAGTTCACGAAACGGGCGATCAGACACCCCTGCCATGGGGGCTAAAATTAAGGGGTTAGCCAATCGATAAGGGCCAATTTGCATGGTTAAAACCTTCAGAGAAAAGGCCGCCCATGATACCGTAAAAGCATTGAATAGGGCTATTGTTAAAACAATTTAGCGTTCAAAATAGACTATAAAATATACCTGCTATTCATTCAGGTTCTGTTATAGATGGCGTGCGTATTATCCCCTTGGATATATTAATCAGGGCACATAGCCCATATTTTTCAGCTTAACTTTTTAATGAAGTTATGTGATAGTAGGTAGAGTCTATTGGTTTTTCAGTCTAAATCAGACACTCTTTTTTATTAAGCTTTCGTTCAATCAATTTAACAGGTAGTTAACGTATGAAAAAAAAATTAATGGTTACTGTTATCAGTTCTATGCTGCTAACGGCGTGCGTCACCGACCCTTCTACAGGTCAGTCGACTATTAACAACACCGCTAAAGGCGGCGGAATTGGTGCTGTGGTAGGTGCAGGTGCAGGCACGTTGTTTGGTGGCAATGATCTTAAAAATGCAGGTTTTGGTGCTTTAGCGGGCGCAGCAGTGGGCGCAGCGGTAGGTGCTTATATGGATCATCAAGAAGAACAAATGCAGCAATCTTTGCAAGGTACAGGTATTGAAGTCGCGCGTGTGGCAGAAAACAAGCTTAATCTGACGATGCCCAGTAATATTACCTTTGGCTTTAATTCCGCTGATTTAACCCCGCAAGTGCTAACAGCACTTGATTCTGTCGCTAAGGTATTAAATCAATACCCCGATTCGACGATTAGTATTGTTGGACATACCGATGATTTGGGCGCTGACGCCTATAATCAAACCTTGTCTGAAAAACGCGCGAGCAGTGTTTCCGCTTATTTGTCGCAACACGGTGTCAACCACGCACGACTTTCACAACAAGGGATGGGGGAAAAGATGCCGAAAGTACCTAATACCAATGAAGCGAATCGTTCGCAAAACCGTCGCGTTGAACTAAGCATTATTGCCAATAATAACGCAGGTGCGCCACAAGGATCACCGCAACCACCCGTTAATCCACAACAACAGGGTTACCCGCAACAACAAGGCTACCCGCAACA
>JAPLRW010000283.1 GCA_026398935.1 Methylococcales bacterium
TGCTGGTATTTGGCAACATAAGCTGAAGAAATACTTAGACGATTAGTTGCAGATGAAGGCTTAATTTCCTCTTTTGAACAAGTAAAACGAATATCACCACTTTGCTGGCAAGTCGCTTGATATAGCTGTAAATCATTGGGTAAAGATACATTGGCAAGATATAGTTTTCTATCCACAGATTTATATTCGGATATATCGCCCTCTAAAGCGCCGTAATTTTGGTCGGTATTTGTGAATTCTTCGAGTGGGGTTGTGGTGCTGCCGCTATAAAGCGCCTGCACTTCATCAGCACTTAGGGCGCGGTTGTAGATGCGAGCCTCATCGATTAAACCATTAAAATATCTATTCCAACCATTCACAGCACCAATGAATAATGGTTGATTAGTTTTTCTATAATCAGAAAAGCTGCTTTTCATCGAAGATATAGCTTTTCCGTTTAAATAACCCGTTACGATACCCCCTTGCTTAACAAAGACAAGATGATTCCAATCATTCACTTTGGTGGAAACATTTAATTCGTTACCTAGGAGTGAACTACATTTTGTATTGGTATTTATATTTTCGGCAGTGCAATATCCGAAATAAAAATTAGGTTTGTCATGCGTGGTTCCTTGTAAAACCCAGTTGCCAACAGTTTTAGCAGAATGGCTTTTATCAAGAATACCAGCAAAATCAACTTGTGTAGCTTTTGGGTTAATCCACACTAATACGGTTAAATCATCAGGCGTAAACGCTGAGTTATCGTCATTAACTGAAATAGAGGTATTAAACCCATTGAAGGATAAAGCTTTGCCAGCTTTACCATCTACACATTGAAGATCACCGTTGAAAACTCCATTATGCCCATTCCCACTATTATCCTTGGCAGTGCAATCATCAAAACTCCAATGTGCTACCAAGCCATCCGTCAACGCCGCATTCGCCTGAGAACTAACCCCCAGCGTAGCCAATAACGTGAGCGATAAACAAGCAATTAGCTTGCGGCTTGCGGCTTGCGGCTTGCGGCTTGCGGCTTGCGGCTTGCGGCTTGCGGCTTGCGGCTTAGAGAGCGCAACCCCTAAAAGTTCATTTTTGGTGTGAAAAAAGTGGGCTAACAGCATAGTGATTACTCGGCAACGTTGAAAGGAGAAAATCGGAAGTGTAGGCGCGCGTTAGGCAGGGTGACGGCGACATGCAACAGCACGCCCTACACCAAAAACTAACGCTTCTGCATCATACACCTTAAAGAAGTCAGCACCAACCCTACCCATGTCATACCCGCCCCTGTAATGTCCTGTAAAATTACCGCCTTTGGGAATCTGGCGGCGGTTTTTTTATGCCTGCCTGTACTATCCTTTTGTAAAGCCTCTATCCTTATTTGCAAGAGATGTTTGAATATACTTTGAGTGGGACGCACAAAAAGAAGATTTTAACCGTAAAAAGCAGGGCATTGATTTTGAAAAGACTGCTGCCGTATTTGGGGGCTATTTATCGTTTACCTATCCTGATACGGCGCATTCAATTTAGAAAGAACGCTATGTTATTAGCGGTTTTTCTAACACGGTAAGATGCGCTAAATTTAAATTCACTTAGGATGCTGCCGAGGTAACGAGGCGCATCGTTCTAGTTTCGCGATTGATGCGGTTCACTTTTGTTCAGCACATCCTACAGCCACATAATCCCCCCAGCGCTTCCATGTAACTCACGCTGCACCATTTAATCCCACTAAGCGGCAAATTTAGCATGCCAATACATGTGCAACTTACGCTTGTCCGCTTTAACCCATTCACGACCATAAGACCGCATACTCCGCCTTAATATCTCAGCACCATCGCCGCTTAAGTCATTATGCCGCCGCCATTAAGCGTGTCGTTTTTAACGTTAAATTTATGTTCACGCTCTATACTGCCCACCTCGTCCAACTGGTTTTATGAGCAATATGTTGTCAATAACAATGCGTCTACAGCCTGAGCAGAGTACGCGCTCACGCTTTGTATTGATAACAAACCGCGCCATTAAAAAATAACAATAATTAATATGCCAACTAAAAAATACCGTCTTTTGATCGCTCCTTTACTGGCGTTCAACGTCTACTCTCAAGCAACGCCTGCTGCAGAAAAAAAATCCGCCGCCAATAAGGCTGAAGAAACCATAGTATTACCTGCAATGGACGTGGTAGCTACGCCTGAGAGTCCAATAGAAGCCTTATCAGGTTCAGGAACATTTTTAAATCAAGAAACACTGTTTAAAAGCCATGTATTCACCGTTAACGAAGCCTTACGGAAAATACCGGGCGTCTCTGTTCGTGATGAAGACGGACTGGGTTTACGCCCTAACATCAGTATTCGCGGTATAAATCCTTTCCGCTCTACGAAAATTTTATTTCTGGAAGATGGCATACCTCTTAACTTCGCGCCGTATGGCGATAACGATATTTACTTCCATCCACCCGTCGAGCGCTATGATGGCATTGAAGTTATAAAAGGCGCTGATTTAACGCAATTCGGCCCACAAACTATCAGTGGTGCTATCAACTATATTACGCCCACACCTCCCCAGAAACCTGGAGGATTTGCCAGCTTCACTGGCGGCAATCGTGATTATCTGAATGGACATGTCCGCTATGGAGGCACTGCGGATAAGGTGAATGTTGTTGATAGCGTAGGCGGAGTAATGGATTACCTGCACAAAGAAGGCAGTGGTTCGCGTGACAATACCTTTGCAAAAATTGATGATATTAACCTCAAGGGTATTATTGATATAAATGCTCGTAATAGTTTGACCTTACGTGGCGATTTTTTCCAGCAGCAAGAACAAGGTTCGTTTGGCGTTACAGAAGCAGAATACCGTAATTTCGGCGCACGTTATAACCCGTTTAAAAATGATCAATTCACGACGAGTCGCTGGTCAACCTCTGCAACGCATGAGTTTCGTTTTAATAATGCTGTGACCTTAGCGACAAATTTCTACTGGTCAAAATTTGATCGGGACTGGTGGCGACAAATGAATCAGCAACCGACTGATACTCAGTGCGGTACAGCGTTCAGAGATGCGCGTTTAAATGGTCAAGCCGTTAATGTGGACAGTTGTAATTTTACCCGTGGCCGACTACGCAGCTATGAAACGTGGGGTATCGCACCTACCTTACATGCCGAGCATAAATTATTTGGACTATCTAACCAATTGGATGCGGGCTTTCGGGCGCATTTTGAAAGTCAATATCGCAAAACCGAAGACGGTAGCTCACCGACAGCGCGTACGGGTATTTTAACTGAAAACAATAATCGCTTTGCCGATGCCTATTCAGGATTTGTGCAAAACCGCTTTAACTGGGGCGATTGGAGTATGACACCGGGCGTACGCGTTGAATCTATTAGTTATCAGCGGCAAAATCTGCTGCCCGGTCAGCAAGCCACTGGACAGTCCAATATACTTGAAGCATTACCGTCTTTTGCGTTGAACTACGACCCGATAAAAGAAGCCAGCCTGTTCTTCGGTGTACATCGCGGCTTTGCTCCGCCGCGCGTAGAAGATAGCGTTTACAACACAGGCAACCCGGTTGAAATAGGCGCTGAATTAAGTTGGAATTACGAGGTAGGTGTGCGTGGACGACCCGTATCAGGCATAAAAACGGATCTTACTTTTTTTCATAATGATTTTCAAAACCTGACCGTATTCGGTACCGTCGGCGGCAATGACACTCCAGTTGCGCAAGGCCAAGCACTTTTCCAAGGTATCGAATTTATGAGTCGCATTGATACGGCGGAATTGTTTAACTGGACACATAATCCTTATCTGCAAATTGCTTATACGTGGCTGCCTACTGCCGAAACAACCACGGCTTTTCACTGCTTGCCACTCGCTAACGGCAGCATGTCAGCCAGTTGCCCCGGCGGATTGGTGTATGGCTCAAAAGCGGGCAACCGTTCACCATACGCCCCAGAACATTTGCTCACGACTACGGTAGGCTATTCCCATCCAAATGGTTTCGACTTCCATGCGGAAACCGTCTTTGTAGCCGAGCAATACAGTGATTTTATGAATCTACAATCGGGAGCTGACTACACCGGCCCGACTGGAACATCCGCAGCAAACAATACTATCTCGGCCTTATCAGGACAGTATGGAAAAATCCCTGATTACGCTATTGTAAATTTAGCCAGTACATACCAAGTCTACAAAGGTCTTGACCTATTTGTGTCCGTAAAAAATGTCTTTGATAAACAGTATATTGTAGACCGTGTACGGGGTATTATGCCGGGTTCGCCACGTTTAATACAAGCTGGGTTTAAATATGAATTTTAAACCTGTCATCATGACCCCTGAAGTGTTTCAGATAAATACCTGAGAGACTTTATTAACCTTGAAGCCCTTCTATTGTTCTATGCTGCTAATAAAAAAGAATAATAAACAAAAACCTTTATAACCGAGAAACGAAATATGACCACAGAACAATATATGCACGGCAATCTGGCCAAAATATTGGTTAGATCCCAAGCCTACCTCGCCTTAATGATCTTGCTGCTACTGGCGGGGATGGATTTCTTTTTTCCAAGCAACTACAGCTTACAAGCGGGTGTGCATGGTATGAGTGCCATTGGCTCGGTGGTAGCGGGAACGTATTTAACCCATCGTGCTTATGCATTAATCCGGGGGGTACATATCAATTTCAAGTCCCTTCGGTACTGGGTAGTGGCATCAACCGTATTGAATTTTTTAGGCGCAGTGAGTGGTAACTGGATTTATATGCGTTACCGAGGGGAGGGTGGCCCAAAAGAATGGATACTGGCCAACGCCCCGGCTTTTCATAATTATATGATGGAATTTAAAGAGTTCGTTACGCTCTTTCCATTTCCCTTGATGGCTGCAGTTAGTTTTATTTTATATTATTACGGTGATGCTATTCATACCCGCCGCGACCTTACCCAATTTGTCGGCATTATTATTCTCGTTTCCTGGTTGTTTTTATTGCTGGGTTTTGTGACTGGCCTCGTGCTGGCAAAATTACATTTCGTTTAAGCCTACATAATCATCCCTATGAATCAATCTACAAATAAAACTCCTGCAGCAGCAAACGATGCGGCAACCCCCCACTTGTATTCAGGCCCACTCATTGCTGCGACGTTAGCGCCGCTATTGGGCTTTTATACTTTAATGATTTCACACCACGTTTCCCGTGTTACAAAAGAATTGGACAAGCTGGTGCATTCTTTTGGCCATTGGATACCCGGCTCGCTTGGCAGCGGCCCTGACGGCAGTATAGGCTCGTATTCGGGTAAAGAAACGCTGGCGTTGGTTGTCTGGTTTCTGAGTTGGGCGATATTTCATTTTCTTTGGCAAAAACAGGATTTCCCCGTCAATCGCTGGATACCGCTATTTTTAGGCGCATTAGCGTTTGTAACGCTGTGCTTATTTCATCCCTTTATTGATCCCATTTTGTTGCTGCTATTGAGTGCAAGGTAGGTTGACGACTATATCCTCGCCGTTTCAGCGTATACCGAAAAATCTTTATCCCGCTTATCCAGAGCGGCTGTTTTTTTATACCGGAAAACAGCCACTCTACCCGCTATTTAATCGAGCGTCTTTTAACAAATACCACCCTATTTTTTAATGACGGGTTCAATTCAAGGGGTATTTAGTGTAACGTCCTGCTACCATCAGTAAAAAATACCAACACCAGCCTTCAGGTGGCTTAAGCAAATGCGACTATTACTCGTTGAAGATGACCTTGAATTATCACGTTCGTTAAAAATTGATTTAAGCAACGCCGGTTTTGCGGTCGATACCGCGCTGGATGGTGAGCATGGTGAATTTTTAGGCATGACCGAAAGTTATGATATGGTTATTCTCGACTTAGGCTTGCCAAAAATGCCGGGACTGGAGGTGTTAACGCGTTGGCGAGCCGCGAACAATCATGTACTGGTAATTGTGCTGACCTCTCGTGATGCCTGGCATGAAAAAGTCGATGGCTTTAAAGCTGGTGCAGATGATTATCTGGGAAAACCTTTTCATCTTCAAGAGCTGTTGGTTCGTATTCATGCCTTGTTTAAGCGCGCCTACAAGCAAAATCAAACCGTATTAAGTGTTGACGGTGTGGCGCTTAATGAAGAGCAACAATCTGTCATGATTAATGGCAATCAACCTATCAATTTAACCGCTATTGAGTTCAGGTTACTGCGCTATTTTATGCTGAATCCCGGAAAGATTCTCAGTAAGGCGCATTTAGGTGAACACATTTACGAATATGAAAGCGACCCGGACAGCAATGTACTGGCGGTTTATATTAACCGCTTGCGGCAAATTGTTGGTAACCAGTTGATTCATACGCGGCGTGGTCAAGGCTATGTGTTTGGTCAAAAACCATGATTTCTTTGCGGCAACGTTTAAGCCGTGGTTTAGGGTCAATCCTGTGCATCGTTTTCATTTTACATTGGCTGATGGCCGATTGGGTGATTCGCTCCGTAGCAGAAAAGCAAATGGCGACCCGCTTAACCGAGGATGGCTTTTCCTTAATGGAAACCCTTGCCAGTGATGACAATGGACAGGTCAGCTTTAACGGTTTTCGCATCAGCTCTGTTTATAACCGCGCCTTCTCCGGCCATTATTATGTGGTGCAGGTGGATGGCAAGCCAACGTCTTCGCCGTCCTTACAGAATCAACCACTGACCCTTACCCCTATAGGGCCTAATCAAGCCATGCTTTACCATTTGGACAACGGCCCGCAACATCAACCATTGCTGGTACTGGGGCAGTGCGTTGTAAAATTTGGCCATAAAATCGTCATCAGCGTTGCAGAAGATTTGTCGGCGGTTGACCATGACATTACCGCCATTCGCTTCGCCTATTTTAACCTGACGCTGATTATCTTATTGTGTGCGATTGCCCTGCAACGTTACGATGTTAAACGCTCATTAAGGCCTTTATCGACAGTCGGACGCGAGCTTGAGCACATCACCACCGGTCATCAGCAACAGATTACGGTGGAGGTTCCCACTGAAATTAAGCCGTTAGTGACGGAGGTTAATCGTCTATTAGCGCTGGTGGTACGGCGCTTACAGCAATCACGTACGGCTATCGGTAATCTGGCACATGCCTTAAAACCGCCGCTGGCGATGTTATTTAGAATTGCGGAACACCCGATTTTTAAGGAATACCCCGAATTACGGCAGCAATTACAAACCCAAACCGATACCATGCACCGGTGCATTGAACGCGAATTGAAACGCGCGCGGATTGCAGGCAACAGTCAGGCAAGTATAGCCTTCAATCCCTCTGTAGAATTAATGAGCCTGTCGCAATTACTCAAAAATATTTACGCCGAAAAACAAATCGCCATTAATGTCATTGCACCCGATGTATTGGTGCATTTTGATCGGGAAGATATGCTCGGAATAATCGGCAATCTACTCGACAACGCGTGTAAATGGGCAAACCATCACATCAATGTCGAGATAAGTTTTTCAAATACACTTAATATTTCGGTCGAAGACGACGGGCCAGGATGTGATGCACTTGATGCGCAAAACCTCACACAGCGCGGCTTGCGTTTAGACGAATCCATTCAAGGACATGGCCTTGGATTAGCCATTGTGCTGGATATTGCTGAGGTGTATGAGGGTGTCTTAGAAATTGGCCGCAGTAAAGCATTAGGTGGCTTTCTGGCTACAGTACGATTACCCTTAAATTAAGCCGCCTCCGACGTCACATTTTTTAGCACCTGTTCAGGTAATACTGCCCATCGTAAGCCTCTGATCTTCGTTTGCACACATGGCGTACCGCAAAAAAACTGACCGCATTTTACACCATCACCGCACTTTTAATCAGACCTGACTATACTAATAGATCATGCGCGTGCGCGGCTATTTTTTATCCGCAGTGGCGTCGTGCCAGTCAATGCATAAGTAACTTTGCATTAAGGGATTACTGAATAAAATACCAACATCCGCCATGACTATTCTCGATACTCACCAAAAAACGGCTCAGCTAACGGATGCGTTTCATCGCTTTAATCAGCTGTCGCAAGCACTTGCCGAATCCTATCAAGCTCTGGAAGAAAAAGTCGATAAATTGACGCAAGAGTTAGCCGCAGCCCGTAGCGAGCGATTAACAACCCTGCTTGAAAAAGAAAGCTTAGCGCAACGCTTACAATTCATTTTAGCGACCTTACCTGCGGCGATAGTGGTTTTAAATGCGACGGGTTTGGTGGAAGATTGCAACACCTTAGCCTTTGATTTTTTAGGTACGACGCTATTGGGGCGAGACTGGTCGACCGTCGTCGCCGAGTGTGGATCATCGTTAAGTCATAATCCGCATGAGTGGCAACTCCACTGTGGCAAGCGCGTAAGTTTAACGCGGACGTTGTTAAATGATCAGGCAGGGCAAATTATCGTATTATCCGATGTTACTGAAATGCGCACCTTGCAAGAATCTTTAAACCAACAAAAGCAATTATCTGCCATGGGTGAAATGGTGGCGAGCTTGGCGCATCAAGTTCGTACGCCGTTATCAACCGCCATTTTGTATGCCTCCCAATTGAATAAGCCTGGCTTAACAGACCTTAAGCGCCACGCGTTTTCCAGCAAAATTATGGAACGCTTGCAGCATCTGGATCGCCACGTTAATGACATGTTGCTGTTTGCTAAAGACGGTTATGTCACTATGGCAACGGTTGAATTAACCGAGGTATTAAACGCGCTAAGTGCGTACATGGCTGACTATACGCGCAGTGGCCGTATTCAATTTGTGCTGTCGAATTTGGCGGATATTACAACATTACCGGGTAATAGTGGCGCCTTACAAGGCGCGTTGCTGAATGTATTAAGCAACGCTGTTGATGCTTTAGAGGACGACGGTTTAATTTCATTGACGCTCTGCCGACAGGAGCAACAGTTAATGATAGTTATCGAAGATAATGGTCAGGGGATGGCTGACGCGGTTGTTAATCGCGTCTTTGAGCCATTTTTTACCACCAAAATACACGGTACCGGGCTAGGCTTATCGGTAGTGGACAGTGTTATTAAAGCCCATGGCGGCAGCGTAAAGTGTCATTCAGTTCTGGGTAAAGGGACGGCTTTTTCTATGCGTTTGCCGTGTGTGCTCCCTGCGTCAGGGTCATTAGTCAGCCATTTTTCTACGCCGCTGTATCCAGAAAATGAGGTGACGCATGCCGCTGTATGATGTGTTGATTGTAGAGGATGATCCTGCCTTACGCGAGGCGTTATGTGACACCTTAGAAATAGAAGGTTATCGTGTCGTAACCGCGTGTAATGGTACCGATGCCTTGAGTCAATTGGCCAAGCACCGTTTTCAATTGGTGGTCAGTGACGTGCAAATGCCCGTTATGGATGGTTTGCAGTTAATGCACAATATGCAACACCAGTATGCTACAACCCCAATACTGTTAATGACTGCTTACGGCACTGTACCAAAAGCGGTCGCCGCGATGCAGTCAGGTGCGATTGATTATTTAATTAAACCGTTTTCAGCGGACGTATTGGTGCAAAAGGTCGCCACACTTACCACACGTCCCATGACGAGCAATGATCAAGTGGTACAAGATCCCGTTATGCAGGATTTGTATGCGTTAATTAAAAAAGTGGCCAAAACCGATGTGACGGTTTTGTTGCAGGGTGAAAGTGGTACGGGAAAAGAGGTGGTTGCTCGGTTTATACACCGCCATTCACTGTACAGTCAGGGGCCTTTTATCGCACTTAATTGCGCCGCCATTCCTGAACAGATGTTAGAAGCGATGCTGTTTGGCTATGAAAAAGGTGCGTTTACCGGAGCGGTTCAGAGTGCGCCCGGTAAATTTGAAATGGCACAAGGCGGCACGTTATTATTGGATGAAGTGTCAGAAATGGCGTTAGGGTTACAGGCGAAATTATTGCGTGTTCTGCAAGAAAAAGAAGTAGAACGCTTAGGTAGCCACCAAAAGATCAGTCTGCACGTCAGGATTTTGGCGACAACCAACCGCATGTTGAAAGCGCAGGTCGCGCAGGGGCATTTTCGGGAGGATTTATATTACCGTTTATGTGTTTTCCCCTTTACCATTCCGCCATTACGGGAGCGCGTCGGCGATATTTTGCCATTGGCACAGGATTTACTGTTACGCCATTGTGCCGTCAATCGCCCTCAGGTAAAAATACCCACACTTGCGCCACCAGCCATTAAAAAGTTATTGGCATATCGGTGGCCTGGAAACGTCAGAGAGTTGGAAAATGTTATACAAAGGGCGTTAATCATCTGTGAAAACGCCAGCATAACGGTGGATGATTTGCTGTTTGATACAGATACCATGCCCGTTACGCGGCAAGAAGCGCCCGCGCTAACAAACGCAGATAAGCTGGATGACGGGGTTCGTTTCGCCGAAGAGCACATTATTCTGCACACGTTACACGAACAAAACGGCAGTCGAAAAATGACGGCTTTAAAGTTAGGCGTGAGTGATCGTACCTTACGTTATAAAATTGCACGTATGAAAGAAGCGGGTATTGTTATTCCTTGTTAAATAAGCAGTAAAATGTTAGTGGCATAAAAAGTGCTTTTGCTTATTAACCGCGCCAGATACCTGTAAAAATGCGCTAGGGAGATAATATGAGCGAAATGAATATTAATCAAGTGTTGGCGCAAATGCGCAGCATGTCGATAGGCGCTGCTGGCTCTGCAGCTCCAGCAACGGGTAATGCGGATTTTTCGGCACTCCTGAAACAATCCATTGAGTCAGTCAATACCAACCAACAAACTGCCGGAAAATTGTCGCAGGCATTTGAAATAGGCGCAACTGACGTTAGCTTGGCGGAAGTGATGATAGCCTCCCAAAAAGCGGATGTTTCCTTTCAAGCCATGTTACAAGTTAGAAACAAGTTAGTAGAAGCCTATAAAGATGTGATGAACATGCCCCTGTAAAAACCTTACTTACGTATGGGCAGATTCTGATTAAACAGTTACTTTGCGTTAAGCCATCGGCACGATATTAAACAATGAGCGAACAAGACATTATTTCAGGTGAGGTGAATCAATCGCTGTCTCCAGTCGATAGATCTCACCCAGCCTTAAGAGAACTGGCAAAACTAACCGTTACGCGTCAATTAGGCGTAATGCTTGGTCTGGCATTCAGTGTCGCCATTGGCGTTGCAGTGGTCATGTGGTCACAGGCTCCTAGCTATGACGTGTTATTGTCAGGCGTGAATGAGACTGATTCCGCTGAAATACTGGATGCTTTGCAAAAAAGTGGCGTTGAATACAAAATTGATACCGGATCAGGTGCCATTTTAGTGCCACCGGATAAAATCCGTGAGTTAAAAATGAAATTAGCCTCTCAGGGATTACCGCGCGCAACCGGTACGGGCTATGATCTACTGGATAAAGAAGAAGGATTTGGTACGAGTAAAGGCGTTGAGCAAATGCGTTTCCAACGCGCACTTGAAGGCGAAATTGCCCGAACCGTCATGACCATCCAAAGTGTCAAATCAGCAAGAGTCTTACTGGCCTTGCCCAAACAATCCGTATTTGTTCGTGAGCACAAAAAACCCAGCGCATCGGTAACGGTTAATTTGTATCAAGGCCGGTCACTTGAAAAAGGTCAGATTGAATCCATCGTGCATTTGGTGGCATCGAGTGTGCCATTATTAGAATCTGAACAAGTCACGGTTGTTGATCAGCGCGGGAATTTATTAAACAGTAACGCAAACTCGCCAGAAGCCTATCTCTCTACGAAACAATTCGACTACAAAAAAAATCTCGAAGACCACTTAATGGAACGGATCGGCAATATTTTGTCACCGTTAGTGGGCACAGATGGTTTACGTTCACAAATCTCTGCTGACGTTGACTTTACCGTTACCGAAAGTACGCAAGAAATGTTTAATCCTGATTTGCCCGCCTTAAGAAGTGAACAGGTCAATGATATAAAAAATGAATTGTCTGCCATTCAAGGCGTTCCAGGGGCGTTATCCAATCAACCACCGCCCGCTGGGGTTGCGCCAGAGGTAGCAAAACCAGATGCCACGAAACCTGCCGCACCTGTGCCCAGCTCAGAAAATAAAAGTGCCACACGTAATTATGAGTTGGATAAAACCATTACCCATACGCGTCAGGCCGCTGGGGAATTACGGCGCTTATCGGTTGCGGTGGTGGTTGATAATAAACGGCTCATGCAAGACGGCAAAGCCATCAGCCAGCCTTATTCACAAGAAGAGATTAACCGTTTTACCGATTTAGTAAAACAGGCCATCGGATTTGATGTATCAAGAGGCGACCAAGTAACGGTGACCAATTCCGCCTTTAAGGTGCTGGAAGAAATGGAAGCTTTACCGAGTGCGCCTTTATGGGAACAAGCGTGGTTCTTAGATCTCATGAAGCAAATTGCCGCGGCGTTAGTGGTCTTATTTATCGTATTTGGTGTTTTGCGCCCCACCATGCGTGGCTTGGTCGGACGCAGTGAGGAAGAGCTAAAAGCGGCTGCCGCTGCTGAAGCCGCGCTAAAAGGTGTCGTCGTGCAATATGATGAGCAAGGTAACCCTATTGCGCTTCCAGCGGGGGTTGCTGGCGCAGAGGGACAATTAGCATTGCCCAGTACAGTCGAAGATTTATTACTGCTGGAAGCTCCGCAAAGTTATGAAAAACGATTGGAGTATGTGCGTAAATTAGTGGATGATGATGCTAAATTAGTTGCACAAGTCATTAAATTATGGATAAAAGACGATGCCAAATAGTATTAGTTTAAAATCCGCCGAACGCGCCTCCCTTTTATTATTGGCACTGGGTCAGGATCGCGCTGGCGCAGTTTTAAAACACATGGGGCCAAAAGAAGTACAGTTGATTGGCTCAACCATGGCCTCTTTGCAAAATATCACACCGGAAATGGTCGACGTTGTACTGGAGGAATTTATTACTCAAATAAGGGGTTTAACCACCTTGGGTATGGATTCAAATGAGTATATCCGTAACATGCTTACCAGCGCCTTGGGTGCTGAAAAAGCCGGTAACATTGTGGATAGGATTTTATTAGGGGCGAATAGCAAAGGGATTGAGCAGTTAAAATGGATGGACTCGCGCGCGATTGGTGACTTAATTCGTTTAGAACATCCACAAATTATTGCCATTATTTTATCGCTATTGGATGCTGACCAAGCCGCCGCCGTATTGGGCTTTTTACCAAAAAATATGCGCTCAGACCTTATGATGCGTATTGCGACCTTGGAAAGTGTACAGCCTGCCGCCTTAAGAGAGCTGGATGATATTATGGAAAAACGCTTATCCGGTAATGAAGGCAGTAAATCTTCGAGTCTGGGTGGTATTGATACGGTGGCGAATATTCTTAACTTCCTTGAAGGTTCGGTCAGTGAAATCGTTATGGAAGAAATCACAGAAAGCAGTGCCGAATTGGCACAACAAATTCAGGACAAAATGTTTGTCTTCCAAGACTTGAGCACCATTGATGATCGAGGCATTCAAACCTTGCTGCGTGAAGTGTCCACCGCACAACTGTTATTAGCGTTACGCGGTGTGGATGATGGCTTGAAAGAGAAAATCTTTAAAAACATGTCTAAACGTGCCGCTGAAATGCTACGGGATGACTTGGAAGCTTCGCCACCGGCTAAGCTTAGTGACGTAGAAACCGCGCAAAAAGAAATATTAACCATTGCTAAACGAATGGCTGACGCAGGCCAACTTATGTTAGGTGGCGCAGGTGCAGGCGATCCACTTGTCTAGCCAAAATCGCTTTACAGCGGAAGAGTTAGACGCCTTAAGTTTATGGGAGTCGCCCGGTTTATTTAATGCGGAAGGATCGAGTACGCCCCATCGGCAGTTGCAAGTAAAGCGCGCCCCCGTGCTAACCGTCGACGAAATTGAGCGCATGCAGCAACAAGCTTACGATGAAGCATTTGCTCAGGGCACACAAGAAGGGCAGGAAAAGGGCTATCAAGAAGGACTGGCGAAAGGCATTGAAGAAGGGCATTTACAAGGCCACGCAGAAGGATTGCAACAAGGACTAGCCATCGCTCAAACGCAACAGCGTGAGCAAGCGGCTACATTTACCAGCCTGATGGAAGCGTTAAATGAGCCCTTTAAGCAGCTGGATGAAGCAGTTGAAAAGCAGCTGGTTACATTAACCATTGCGATTGCCCGTCAATTGGTACGGCGTGAAATCAAGCAGCATCCGGGTGAGATTATGGCTGTCGTGCGTGCCGCCGTGGCAGTTTTACCAGTCGCCGTGCAAAAAATCACCCTGTATTTACACCCAGCCGATGCCGAACTGGTAAGGTCTTCATTAGCGCTAACCGAAGCAATGACCTCTTGGCTGATTGTTGAAGACCCACTGCTTAGTCAGGGCGGCTGTAAAGTGGCAACAGATGTGTCCTTTGTGGACGCCACCATTGAAAAACGTCTGGCCTCGGTCATTGCTATGGTTCTGGGTGATGAACGTGATAATGATCAGGAGTAGTCATGATTCCTAATCCAAACCGGCAGGCAGAATGGGTAGAGAGCTTAAAACCCTATAGCGAACGCCTAACAGAACAACCAGAACTCATCGTGGAGGGCAAATTATCACGCATGGTTGGCTTGACGCTAGAAGCTGTTGGCTGTCGTGCGCCAATTGGTTCCCGCTGCCGTATTGAGCTGAAAGATAACCAATCCATCGAAGCCGAGGTGGTTGGTTTTGCGGGTGATCGGATATTTTTAATGCCTACGGGAAATACCTATGGTTTGGAACCCGGTTGTCGCGTTATTCCGTTAGGTAAACATTCTCTGGCAAGCGTTGGGTTTGGCTTGTTAGGTCGCGTCATTGACGGATCAGGTAGGCCATTAGACAGCAAAGGGGCGTTAAAAACCGATACGAAAATCTCCTTAACTGGCGTGCAGATTAACCCGTTATCGCGAAAACCGATTCACGAGCCGTTAGACGTTGGGGTTAGGGCCATTAATTCTATTTTGTGTGTCGGGCGCGGACAGCGTATGGGTTTATTTGCGGGTACTGGCGTCGGAAAAAGTGTCCTGCTCGGCATGATGACCAAATTTACCACGGCAGATGTGGTCGTGGTCGGACTGATTGGTGAGCGGGGGCGAGAAGTAAACGAGTTTGTACAGAAAATTCTCGGCGAAGAAGGCATGGCACGAGCTGTGGTGGTTGCAACACCGGCAGATTATCCCCCACTCATGCGCGCACATGGTGCCTTATTATCCACCAGTATTGCCGAATATTTTCGTGACCAAGGCTTGGATGTGTTGTTGCTAATGGATTCATTAACCCGCTATGCTCAAGCGCATCGGGAAATAGCACTGGCGATTGGTGAGCCGCCTGCCACGAAAGGTTATCCGCCATCCGTGTTTGCAAAATTGCCGCATCTGGTTGAGCGTGCGGGTAATGCCGATGAAGGCGGCGGCTCGATTACCGCGTTCTACACAGTATTAGCGGAAGGTGATGATACCAATGACCCGATTGCTGATGCTGCCAGAGGGGTATTGGATGGGCATGTGGTGTTATCGCGTGCCTTAGCTGAGTCTGGACACTTTCCAGCCATTGATATAGAAGCATCAATCAGTCGGGTTATGCCGGATATTGTGGATGCGCGTCACCTGCAAATGGCTCGAGAACTACGCCGCATGTATTCGCTCTATCAGCAAAACAAAGACTTAATCAGTGTTGGCGCTTACCAGCGTGGCGCAGATCCGCGTATTGATCAAGCGATTGATCGTCAGCCAATGATTTTAGAATTTTTACAACAAAGCATGAATGAAGCGGTAGATATTCAACGCAGCCTGCAAGAATTAGAAGAATTGTTGAGTATTTAAGCGGTTTCTTTTGGATTATAACTGCATCGAAAAAAAGAGGTGGGTGTGAAAAAATCACAACGCATTCAAACGATTGTCGACATTAAAGCACAACAAGAAAGTAACGCCCTAAAGGCACTGGGAGAGCAACAAAATAAGGCACAAGCCGCCAAGTTACAATTGGAGCATCTGCAACGATACCGCCAAGAATATTTAGAACAATATTCAGGAAATGGTGTCAAACGCGTACAAAGTCTGGTTGATTTTAGAGCGTTTATCGTCCAATTGGATGTTGCCATAATAGGACAAGAAAACATTGTTCAACAGGCCGAAATGGAGGCATTACGTCAACGTAAATGCTGGGAAAATTTACATCACAATACTAAAAACTTACAAAAAGTGTGTGATGGTCTGGTTGCTGCCGAATCAAAAATTGCTAATAAACGTGAACAAGTAGAGTCGGATGACCGCGCTTCTCGCATGTCGTTTAATAATTCAGTCGGCATGGAAAATGCTTAGTATTGAATACGCGTTATAACTGAATGAGGAGTAGGGCAATGACGGTTGAAACAACATCAAATGTATCGGGATTGTCTGGAATGAATACGGGTCTGGAAAACAAATCCCAAGGCGTAACAGCTTCTGACGGAATGTCTGGCGTATTTACAGTAACGTTAAAAGAACAATTTCAGCTTTTAAATGGCGTTCAACAGGCTGTATCCATAAGCGGCACTTTGCCTGACACAGCTGCCGCTCAAGCTGCTGCCGTACAAAATAGTACGCCACTAATTGTGAGTAGCAGCTTGCCAAGTATCGCTCTCCAAAGCACTGCTCTACAAAACACGACGTCCATCGATGTCAGCAGCAGCGTGCCAAGTATCGCTCTCCAAAGCACTGCTCTGCAAAACACGACGTCTATCGATGTCAGCAGCAGCTTGCCAAGTATCGCTCTCCAAAACACTGCTCTGCAAAACACAACGTCTATCGATGTTAGCAGCAGTGTGCAGGGTATTGCTCTCCAAAACACTGCTCTGCAAAACACAACGTCTATCGATGTTAGCAGCAGTGTGCAGGGTATTGCTCTCCAAAGCACTGCTCCACAAACCACGACGTCTGTCGATGTCAGCAGCAGCTTGCCAAGTATTGCTCTCCAAAGTACGGCTGTGCAAAATACGCGTCCACTAGACACTATGCCGCAGACATTACCAGCACTTAACGCGGCGTTAACGCCATCAATGATCTTGTCGAGTTTACCGACGACGCCACCAGCTAAAACTGTACCGCCACAAACTGCACCAGCCTTACAAGTCATTAACGAAAATCCAGTGGTCAGTAATACGCTGCAACAATCGCTGGAAAGCGTAAACCAAGCCAACCGTGTAGAAATAACCGCGCTGACAAATGCGGGGCAAGAAACTTCCGCTTTACTCGGCAAACCGTTACCGACGGCTAAAAAACTTGAAAAAGGCATTAATTTAGAAGAAACGCTGCAAACACTTGCAGAAATCATGGCGCGTATTCCTGATGTAGCGAGTGCAAGCGCCCCCTCTGTGAGCGGTAACTTATCACTATCACCGTCTGTTGCGGAAGCTTCACAAGCATCTGATGCCGCAGCAACAACGACGACAGACCTAGTCAGCAATCAGGACAACGTCCTTGCTGGATTACTTCAAGCGGGGCTACTTCAGCCACCCGTACAAAATACGCCTGAGCCCGCACCGGGCAAGCTGGATATTTTGCCCGATAACCTTACCTCGAACACCTTACCCAATGCGACCCTGCAAATAGCGCCCGATGCTAAGAAAGCCGCTGATACGACAGTTATCTCAGCGTATTTTACGGAACCTGCACTTAATAATGCGGTTGCAGTGAAAGAGGGTAGCGCGCAAAAAAATCTACTAACACCTGCACTCGACAACCTCAACACAGCGTTGGACACCAGTACGTCTAAAACGTTACCAGCCGTAATGAATGATATAGCCACATTTGAACGGCAAACCGCATTTTCTAGCCCCGGCAAAGTAGATGCCCCGCCCATGAGTGCGCATTTATACAGCCCCGAATGGAATAAAGAATTAGGCTCTAAAATTATCTGGATGACCAATCAAAACATTTCATCCGCAGAACTCAAGCTTAACCCGCAACATCTTGGCCCTATATCCATTCACATTGATATGCAAAAAGACCAAGCTACCGTTTCATTTACCGCACAAAACCCAGGAGTGAAGGAAATGCTTGAAGCGTCAATTCCAAAATTACGTGAAATGATGCAATCACAGCAACTTAATCTTGCGGAAGTATCGGTCTCACAAAATACGTTTTCTGGACAAGGTCAATCGCAAAACCCTACGTTTGGGCAATCCAACGATGGACAAAAACCAGCGACGCCGGAACAAGACGGCGCTGGCTCACAACGTAACGATGTTGCAAACCACATCGAACAAAGTAGAACCTTGGTTTCAAATGGCTTAGTCAATTTTTACGCGTAGCGGCACAAGAATCCTGTTCGGTTAAACAACTTATCCAATCTGCACCTGCGTGTCAGCATAACGGATGCCTTCTTTTTTAGGCGTGGCTAATATAAAGCCTAAAGATAGCGGGCCGATGCGTCCCAGAAACATGGATACCATGATTAATAGCTGCCCGGTTTCGGAGAGTTGCGGCGTTAGTCCACGGGATAAACCTACGGTGCCGTAAGCAGAAACCACTTCAAATGCAACATCGAGAAAAGGCTTGTGTTCCGTAACGGTAAGCAATAATAAGGTGATGAACACACACGCCGCTAAACAAACAGTAACCGCAAGTGCTTTAATAATAGACTCTTGATTAATGTTACGACCGAAAGCGACCACATGATCCTGGCGTTGTAAAAAAGCGCGGGTGGCGAGTAACAATACCACGGCGGTGCTTAATTTAATGCCACTGGCAGTGGAGCTAGGCCCTGCACCAATAAACATCAGCAAGATGAATAACAGGATACTGCCATCGGTCAATCCCGCCATATCCAGCGAATTAAAACCAGCAGTACGCGGCGTAACCGCTTGAAACCAAGACGCCAGCAGTTGCTCCCACAAGCCAGGTAACTTCCCCAACGTGGCAGGATTGCCGTATTCCAACATGAAAAACAGCAGCATAGCAACGATATTCAGTACCAAGGTACCAACCAGCATGATTTTGGTGTGGACACGCAGGGTTTGAAAGCGCCGCTTTTCCCTAATATCCATCAACACCGAAAATCCCAATCCGCCAATGATAAACAGTCCGGACAAGGTTAAATTAACCCCCGTGTGACCAACATAACGCACGATATTATCCGGCTCTAAGCCAAAACCAGCGTTATTAAACGCTGAAACCGTGTGAAATAATGCGTAAAACAGCCCGGCGCTCCAGCCTTTTTCAGGTATCCAACAGACGGACAACAAAAATAGCCCAATCGCTTCGATAACCAGCGCATACACCACCACTTCTTTAGCAATACGCACCACATTTTGCAAACCATTTTGATTAAGCGCCTCCGTCATCAGCAATTGATGATGGATACTCAGGCGCTCCCCCATTAATAAAAGGGCAAAAATGGCAAATGTCATTAAGCCCACACCACCACACTGCATCAGTACAATCAATGTCCATTGCCCAAACAAGGTGTAACTGGTGCCCGTATCAATCACGGTAAGACCCGTAACAGTAACCGCCGACGTTGCGGTAAAAAAAGCCGCCAGCCAGCTAATCGGTTGCGTGGTTGCCCATGGGGTTTTGAGTATCAAGCCACCGATGATAATTAAGAGTAAAAAACTGCTCGCTACAATTGCGGGGGGATTATTGCGGAATTTTCCGCGTTGTAATATACGGCGATTATTGGGTACAACCGGGGGGAGTCTGGGTTTCATAACGGCAAGGATAATTGCCGTAATTCGGAAAGACTGCCCAATAAAACCAGTTGATCACGCTGTTGCAAACGGTACGGTTGCAGCATATGGTCAATAATAGCCTCGCCACGCTTCACCGCCAGCAACTTAGCTGAACTTTGGGTTTGTTGCAGTAATTCACTCATGAGGATACCGTCATGCTCTTCTTGTACCAGCATTTCAATCACAAAATGGTTAGGCCCCAGATTAAAATAATTATTGACCATAGGATAATTAAGTAACTGCGCCGTACGTTGCCCCATTTCATGCTCAGGGTGAATGATGCGTGTAGCACCCAGTTTAACCAATAACTTATGGTGCTGATTGTTTAACGCTTTCACCCACACTTCTTTTACGCCAAGCGCTTTTAAGTGCATCGTACTCAGTAAGCTGGCTTCAATATTTTCACCAATGGCAATCACCACCGCGTCATATTGTTGCAGGTTTAATTCCCGCAAAATCCGCTCATCCGAGCCGTCAGCAACAATGGCATGCGTCACTTGATCAGCAATGTTATTAATAAATTTTTCCTGAACATCAATAACCAGTACATCGTTTTCCAGACGGGTTAATTCCAGCGCGATGGTTTGACCAAAATACCCTAAACCAATAATAGCAAATTGTTTTTTCTTCATAATACTCATGTATGGGGGTCAGTATTGCTGACTAATTGAAGGCGGTTAAACCTTTAAATGGCCTATCACGCGACAAGACTTAATTACGCTTAACGCAAAATTACATCGCCTTTTTCTCGTGGAATAAAACCGCTATTTTCTCATAGACAAAGGTATTTATTACGATCCTTTTTGAACATGTTTTTTAAAGCGGGGAAGCTGAATAATTACAGGTCTTTTTATTTCAATAAAAATACCGTTTTTCATCAAACTAACTATTTGTTTTACAATAGCCAACCAAAGATGTGTAGATGCTTATGGCGATAGCGAAAGTTCTAATTCAGTATTATTGAGGAGTCTTGTTAAATGAAAATAGTCTATTTTTCTTTGAGCGCATTAACGTTAGGCATGTTTTTGCAAAGTTGTGCCACAGCGTCTCCTGACCAAGTATTACAAACATTAGAAAAGGAGAAGCCCGAAATCTGTAGAAATTTTGATTACGCTGGCAAAGACACCATAAGTGATAGCTATACAAATACTTACAAGCTCTGGCGAGATTTTGATGACTACTATGATGATGTCCGAGCACCCAACGGCAGAAAATTAGCCGTTTTCTTGGATGGTACTAATAATGATAAAGACAATGCTACTAACATTAGGGACATGTACCGTCTTGCAATCGCTCAAGCATGTCAAAATATTCCTGTGGTTCCCTATTACGATAAAGGCGTGGGTGCTAAATGGTTCGAAAAAATTGGTTTTCTGCCACTTTCTTCAGGCCTTGGGGCAAGTCTGAATATCAGACAGGCTTATCGTTTTTTATCCCAAACCTATAAGGCATCTGATAACGTGGCTAATAAGCAGGGCGATGAGATCTATATTTTTGGCTTCAGCAGGGGAGCGTTTACGGCTCGTTCATTAAATGGCTTTATAGAATTTGCTGGTTTGTTAGATGGCACACACATGAAAAGCAAACTGCCTACAGGTATTCATTGGACTGAAAAGTTTGAGCGGATGGTTGACAAAATTTACGATCAATATCACATAAAAAGTGATGGCGCAGATTTAAAAGCTCAGATTCAAGCCTATGAAGGAAAGCACTACCCAGAACAAAAATTTGATAAAACCGTAAAAGTTAAAGCAATTGGGGTATTTGATACCGTGCCTGCACTTGGCTTTTATCTTGAGGACAACCCTCAAAATCATAAACTAGATTTATATGCTAAGAAAGGTTTTCATGCGCTGGCATTAGATGAACAACGAAGTCAGTTTAAATTGTTACGTTTCAATAAATCACTTATTCAACAAGATCAATTATTAAGTGAGGTATGGTTTCCTGGAGGGCATAGTAATGTTGGAGGTGGTTATGCCAATACATTCGGTTGTAATACTGATAATCAAAAGGGTGCTGACTATTACGACAGTTTAGAAACAACGCCACTAAATTGGATGTTAGGTAAATTCACGGATGAACAACTTTTCCCAAAAATTAATCCATCACTAACTGAATGTAGAGATGGACAATTGCATGACGCATACTTTGATAGTAAGGTTCCTGCTTATAGCCTATCTCCACCACTGCCAAGAACCCCAGTAATTGGCGACATACTACATGACAGTGTATTATGTAGAATGCAGTATCAAACACTGAAAATAAAACACCCTAAAAGGGAGCCTGAAAATAAATATCAGCCGAACAATATACCCAGCTCTTATACTATCGAAACTACAAATTACGGTACGCTAAATCAGCAATCTCCTGCTACAAGATGTAGCCAACCCAAGTTAATTACATTGAAATAACGATTTTTTTTATAGGCCAGGCAATGAATTTTCTAAAAATCATCCTTCGAGTAATCTATCCTTTAGTGTTATCTCTTTTGGTTGGCTGTTCAGGTAATTATGTCTGTCCTGAAAATCCTGAACCAACAATCCAACATTGTAAAGAAGCTCACCACCTACCGGAAGGCAGTAGCTGTTTAGTTAACGTTTTTGCTGATCAACAAGAAAATCCATCAGGGTTAATGGTAAAAGAAGGCGAAGCGTACCAGATTATTGCCATGCCACATCAAACATGGGGAGATTCTAAAACAGAACATCATCCGCTGTGTGGTAAAGAAGGTAATACCTTTATTAATATGTTTTCTTCATTCAAGCGAGTGGACAAGGCGCTCTGGTTTTCTGTAATTGCTAATGTTGTCAATGATAGTGCCGCCTTAGAAGGGCGATATTCACAGTATGACTTGTGCAATACACCGAAAATTGAGGTTTCTATGCCTGGTCAACTTATTTTTTACCCCAATGATGTTAATGCAATGTATTGGAATAACAGTGGCTCTGTTTGGCTGAAAATACAACGTGTTAAAAACCAATAAGTGATTCCTGATCAGCGTATCCAACATCTGCGTTATTCGCGAGATTACGAGCCTTTCTCTCTATGCTTAAACACGTGGAGACAGACACGCACAAATCAATTAAAAGTGACTGATCGACAATTCCTATAAAAACTGTGTAAATACTATCACTCATCGTAATAATTACAGCGCCCATTCCCCCAACACTATCCCATCTTAGGCTTTTTATGGCCGACACACTCAATGCTGATCCGCTGGGCGGGGCTACCCAATTTTAATGCGGTGAGTTGTCCACCCCACAAACAGCCGGTATCAATCGCATAGCAATTATCCCCGGCGTAATACCCTAAACTTGACCAATGCCCAAAGATAATTTGCATCGCAATACTTTTGCGCTGCGGCATCTGAAACCACGGTGTTAATTGCGGGGGTTGCGTTCCCGGCGCGCTGCTGCAATCAAAATCAAGGCTGCCGTCTTTTTCGCAATACCGCAAGCGGGTGAAGCAGTTAACAACAAAGCGCAGTTGTCCCATGCCTTTTAATTTAGGTGACCAGCGATTGGGTTTATCGCCGTACATTTGCTTTAAGAAATCACGATATCCCACGCCACGTAAAGCCGCTTCGGCTTTTTGTGCCATTTTAACCGTTTTGGCAAAATCCCATTGTGGCGGTAAGCCCGCATGCAGCAGACAATAACCGTGTTCATGGTGAAATAAGGGTCTATGCCGCAACCAATGCATCAGTTCTTCACAGTCTGGCGCGTCGAGGACTTGATGCAAGGAGTTCTTTTTGTCGCTTTTTTTGTCCTGACAAAAAGCCGCCAACAGGTGCAGATCATGATTACCCAGCACGACAATAGCCGCATCGCCCAGTGATTTTACAAAGCGCAAGGTTTGTAAAGACTGCGGGCCGCGATTGACCAAATCACCGGCAAACCAGAGGGTATCTTGCGTTGGATCGAAGGCGATGACGTCCAATAGCCGGAGTAAGTCTTCATAGCAGCCTTGAATGTCGCCAATAGCATAAACACTCATTACTTAGTGCAACGTCCTTGGGATAGACAATGTAAATTGCGGGATAATGGCACTGAAATTATCACCCTCATCCGAGCGCATTATATACTTGCCCTGCATGATGCCTACCGGTGTTTCAAGCATTGCGCCGCTGGTGTAGCTAAAACTCTCGCCGGGCTTCAAGTGTGGATGTTCACCCACCACGCCATCGCCATTCACTTCTTGAATTTTGCCGTTGGCATCGGTAATCAACCAATGCCGCGTTAATAACTTTGCGGGAATCAAGCCCACATTGGTAATAGTGATAGTATAGGCAAAGACAAAACGTCCTTGATTGGGCAATGATTGCGACGCAATAAACTGCGGTGCGGTTGCAATTAATATTTTATTTTTTTCGGACATTGTTCGATGATATAAGATGCATTTGAGCAAGAATGCGATTATTTCATCTTAACTGAGACGTAAACGCAAGCAAGCATTGTTATGAACACTAAAATTTTTATTTTTTTGGGCTGGTTGTTATCGTCAATGGCGATAGCCGATACGGTAAAAGAATTATTTACCGCCGCTACATTAGGCAAAACCGCGCGTGTGGAAGCGTTATTGGCGCAAGGCGCTGATGTAAATGCGCCAGCAGCAGGCGGGCGAACGCCGTTAATGGGCGCGTGTTTTAATGGCAATCTGCAAACCATTAATTTACTGATGGCCTATGGTGCCGATGTTAACCTAGCCGATAATTTAGGTAATACCGCGTTAATGGATGCGGTAGTTTTTGGTAATGAAGCCATTGTTACCTTATTAATAACCGCTGGAGCGGATGTTAATGCCGTCGATAAAAAAAATGTTAAGGTGCTGGCTAAGGCTAAAACCACGCCGTTTACGGATATAGCGAAAATGCTAGAAAAGGCAGGCGCTAAAGCGGAAGTGGAGGCCGAAGAGCCTGAAGCGGCGACGACTGCTGAGGGCGCAGCGGCCAGTCCAGGTGAGAAAGCTGCCGATGACAAAGCCAAGCCCGCCGATAAAAAGCCTGCTGAAAAAGCGGCTAAGTGACCCTGCATGTATGAATAGCCGCTATAGGCAAAACACGCTTTTATTTTTAACCAGCAACTGAGCACCATGAATAGACCATTACACATACACATCTTAGGCATCTGCGGCACGTTTATGGGCGGATTAGCGTTAATTGCGCGGCAGCTAGGCTATCAGGTCAGCGGCTCAGATCAGCACGTTTATCCCCCGATGAGTACACAGCTGGAGGAGCAGGGGATTGTATTGCTGGAGGGCTATAAAGCGGAGAATCTTAATCCTAAACCGGATCTGGTGGTTATTGGCAATGCCATGACGCGCGGCAACGAGGAAGTGGAAGCGGTATTGAATTTAGGGTTAAAGTACATTTCCGGGCCACAATGGTTAGCCGAGCATGTATTGCAGGATAAGTGGGTATTGGCGGTTGCTGGTACGCACGGTAAAACCACGACGACCAGTATGTTAAGCTGGATTTTGGAATATCAAGGTTTTAAGCCAGGCTTTCTGATTGGTGGTATTCCGCTTAATTTCGGTATCTCCGCACGCTTAGGTGAATCGGATTTTTTTGTTATTGAAGCCGATGAATATGACACTGCTTTTTTCGACAAACGTTCAAAATTTGTACATTACCGTCCGCGCACCGCAATTTTAAATAATCTTGAGTTTGATCACGCAGATATTTTTGAAAATTTGGATGCCATTAAACGTCAATTTCACCATTTGGTACGCACCATTCCCAGTGAGGGCTTAATCATTGCGCCCAGCGCTGAAAGCAATATCAGTGATGTATTAGCGATGGGCTGTTGGACACCCGTGCAAAAAACTGCGATTGAAACGCCCGCACAATGGTGCGCACAGTTAATCTCTAGCGATGGCAGTCAATTTAAAGTGCTGTTTGAAGGCGTTGAACAGGGCACGGTGCATTGGTCATTAACGGGTCAGCACAATGTATACAACGCCTTATCGGCGATAGCCGCCGCGCGGCATGTGGGTATTCTGGCGGCGGATGCGATTACTGCCTTGCAGCATTTTCAAAATGTTAAGCGCCGTATGGAAGTGCTGGCTAAGATTGGTAAGGTGACAGTCTATGATGATTTTGCACACCATCCCACCGCGATCAAATTAACCTTGGATGGCTTGCGTAAACAAGTGGGCAGCGAACGGATTATTGCGATTGTAGAGCCGCGTTCAAACACCATGCGCATGGGCGTTCACACACAAACGCTGGCGGAATCTTTAGCGCAGGCTGATGTAGCGATTATTTACCAACCAGATAATATGGGCTGGGATTTAAGCCAATTAACGCAGTATGCCCATAATATTCAGATTTGTTCATCCATTGCTGCCATTGTTGCACAGCTTAAAGCGGCCAGTGTAGAGGGTGGGCATTTTGTCTTGATGAGTAATGGCAGCTTTGGCGGTATTTATACACAGTTGCTGGCGGAGCTAGAAAGTCTATGACTAAAGCGTATCATGCTAATAGTGTCGTAGAGCAGGACATCGCAGGATTAAAAATCAACACGCTATAAAAACATAACGCATTGTTTTAATAAAAAACTTATAAAGTAACGCGTGATTACACTAGAGACTACGGCTGAGTAGTTACTTTTTATTATGAATGAATGCTATAATTTTCGGCATTTACAACACTCTTTTTGCTCTCGGAATCTTTATGTATAAAGTGATATTTTCTTCGCTTATAGTGTTTGGCGCTGTAGCCCATGCCGATAATACACCGACGTTTGATTTTAATACTGGTGTGCTTTCTATGCCTTTTGTCAGTACGTCGCAAGGTATCTTCAATGCTACGCTACAAATAGATCCGAACTTGCCTGCAACCACGTTTGCAATAAAACAAGCAAATCCTACGGGTATCGGGAGTGATACAACCACGCCGCCTACGTTTGATTTTAATACCGGCTTACTGACGTTACCCAAGGTTAATTCTTCGGCAGGTACTTATACTGCTACATTACAATTTGCGGATAATTTTTTTAAGTTAACCATGGTACAGCCTGTAGCGGCTCCACAACAAAAGTCCAGCAATACCATAGGCGGTTGTTCGGTATTTCCAGCTAATAATGCCTGGAATACCCGGATTGATACTTTGCCGTTACATAGCCGTTCGGCAGCTTGGGTTAATGTGATTAATACCGCGGGTATTCGTACCGATTTTGGTGCAGACTTTGGGCAACCTTATAACATTGTGCTTGGCTCGCAAGTCCCTAAATATACGTTTAACTTTACGATTCCCTCCGAATCCGATTTAACCCCTTATCCCATTCCAGATGATTTTCGTCGTGAAAATACCAGTGACAATCGCCTTTTTGTTATTGATTCCGAGACCTGTAAGCTCTACGAAGCCTACAATGCTCAAAAGAGTAATGGACAATGGACAGCAAGACGCGGTGCAGCTTTTGATTTAAACTCGAACCAGTTACGTCCGCAGGGCTGGGGATCTGCAGATGAAGCCGGCTTACCGACTGTTCCAGGCTTAGTGCGTTACGAAGAGCTTCTTACTGGCGAAATTAAACACGCATTGCGCTTCACTATGCCATCACCTAATGGCTCTATTTGGCCGGCTCGACATGCCTCCGCTTCCGGAGGCGCGAATAATGTGATGCCCATGGGCGCACGCTTACGTTTGAGTGCCAATTTTGATATCAGTGCTTATGAGCCTGAGTTAAGGGTGATTCTCCAAGCGATGAAAACCTACGGTATTCTTCTTGCTGATCCAGGCAGTGCCTTATTTTTAAGTGGCACACCCGATGCGCGTTGGAATGATGATGTTCTCGCTAAGTTACGTACCATTAAAGGCAGTAATTTTGAAGTAGTCAACAGTGAATGTATGATGGTTAATCCTGATTCTGGCGAAGCTGATCCGAATAAATGTAACTAAGTGCATTCATTCATGCCGCGTCCAGCTTAAAACCTGTAACCCTTAATTTGAACGTCTTAAACATAGATAGCATGAATAATAAAGTGATACAAAAGCGTCCACGGGGTATTTATTTATTACCCAATTTATTTACCACAGCAGCCATGTTTGCTGGTTTTTATGCCATGACGGCGGCTATAAATGGCCGCTTTGAAACCGCCGCTATTGCTATTTTTGTCGCGATGATTCTGGATGGTCTGGATGGCCGCGTTGCGCGCTTAACCAATACACAAAGTGAATTTGGCGCGCAATACGATAGCTTATCGGATATGGTGTCATTTGGTGTTGCACCGGGCTTAGTCATGTATTTATGGGTGTTGTCGTCGATGGGGGCATTGGGTTTATTTGCCGCATTTGTCCACACGGCAGGCGGTGCTTTGCGCTTAGCACGCTTTAATACCCAATTGACGACAGCCGATAAGCGTTACTTTCAAGGACTCCCTAGTCCCGCTGCGGCAGCTATTTTGGCGGGATTTATCTGGATCAGTGATGAGTATCAGTATGATATGCAGTTTTTACGCTATATTGCGCTAATACTCACGGTCAGTACCGGCTTGCTCATGGTTAGTAACTTTCGCTACTCTAGCTTTAAAGACATTGATCTAAAAGGAAAAGTACCTTTTTTTGTTGCGATTTCTGTCATGCTAGGGACGGCGTTTGTCATGGCGCAACCGGAAACTATGTTGTTTTTGCTTTTTTTAGGCTATGCCATTTCAGGCCCTTTAATTACCTTGGTTATGCGTAAACGTAAGCGCCAAACTCGAAACACTTGAACCGCTTGAGCGTTCACCCATAATCACGTATAGTGTCACACTATGAACTCAAATCAACAAAACCTTTCAAGCATTTCCCATCGCCTCTTTGGCCTGCGCATACTGCTGCCCTAAGGGGCTAATTATCGCGTTTCCTGCTAGCTTCAAACCCTTATTATAATCAACCTATGTGTTGATGTTTCCCCTTGAATGGCGATTCTGATATGAATGACAAATTAATTATATTTGATACCACTTTGCGCGATGGCGAACAAAGTCCCGGCGCGTCGATGACGCGTGATGAAAAAGTGCGCATTGCAAAAGCCCTTGAGCGCTTAAAAGTCGATGTGATTGAAGCAGGCTTTCCTGCCGCCAGTCTCGGTGACTTTGAAGCCGTAGAAGCCGTTGCAAAAACGATTAAAGACAGTATCGTGTGTGGCTTGGCGCGTGCGTTGGATAAGGATATTGATAAAGCCGGGGCGGCGTTAGTCTTAGCAAAGCGCTCGCGTATCCATACCTTTATTGCCACGTCACCGATTCATATGCAAATGAAATTGCAGATGCAGCCAGATGAAGTGATTGAGCATGCCGTACATGCGGTAAAACGCGCGCGACAATTTACCGATGATGTTGAATTTTCACCAGAAGATGCTGGACGCTCAGATGAAGATTTCTTATGTCGTATTTTAGAGGCGGTTATTAAGGCGGGTGCGACGACGTTAAATATCCCCGATACGGTCGGCTACAGTTTGCCGCAACAATTTGGCGCAACAATTGCCAATTTAATGCAGCGTATTCCGAATGCGGATAAAGCTATTTTTTCGGTGCATTGCCATAATGATCTAGGCTTGGCGGTTGCGAATTCGTTAGCAGCAGTCATGAATGGCGCACGACAAGTGGAATGCACGATTAATGGCTTGGGTGAACGTGCTGGCAATGCCTCGCTGGAAGAAGTCGTCATGGCGATTCGGACGCGTAAAGATGTCTTCCCTTGTCAAACGACACTGGATACCCGCGAAATTATGACCTGCTCACGCCTAGTATCGTCAATTACCGGTTTTCCTGTACAACCCAATAAAGCGATTGTTGGTGCCAATGCGTTTGCCCACGAAGCAGGCATTCATCAGGATGGTGTTTTAAAAAATCGTGAAACATATGAGATTATGCGCGCGGAAGATGTTGGTTGGGCCGCCAATCGTATGGTGTTAGGTAAACATTCCGGGCGAAATGCCTTTAAAAGCCGTGTTGCTGAATTAGGCTCTGAATTTGCTTCCGAAGAAGAATTAAACGATGCATTTTTCCGTTTTAAACAATTGGCTGATAAAAAGCATGAGATTTTTGACGAGGATTTACAAGCCATTATTTCAGAAGTCGAAGGCGAATTAGACGACGAGCGTATTAAATTAATTGCCTTAAAAGTGTGTGCTGAAACCGGCGAAGTACCCAACGCGACGGTAACCTTGCGTATTGACGGCCAAGAGATTACCGGTATTGCATCCGGCAGTGGCGTGGTTGATGCCAGCTTAAAAGCCATTGAAAGTCTAGTAAAAACACAAGCAATCTTGGAATTATATTCGGTCAATAATATTACCAATGGTACGGATGCGCAGGGCGAAGTGACGGTAAGACTGGAAAAAGCAGGTCGTATCGTTAATGGTTCTGGCGCAGATACTGATATTGTTATCGCCTCTGCAAAAGCCTATATTCACGCGGTAAATAAATTACAAGCACCTAATCAACGGCAACACCCACAAAAAGGGGCGGTCTAAGTGGGCGTGTTGACTTGAT
>JAPLRW010000050.1 GCA_026398935.1 Methylococcales bacterium
ATCTGATGTTGTCTTGCTACCTTTTCCATTTACCAACCTTTCCGCCAATAAGAAACGCCCAGTGCTTATTCTCAAAGCGCCAAATATGCAGGGTGATTTTTTAGCGATACAAATAACCGCCCAATCTGGTTATGAATATGCGTTAGCATTGCAACAAGATGATTTTATACTCGGATTACTGCCTAAAAAAAGTTATATTCGTCCTGATAAGCTGATTACATTGAATGAATCGTTAGTGGTTCAGCGGATTGGCAAGCTTTCTGATGTTGCTTTTTCGCGTATTCATCACGCAGTTTGTTTGACCTTAAATTGTATACACACAGTGAATTCAGTCTAATCGTGGAGAGTATCACCGTGTACAACTATAACGTTTAATAGTCACGCAGGGCTGGGTAGCTCTTTTTACCCACCGTCTAAAACGATGACTATCCTCTTTAATGGTGGGCAAAAAACGTTGCTCACCCACCCTGATTCAATGGCAAATACCATCATGAAATACCACGACCTGCGCGACTTTATCAAACAACTGGAAAAGCAAGGTGAACTTAAACGGGTTCTTTATCAAGCCGATCCCCATTTAGAAATTACTGAGATTTGTGACCGCACCCTCAAGCAACAAGGCCCGGCGTTATTATTTGAACGCCCTAAAGGCTACAACATCCCCTTGCTCGGCAATCTGTTTGGTACGCCGCAACGGGTCGCAATGGGCATGGGTGCTGATTCGGTGACGGCACTGCGTGAAATAGGCAAGCTACTCGCCTATCTAAAGGAACCCGAACCACCGAAAGGCTTTCGGGATGCGATGGAAAAACTCCCCGTCTTTAAACAAGTATTAAATATGGCACCGAAGATCATTAAATCACCCGCGTGTCAGGAAAACGTCTTGCGCGGTGATGAAATTGATTTAAGTCGCTACCCCATTCAACACTGCTGGCCGGAGGATGCAGGCCCTTTGATTACTTGGGCGCTGGTCATCACCAAAGGCCCGCATAAAGAGCGGCAAAATTTAGGCATTTATCGCCAGCAAGTGATCGGTAAAAATAAAACCATCATGCGCTGGCTGGCGCATCGTGGCGGCGCGCTGGATTTTAAAGAATGGCAAGCCGCACGCCCAGGTGAGCCCTTCCCCGTCACCGTTGCGTTAGGTGCTGATCCTGCCACCATATTAGGTGCAGTCACCCCCATACCCGACAGTCTCTCGGAATATGCCTTTGCAGGACTGTTGCGCGGCAGTAAAACCGAACTGGCAGACTGCTTAAGCAATAACCTGCAAGTGCCAGCCAGTGCTGAAATCGTTTTGGAAGGTTTTATTTATCCTGACGACATGGCACCTGAAGGCCCATTTGGCGATCATACCGGCTACTATAATGAAGTCGATAAATTCCCAGTGTTCACCATCGAAACCATCACTGAACGTAACAACCCCATTTATCACAGCACGTACACGGGCAGACCCCCCGATGAACCAGCCATTTTAGGCGTGGCACTCAATGAAGTGTTTATTCCGATTTTACAAAAACAGTTCCCGGAAATTATCGATTTTTATTTACCGCCTGAAGGCTGCTCTTATCGTATGGCAGTGATCAGCATGAAAAAACAATACGCCGGTCACGCCAAACGCGTCATGCTGGGTACGTGGTCATTTTTGCGTCAATTCATGTATACCAAATTTGTAATCGTGGTCGATGATGATATTAATCCCCGTGACTGGCAAGACGTTATCTGGGCAATGACGACACGCATGGATCCCGCGCGGGATTTAACCATCCTTGAAAACACCCCGATTGATTACCTGGATTTTGCCTCGCCCGTTTCGGGACTAGGCTCCAAAGTCGGCTTTGATGCCACTAATAAATGGCCGGGCGAAACCAATCGTGAATGGGGAAAAACCATCTCCATGTCAGATGACGTTATTAAGCAAGTAGATAAAATTTGGGATACCTTGTTTTAACGGTTGAACGCTTTTTTTTTGATGGGGCGCAGAGTCATTCAGACTATGCGCCCACTGCCTTTAATGCATCTTGCAAACCACGCTTATGCACAAAAACTTTAATCAACACTTTCAAACCCGCTTATGGGAAGTCATTGCTGACATTGAACGCCAATCACACGTTGAAGTAGTGGTGGTTATTCGCAGTCGTGCCGCCGACTATCAGGATATTCCGCTGTACTGGGGTTTCGCTGGCGCATGGCTTATCCATACTTACCTGATGTTTATACCGACACTGTTTGATGATTTAACCCTCTATATAGGCCCGCTACTCGCCTTTATGTTGTTTTGGCTACTGGGCAAAATTCCGAGCGTACAACGGCTGTGTGTTTCTAAAAAACGCCTGCAAAAAAACGTTGAAATCATGGCGCGCGCGTTATTTCAAAAAGGCGGCATGCACCATACGCAGGCTAAAATTGGTATTTTGATTTATTGTTCGCTCTTAGAAAAAACCACCTTCGTCTTGCCGGATCGTGGTGCAGAACACGCCGTGCCCGCTGAAGAATGGCAACTTTTACGCCGCCATTTACAAGCCATCTTTGCTACAGCTAATCCTGATGCGGCATTACTGGAACAACTCGCCGCCACACAAGCACTCTTTAACCGCTACTTGCCGCCAGTGGATAATGATCTGAATGAATTGCCCGACAACCTAGACATCACGCTATGACACGTATTAAGGCTATTTTTTTAACCCTGCTATTAACACTTACCCTGTTAGCGGCCAGTGGTATATTGCCGCGTACCGCTGAAGCCAGACCCGGCGGCGGGCATTCCAGCTCAAGCCATTCTTCTTCACGGAGTTCATCGTCGTCTAGCTCTTCCTCGTGGCATAGCTCATCTTCGCATAGCCCCTCGTGGGGAAATTCGGGGTCTTATAGCGGCGGTGGTGGCGGAAGCTCGCTGGATAGCGCTACGCAGTTTTGGCTATTAATTGTGCTTATTATTGTCATAATCATCATGATTTATATAATGACGTCGAATAATCCGCCAAAAAGTATCAGCTCACGCCCTAACCAAATCATCAGAGCCCGCCAAAATAGCGTCGTCAGTCAATCACTGGCGAAATTGCAAGAACACGACCCTAATTTTTCGAGCATTTTATTACTCGACTTTATCCATTTGTTGTACAGCAAACTGTACCAATATGCGGGTCGTCCAGAATTCAGTTACCTCAGCCCATTTCTCGGTGAGGAACTGCTGCAACAACACGCCTTTCTAAAGCCTCAACCCGCCGAAGAAGTCGTCATTAACGGCATTCAATGGGAGTCGGTGACGCAAAGCACCGAACAAGACTGCATTAGCCTGCTAATTGATGCCAATTACACACAACAAGTGCAAGGCAAACCCACCCGCTACGCCATCAACGAACGCTGGTTACTCTGCAGGCAAGCAGGTTTACTTTCACCGGAACCGCAGCAGATGCAAGCACTCTCTTGTCCACATTGCGCAGCACCCGCACATTTTAACGATGCGGGCGTTTGCCCCTATTGCCAAACGCTATTGCATAAGGGAGAAGCGCAGTGGTATTTACATAAACGAGTGATTACCTATAGCAGCGTATTGGACACGGGCAGCTTAGTGAGCTATGCAACAGAACAAGGCACGGAACTAGCGACCATTAAACAGCCGGATCTCAAGCAGCGCATAGAGAAAATGCAACGCTTACATGCCCTACAGGATTGGGAAAGCTATTTCACCACCTTTCAAGAGCGTATCGTCAAAGCGTATTTTTTAGCCATTTATGCCCACTGGAGTGCGCGTAACTGGGAAGGCGTTCGGCATTTATTATCGGATCGACTCTATGAAGCCAATCAATTTTGGACGGATCGCTATAAACAACATAACTGGTTTAACCGTTTAGATAAACTCAGCATTCAACGCATTGAGCTAGCAAAGCTGGATATTGACCGTTATTACGAGGCCATTACGATCAGAATTTTCGCCAGTTGCTATGATTATACGGAAGATGCACAAGGCAAACTGCTCGGTGGCTCTAAACGTAGCTTACGCGAATACAGTGAATACTGGACGTTTGTCCGCCGTATTCATTCCGAAAAAAACACCGAAACGCCGGCATTAAACCAATGCCCGCAATGCGGCGCCCCTGCCGACAAGATGGGACAAGCGGCAGAATGTGGCTATTGCGGTTCTAAAATCAGCACGGGCGAATTTTCATGGGTATTATTTTTAATTATGCAAGATGATGTCTACAACGGCTAAAGCAATGCGTAATTGATGGTGTTGATGGTTAGCTGCCCAGCCGCCTAATAGGCAATGGTATACTATTGTCATTAACCTCTCCGATTGCGAGTAGCGCAGGCGCATTTATCTGCCGCCGCTATTCGCCAGTAACCGACAATAATGATTGCACAGCAACCAATACACATAAAAAATCTAGGCATACAAAAAAATCTAGGCATACAAGACTACCGTGACACCTTGCAAGCCATGCAGGAATACACACAAACGCGCGATGCTCAAAGCCCTGATCAACTGTGGATTGTTGAGCACCCGCCCGTCTACAGCTTAGGGTTAGCTATCAAGCGGGAACATTTGCTTAACACCCGTGACATTCCCGTGGTGCAATCCGATCGCGGCGGGCAAGTAACCTATCATGGCCCTGGGCAATTGGTTGTGTATACTTTATTAGACATCCAGCGCCTACAACTGAATGTGCGGCAATTGGTCAGCATACTGGAAAACGCCATGCTGCAAACCTTGGCGCAATATGGCATTCGCGCCACTGCCAAACCAGACGCACCCGGCGTCTATGTGGCAGACAAAAAAATTGGCTCAATTGGCTTGCGTGTCAAAAAAGGCTGTTGCTATCATGGCCTCAGTTTAAACAATGCTATGGATTTAAGCCCATTTAACGGCATTAATACCTGTGGCTTTAGCGACCTTGAAGTGACGCAACTCGCAAATCTGGGCGTGCATATTCAAACCCACGAACTGGCGATTCCTATTATTCACGCCATCACCGAGACTTTATCATGAGCTTAGACGCGCCTTCACGCACCACGCCACATTCACACCAACGCAATGCGGATAAATTATCCAGAATCCCGGTTAAGGTCGAAACCACGGACACGGTATTGCGTAAACCCGATTGGATACGCGTCAAAATCACCGCCAATGACGAGGTTACCCGCATCAAACAAACCTTGCGTGATCACCGCCTGCATACCGTTTGCGAAGAAGCCGCCTGCCCCAATTTAGGCGAATGCTTTAGTCTGGGTACCGCTACCTTCATGATCATGGGCGACATGTGTACCCGCCGCTGCCCGTTTTGCGATGTGGCGCACGGCAAACCCTTGGCCTTGGACAAAGAAGAACCAACGAACTTAGCCAACAGCATTGCGCTGATGCAACTCAAATACGTGGTCATCACCTCGGTGAACCGTGATGATTTACGCGACGGCGGCGCGAGTCACTTTGCCGCCTGTATTGCCGCGATACGCGAGCGCACCCCCGCCACACGCATCGAAATATTAGTGCCTGATTTTCGGGGACGCATGGCTGCCGCGGTAGCAATACTGGCTGAACAGCCGTGTGATGTGTTTAACCACAACCTTGAAACCGTGCCGCGTCTTTATAAATCCGTGCGGCCTGGCGCAGACTATCAAGAATCCTTAAATTTATTACAACATTATCAAGCCGCACAGCCACAAACCCCGACCAAATCCGGTTTAATGTTGGGCGTTGGCGAAACGCCGGCAGAAGTAGAACAAGTGCTGCGTGATCTAATCGCACACGGCGTCTCTATGTTAACGCTGGGGCAATATTTACAACCCAGCAAAGCGCATCTACCCGTAAAAGAATACATCACGCCACAACAATTTGATGCCTATGCGGTGTTAGCAAAAGAGCTGGGTTTTAAACAAGTGGCAAGTGCGCCGCTGGTACGCTCGTCTTATCATGCAGATCAACAGGCGAGGAATTTAATGGTGTAATGTTGTAGTTTTGTGAGGGGTTTGGTGCATGATGTAGCAAACTGAATGACTGGGGGTCATGGGTTTGTAGGGTGCATGCCATGCACCCTACGCGACTGTCGCTCCGTTTCCAATATTTTCAGCGATGTAGGGTGTTCAGGTGGTTTTGCCCACCATTTGCAGCACCGACTATTCCATTATAAAACCATGTCACTATTCAGTATCCGCTCATTGTTCCGCGTGGGCACGAAAAGCATGTGCCCGTCCTACTGGGCTTTGCGTCATGAAAAAGTTGCATGAGGATTTTGCAGTCGCCGTGTGATGTATTTCGGCGTGGGCAGGAAATTATTTATCTGAGAAACTATAGTTAAAAAGCTCTAACCGCACGTAATAGTAACAGGGCGCTTTTACCTACGCTGTACTGACTGCTAGTGCCGAAATCTTGGCACCACGCGTTAGCAGCGGAGGGCTCTGCAGAACTCCAATAGAGATTATTAACAAAACCACCCACCAAACCTCGTTGAACATATAACAAATTCAATTCGAATTTTGTAGGTAATCGCCAATCAGTGAACATTTTTCCAGCAACATCGTGATTAGCGGGATTACTGATGACGTCTATTGCGTCATACCAAATAACAGATACAGATTGATCTTGCGTCGCTGCCACAAGACCATGTTTGCCATCAGTAGTCACATAAAATACTTTTCCACCACCAAAAACATCACCTATGGCATGTGTGCTTGCTGCAACAGCCGCCGCAACAAAAGCAGTGGTAGCAAGTTGGGTAGTATTCGTTCCTTGCGTTGCTGAGGGTGCAGTGGGTATTCCCGTAAAAGTAGGACTGACAAGCGGCGCTTTTAAATCCAATTGCGTTTGAGTCGCGGTGCTAACGGGCTTATTAGCATCGCTGGTATTGTTGAGATTATTTAAATCACTGAAATCCGCTTTAGTTAAGCTTATTGCACCACTGACTTGCGTAACGCCATTGACGGAAGTCGTTAAGCCGCTGTCACCCGTAAGTCCTTGTAAGCCTTGTGTTCCAGTAGCACCTATTACTCCGGCAGCACCGTCTATGCCTTGTGAGCCCGTATCACCCTTTAAGCCAGTTGCTCCTGTTGCGCCAGTAAGTCCTTGTAAGCCTTGCGTTCCAGTGGCACCTATTACTCCGGCAGCACCGTCTATACCTTGCAAACCCGTATCACCTTTTAAGCCCGTTGCTCCTACGGCTCCTATTGCACCAGTAAGTCCTTGCAAGCCTTGCGTTCCAGTGGCACCTATTACTCCGGCAGCACCGTCTATACCTTGTAAACCCGTATCACCCTTTAAGCCCGTTGCTCCTACGGCTCCTATTGCGCCAGTAAGTCCTTGTAAGCCTTGCGTTCCAGTGGCGCCTATTACTCCAGCAGCACCGTCTATACCTTGTGAACCCGTATCACCTTTTAAGCCCGTTGCTCCTACTGCGCCAGTAAGTCCTTGTAAGCCTTGCGTTCCAGTGACACCTATTACTCCGGCAGCACCGTCTATACCTTGTAAACCCGTATCACCCTTTAAGCCAGCATCACCTTTGGCTCCTTGGTTAAAAACGACTTTGGTCTCCGCGCCATTACTGAAACTGGTTGTGGTAATATCCAATACGGTAAATTCAAGTGGAACTACATTGGTTAGTAATAAGCTTGCGTTATAGGTGATAAAAGCGTCTTGGACGAGATTAGGAAGGTATAGTTTTCCATCACTGGTATATTGTGCATCTTGCGCACCTGTAGCGTTACTCGTGCTGAGCGACCATACTTGTCCGGCATGTATTCCAGCGCCATCACTGGGTGTTAGTGTCGCTGAAAGGTTAGGGTTACCTGAGATTTGTACGTTATTGAGGATTATTAAGTGCGTGATGGCGTTGTAATCAGCCGCATAAGCACTTGTAATAGCCATTAGCGCGATGGCCATAAGCGTTATTGATTTTTTTTTAGACATACGTAACACTTTACCAACGATACGATCAATTCCCGCTAATGCTATTAGCCCTTTCGGGTAACTTAAAGAGACGGGGACGGGGTCTCAGAGAATCTGATGTAGGATTGATAGCAAACTGACATCATTACCAACTATAGTCGGGATACGGTAGAAAGCAAAAGTCGAGAGTATTTATATTATCGCAGGCTATTAATGTCATGTTGCTTGCGTCTCGCAGGGTACATTCCATACCCCGCGTGACAGCTTAATAGAGAGAATTACACCCGCAATCTGGCAATCGCATAGACGGCAACACTTAACACCAGCGCACTGGGAACAGCGGCCATTAATCCCGGATTTAGTTCATAGACCAGCGATAAATGCCCGGATACTTTGTCGAATACATTAAAACTCATCCCAATCACCGCACCAATCATAATACGTGCGCCGACACTAACCCCGCGCTTAATGCCAATCACAAACGGTGTCGAAACCAATAACATGACAAAAACCACCAGTGGATTGACCACTTTCCCCCAAAAAGCCAATTCAAATACTTGGGTTTTCTGCTTATTTTTTTTCAAAAATTCAATGTACATGGCTAAATCGTACATCGATAAGTTATCTGCTGATACCACCACCATGTTTAAAAACTCTGGATCAATACTGGAATGCCAATCATGCTTAGGTAGATCCTCGGCGACAATGCGTGTATCGGTAATACGCGTGCGCTTAACTTGTTCCAGCGCCCACCATCCCGCACTCGAAAAATTGGCTTGATCGGCATGCAACATAGCGGTTAAGTGATAATCTTTATTTAATTCAAACACACGAATATCCGCCAATTTTTTATCGGACACCACCTGCCGAACATTGACAAAAACATTGCCTTCACGCATCCACAGACCATAAGGCGACTGTAATATGATTTGTTTTTCTTGCGCGGTTGATCGGATCATCAGTGCTTCATATTCCGCCTCTGGCGCAACAAACTCACCAATGCCAATAGCGATAGTCGCCAGAACAGCTCCCGCCATCATCACCGCTTTAATAATACCGAATATGGATAATCCAGCCGCTTGCATCGCAATTAACTCACGATTATTAGCCATTGCCCCTAGTACAAATAAACTGCCTAGCAACGCCGCCGTGGGCATTAACTCGTACATTACCGTCGGCGCATCGAAGAGGAGAAATAAAAAAATCTCGCGCAATTGATAATCACCTTTACCCAGATCTTTTAACTCATCACTGAAGGTAAATAACGTAAACAACGTTAACAATATAATTAGCGCCACCAAAGAACCTTTTAAAACTTCTTTAACAATGTACCAATTAATAATCTTCATGTTACTGCCTATATTCTGGGTTTATAAAAAACGATCACCAAGCGCTCGAAAACGTTATCACGCAATGTGCTACTAACGCGCCAACAGTACGGATTTTTTAGGTTTTATCGCAAAATTTGTCAAAATAAGCCATAATTGACGGTTTTTAGCATTGAAAAATCGACGATTAGCGTTAAAGGCGCGCAATATTCTTCTGTATGTTATAAAAACAATCTGCATCCGCCAGCCGTATGACGCGTCATGTCATATTAATAGGGTATTATCGCCTTTTTAATACCAAATAAATGTTTAATCTTAATAAAAACAGAATCGTGTGATTGTTAAATTTATTGCTTTCTTGCTAGTGGGTGTCATCGGAACCTTAGCGCATTATTCAATCCTTTATACACTGGTTGAATATCAACATTTCACCCCAACAGTGGCTTCCGGCTGGGGCGCGTTGGCCGGCTTACTCATCAATTATGGCTTAAATTATTCGCTAACCTTCAAAAGCCAACAGTCGCATCGGCAGACTTTCCCAAAGTTTGCCTTAATCGCCTTGCTGGGTTTATGTCTAAATTTGGCATTGATGGCCGTATTAACACGCCATCTGTATTATCTTTATGCGCAGATGGTGACAACGGGGATCGTGTTGATCTGGAATTTTTTTGCTAATAGCATCTGGACGTTTCAAATGGGTATGTCAGAAAAAAAGCGGGATAACAAGGCGACAAGCGTAATACAAAAAGTATTTTCTGGCGTCGGTTTGCTCGCGGTTATACTCGCTATGCGCGTATTCACGCTAGGACTTTATCCGCTTTATGATCCTTCCGAGTCACGGTATGCGGAAATGGGTCGTAAGATGCTGGAAACCGGAAACTGGGTGACACCACTGATTGATTATGGCGTGCCTTTTTGGGGGAAACCACCGTTGTCGGTGTGGATGACTGCATCAAGCTTATGGCTGGGAGGCGTCAACGATTTTTCTGCCCGATTGCCGTCGGTTTTATTAAGCCTAGGTATGGCCTGGATAATTTTTCACCTCGCCAGTGTGCAGCGCGATCGTGATACTGCGTGGAATGCCGCTATTATACTGGGCAGTTCCGTACTGTTTTTCGTTATGTCTGGTACGGTGGCGATGGATCCCTGCATGAGTTTTGGCATCACGCTGGCGATGGCGTCGTTCTGGCTGGCTATGCGTGAGGGTAAATCTTCCTGGGGTTATCTTTTCTTTATCGGTCTGAGTATCGGCTTAATGGCGAAAGGCCCGATTACTATTGTGTTATCTGGCATAAGCATAGGGCTTTGGACAGCTATTTCCGGTGCATGGCTACGCATTTGGACACGCATTCCCTGGATTAAAGGCACCTTGTTAATGCTGTGCCTCTGCGTGCCTTGGTATGTGCTAGCAGAACAGAAAACACCGGGGTTTTTAGAATATTTCTTTATTGGCGAACACTGGAAACGCTTCACTGAAAGCGGTTGGGCGGGCGATCTTTACGGGAATGGTCATGCGCATGCACGCGGTATGATCTGGATTTACTGGTTGGCCGCGGCGTTTCCCTGGTCGTTAATTTTTCTAAAAATACTCATGCGTGCTTTGGTTAAAAAACAGTCCGCCGAATTGTTACGGTCAAATGATGACTGGCGCTTGTATTGTTTGTTGTGGATGATTTCACCGCTGCTGTTCTTTACGCTCTCGGCCAATATCATCTGGACGTATGTTTTACCAGGATTGCCGGGATTTGCTTTACTGCTGGCTGACTGGCAGAAACCATCCAAATACCACCCCGCTTTTGCTGTCTGCGTACCACTGGCTTTTTTAGGCTTAGTCATCGCTTACCACAGCCCTAATGTGAACTTTTTTAAATCACAAAAACAGTTAGTGAGCGCTTATGAGCAATCCGCCCAACTTAACGAGCGCTTAATCTATGTAATGGATAGACCCTATTCGGCGCAATTTTATTTACAAGGCCGGGCTTTAGAAGTGACGAAGCTGGCAGCATTACCCACTTACCTAACCGATGCCAATCACGATTTTTATGCCTTTGAAAATGAATTACTGGAAGATTTACCTAACGCTATAAAACTGCGCCTTGAACCCGTGATAAGCTATGGTAAATTCACGCTATTTCATGCCAAGGGAGCTGACGAAAAATGAGTGTTCGCGAGCCCATCCACCTCATTATAAATGCGGATGACTACGGTTATTTCCCCTGCATCAGTCGCGGTATAGTAGAAGCCGCGCGTTCTGGCGCACTAACGGCGACGGGTATTTTGGCAAACAGCCCTGATTTAACGGCTCAACTCGATTGGCTAAATACGATTGATGATTTGGACATAGGCGTACATCTAAATCTAACCTTCAGACAACCATTAACCGCGACAATGGCTGAAAAGTTATCGCGTTGGGAGGGCTGTTTCCCTAACGCTTATGTAATGAGCGCGATGATTTTAACGGGAAAAATCAGCATTCAAGACGTGCGTATCGAATGGCGCGCGCAGATTGAGGCGTGTCAGCGAAAAAACTTGCTGTTTCTAAACGCCCATGAGCCTATTCCCCTGCTGCCGGTTTTGTTTTCTCTGGCATTAGAACTGGCGCAAGAATATGCCATTCCTCATGTACGCGTTACGCAAGCTGACTGGCTTAAACCGTTTAGCGGCTCGGCAATACTACGCAATATACTGATGCAAACCCTGCAAAGCCTTAATCAACCGAAGCTT
>JAPLRW010000201.1 GCA_026398935.1 Methylococcales bacterium
AAACAATATTTGGAGCATCATTTTGAGCCGGGTTCTAAAGACTTTGAAATCGAGCCTTAGGACACGTCGTTAAGTCGACGTGTATCCCGACTTTCAGTCGTTAACTTAAACCCACCGTGCTTTAGCCGGTGGTTGTTTAGTAATGATTATGTAAGATAATTTGGTGCTCTTGAATGGATATTGCTTCGTTACTTGGATTTGTAATAGGAATTAGTATTATTGTCGCGGCTATTGCCAGTGGCGGCAATATGATGATGTATGTGGATGTTCCATCGTTACTGATTGTATTTGGTGGAACATTTGGGGTGAGCTTAATGCGAATCTCCTTGAGTGATTTTTTTACCTCGTTTGGCATTTTAAGTAAGACTTTTTTTAATAAGCGAGAGAACCTCACCTTGTTAATTGCTGATGCGGTTCGGTTGGCGGAGGTTGCTAGAAAAAATGGTTTATTGGCGTTAGAAAATGAAGTGGTGTCTAATGCGTTTATGAAAAAAGGCATTGATTTATGTGTGGATGGACATGAGGCGGATTTTATTCGCAGGATGCTCACACAAGATATTGACCTAATGGTTGCACGTAATGAGGTCGGGCAAAGTATGTGGAAAGGCGTTGGCGATTTAGCGCCAGCGATGGGTATGATCGGGACGTTGGTCGGATTGGTGCAAATGATGTCGAACATGAATGATCCTGCCGCTATCGGGCCTGCTATGGCCATCGCTTTGTTAACGACATTGTACGGTGCGATGATTTCCAATTGTTTTGCATTGCCGCTGGTGGATAAGCTGGCTTCGGTTTTAAGCTACGAGAAAAAATATAAGGAACTAGTGGTTGAAACCATCTCTGGCATTCAGGAGGGAACGAACCCTAGAGTATTGGAAGCGTTGTTGAACTCTTTTGTTTCGGAGAAGCAACGTAAAGTAAACGAGAGCGCCAAGCATGAGTAATCGGTCATCTAAATGTTCGCCCGCTTGGTTTGTGACCTTTGCGGATATGATGACCTTACTCATGTGTTTCTTTGTACTGATGTTGTCGATGGCTACACAGGATGCCAAGAAATTTAAGCAGTTATCAGGGGCTATGGAGAATGCTTTCGGTGTGCAGCGCCAAGTTCCAGCGATTGAAATACCCATGGGAACCAGTGTCGTGGCACAGAGTTTTTCTCCAGCCCCTCCTGAAGCAACCTTTTTGGATGAGGTGCGGCAAACGAGTTTGCCGTTAGAATCCTCTACTCTTGCCGATAATAAGGCGGTTGTAGAAAAAATACTCTCCGAAGCACTGGATGCTGCGGGTGTTGCTAAGCAAGAAAAAGGCATGATTGAAAAGAAGGTCGCCGCTGCTTTGCAGGCCGTGAATGATGCAGACACTAACAAGATCATACAACAGCAGCAGAAGCTACGTGAGCAGTTACAAGCCATTAGCGCACAGGCCGAACAATTTAAAAACGAATTTAAGGCTGAAATTGCGGATGGCTTGGTGAGTATTGAGCACGAAGGTTTAAAAATCATTATCCGTATTAACGAAAAAGGCTCTTTTCCTTCGGGGCAAGTCACGCTACATACTGGTTTTGAGTCAGTGATGCGCAAAATAGCCCATGCGGTTAGCCGCGCTAAAGGTCAGATTTATATTGCAGGCCATACCGATAATATTCCCATTACTACCAGCGCCTATCATTCTAACTGGGAATTATCGTCCATTAGAGCGGTAACTGTTGCACAGTTTGTGTTGGAGCAAGTAGGGATGGATGCGTCACGCGTTGTGATTGAGGGGTATGCAGATACCCAGCCTTTAGTGGCTAATGATTCAGATGAACACCGCGCTAAAAATCGCAGGGTAGAAATCAGACTGTCACAGGATGATCCTGCACATAGTACTCAACGTCGCCAACTTGCTGCACCTGCGGCCTCTACAGACACCCACTAAAGGAGAATAAATAATGAATGCGAGTGATGCAAAGCTTCGTAATGAAGAAAGACGGCGTTTTTTTAGAATAGATGATGATATTAATCTGTATTATAAAGTGATTGGACAGCAGCCTGTCAATAACATGAGTCGGGTGAGTAATGATATTTTAGGCAGTTGTTCATTATCGACAGCATTGGATATGTTAACGCAAGAGTCTAAAGTCCTAATGCGTCGCATTGAGGCCAAAGATTCTGATATTAGCGACTATCTTAAGTTATTAAATAATAAAATCGAGTTGATCGCACAATGCTTAATGCTACAAGATGCTGATTTTAATGAACAAAAAACAAAAAATGTTAACTTGAGTGCGTCTGGACTGGCTTTTGATAATGAAGAAGAGCTTAAAATGGGTGAGTATTTAGAAGTTAAAATGGTATTAAGTTCTATCGCAGCGGTCATTTTAGTACATGCAAAAGTGGTTTATTGCAGAAAGAATAATGATATGGATGGCAAACCGTCTTTTATGGTGGGTCTTGATTATGTCAATATGCAAGAACAAGATCGTGAATTACTGATTAAGCATATTGTTAGAAGGCAAATGCAGCAAATTAGAGCCAGTAAAGAGCCTGAGTACAGTGGTAAACACGGTTGATAGCTATAAAATGCGTTTAAGGTGTGCGGCGTAATGGAGTTTTCAGATAAACAGCGGCAATTGTTGGGCTTATTAGCGGATGGTGATTTTCATTCGGGTACGGTCTTAGCTGAGCAATTAAAGGTCAGTCGTGCTGCAGTTTGGAAGCAACTGCAAAGCTTTATTACTTTAGGTATTGAGGTTAATGCCATTCGTGGTAAAGGCTATCGCTTAGAAAGTTCGCTAAGCTTTTTGGATGCCGGACTGATTAACACGCACCTTAGTGCGTCGTTGCAACGGCAAGGTATCGATATTGCTATCTTTGAGCAATGTGATTCCACCAATCGTTATTTAATGGCAGATGCGCGGCAAGGTGTCGCCTCAGGTAAAGTCTGTCTGGCGGAATATCAAACCGCCGGAAAAGGGCGGCGAGGGCGGCAATGGGTTTCACCCTTTGGACAAAATATCATCTTATCCATATTGTGGCGTTTTGAATTAGGCACAGCATCCATTGCTGGTTTAAGTTTAGCCATTGGTGTTGCCGTCATTCGCGCCTTAAAAAATCAAGGTATTGCTGATGTTGGCTTGAAATGGCCCAATGATCTGGTCTGGCAGGCGAGAAAATTGGGGGGAATTTTAATCGAAGTGTCCGGTGAAACGGGAGGGCCTTGTGCGGTCGTAGTTGGTTTAGGCTTAAATGGTTTTTTATCCGCTAAAGCAGCAGAGGATATTCAGCAGGCATGGGTTGATTTAAAACACATTACGGGTCAAAGCAGTCTTGATCGTAATCGTTTAACGGCTGAATTGTTAAATACCCTGTTTCCGTTGTTAGCAGAATTTGAAGCGACACCCCTGTCAACGTATTTACACGAATGGCGGCAGTATGATTGCATGTTGGGTAAAACGGTCACGGTTTTATTGCATAATCAAAAAATAACTGGCATCGTTAAAGGGATTGATGATGATGGTTTGTTGTTATTGCAAGATACACAGGGCAGGGTTCAGGCATTTTCATCGGGTGAAATCAGCTTTAACACCGCGCTGTCATGACGTTACTTCTGGATATTGGTAATTCGCGCGTAAAGTGGGCGCTTGCTCATGGCAGTATCCTAACGGCTACGACAGCTATTGCGCATCAAACGGCTCATTTTAAACAGACCTTACAGGCGCAGTGGCAAGAGTTAGCACAGCGCCCTAGTTTGATAGCCATTAGTTGCGTCAGTCATACTACCCTTTTACAACAGATTATTTTAATTGCCCAGCAGCTTTGGCCGGATATTGCCATTGTAACGCCGACAGCACAAGCCTTTGCGTTAGGTGTGCAGTCAGCGTATGAACAGCCGGAAACGCTAGGCGTAGATCGTTGGCTGGCGTTGCTTGCCGTCAGACAGATAACGCAACAGCCCGCGTGTGTGATTGATTGCGGTACGGCGATTACTGTGGACTTTATCAATGCGCAGGGTCTGCACCTTGGTGGTGTGATCAGTCCGGGATTAACCCTTATGAAGCGGGCATTGGCTGCAGGTACAGGGCAATTGCCGTATGCGGAAAACGCCTTTCAAGTGGGACTGGCCAAGCATACCGTGGCCGCTATTCACAGTGGCGCAGTGTATGCCGCCGCTGGGTTGATTGAAAAAGTACTCAGTAGGCAAACGCAGACTTTTACGCTTTTTTTAACCGGTGGTGATGCGACATTCATTGCTGCCGAATTAGCCGTTGAGGCGACGATTTATGATGATTTGGTGTTACGGGGATTGTTAGCGCTTATTACTGCGTGATAATGCGGCGGTATGATCTGTAGGGGTGAATGCATTCACCCCTACAGCAATAGAGTCTTTGCGTTAGTATGATTGCCGTATTTCTTTAAGAGCTTGGCGTATCCAGTCTTCTGCTTCGGTATTAATGTCGGCGGCTTTGCGTCCTTTGGTTTCGATAGCCGCACCAATTTTAACTTTGATCACACCGGGGTATTTAAAAAAGCTGTAGCGTGGCCAAAAGTCACCGGCATTGTGGGCAACAGGAATAATGGGGTATCCGGTTTTATGTGCCAACATAGCCCCGCCAATGTTAAATTTCATGACTTCGCCAGGCGCTGCACGGGTTCCTTCTGGAAAAATAAGCACCCACAAGCCTTCGTTTAAATAGCGCGCGCCATTACCCAGTAAGCTTCGCAGGGATGATTTTAGATTATTTCGGTCAATAACAATTGATTTTAACGTCAACAAAGACCATCCCCAAACCGGTAAATACAGTAACTCTTTTTTAATGACCACTGAATGTGTCGGCAGAATATAACGTAACGCCAGTGTTTCCCAAGCCGACTGGTGGTTGCTTAATATAATGGCGGGCTGTTCGGGATGAATGTTTTCCAGACCTTCTACTTCATAGGTTAAGCCACAAAATACTTTGGTCATCCAAGAGATGACAGCGCACCAAATATGGCCAATTTTAATGCGCACCGAAAAGGGGAAGATCATGCCCGTAATCAGTAATACCCCAATGATGGTTGCGGTAATGCAAATACCAATAAATAAAAGTGTTGAACCAATGTAATTTTTAGGTCGAGTATCTTGAAGTGGAGTGGTCATATAAACGATGGAATAAAAATAAGGGTGGGGTTAACTATACGCTGCGTGATTAAATTTTCGATTTATCCTGTATCTGGAAAATACACACATCAAAAGGGGTGTGAATACTAACGAATACACTTGCGGCAACTATTTTAGCAGGGTTATTTCGTTAAAAAAACACCCGCTAACGGCTCTTTTTGTCTTAAGTGATACACGTCAACTAAACGTTAGGCAGCATAATGTTGCTTTAAAGCCGCTATGCTGCCGCCAGCGACCTTAGAAATAAGCCTAAGCCGCCGAATGCCAGCACCAATATAATCAGGAGATCAAAAGCGCTCATGCTGATAAATGTAAAGTGAATGGACGCGATGACTCCAAAAATTAAGGCGATTAATGCACCGCCCGTCAATGCCCAGCCCACAACACTTCTGCCATTGTAGAAGATCATCGCGATACCAAATATAAACGGAATCATCGTCATGCCACTGGTAATGGAAAATAGGCTACCAAAGAGATTTAATCCGTATAGTTGATAGCCAAGCCCAAAGCTTGTCGATACGACGATTGATTTAAGTAGCAAGTAAAAGCCGCCACACATCATGGTTAATCCCAGCCAAAAGTGACCTACGCCACCTGTTGTTCCTCCTGCGCCTCTCATTAAAGACTCTCCTTTTTTATAGATATAGATGGGTTGCGAATGCGTGCGTTCACAGCAAAATAGCATGGATTAAGATGGATCGCGAGAAACAACTGTTTTTTCCGGGTAGTCGCCTAATCCGTGCCTTTTAGTATGCACTTTCTCAGGTTTTTCGTAGGTACTAAAGCGACTTGTTTTTTATACGCGTAGTGTGCTTGGTTTTTGGTGGTTTTTCAAGTGGCTTAGCGGTAAGTGCTTTTTAAGAGGGCTACGCTACGGGTGGTCGCGCAAGCACTTGACATGCACACTTAATAACAGTACCTTGAGTGGTTTTTTTAATTTAAACTCAACCTGTTTACAAGAGCCGTTAATGGAAGAATTTCATCGCATCAGTCGTTTACCCCCCTATGTTTTTAATATCGTCAATGAATTAAAAGCTAAAGCGCGCGCCGCGGGTGAGGATATTATTGATTTTGGCATGGGGAATCCCGATCAACCTACGCCGAAACATATTGTGGATAAAATGATCGAAGCGACGGAGCGGGGCGATACCCATCGTTACTCGGTCTCTAAAGGTATTCCTCGTTTACGTAAAGCCATTTGCGGCTGGTACAAAAGACGCTTTGATGTTGACCTTGATTCGGACTCTGAAGCCATTGTTACCATTGGTTCAAAAGAAGGTTTGGCGCATTTAGCCTTAGCGACTTTAGGTCCTGGCGATGTGGTATTAGTGCCTAATCCAGCCTACCCCATTCATCCTTACGGCGTAGTGATTGCTGGCGCTGATTTGAGGCATGTGCCGCTGGTTAAAGGCGTGGATTTTTTTGAAGAATTGCATAAAGCCATTGTCGATAGCTGGCCGAAGCCTAAAATGCTTATTCTTAATTTCCCCGGTAATCCTACTAGCCAATGCGTGGAACTGGACTTTTTTGAAAAAATCATTGCTGTCGCCAAAGAACACAATATTTGGGTGGTTCATGATCTTGCTTATACTGACATCGTTTTCGATGGCTATGTAGCACCGTCTATTTTACAAGTGGAAGGCGCGAAAGACATTGCGGTTGAATTTTTCTCCATGTCTAAAAGTTATAACATGCCCGGTTGGCGCGTTGGCTTCATGTGCGGTAACAAACAACTGGTTTCTGCGTTAGCACGTATCAAATCCTATTTGGATTACGGGATGTTTACCCCGATTCAAATTGCAGCCATCGCCGCGTTAGAAGGGCCACAAGATTGTGTGGCTGAAATTTGTGAAATGTACCAAAAGCGTCGCGATGTGCTGTGTGAAGGCTTAGTTGCTTTAGGATGGGCAGTTGAAAAGCCCAAAGCAACCATGTTTGTTTGGGCGCCGATACCTGATGCATATAAAGCGATGGGCTCGTTAGAGTTTTCTAAGAAATTATTACAAGAAGCTAAGGTTGCGGTATCGCCGGGTGTTGGCTTTGGTCAATACGGTGATGATCACGTTCGGTTCAGTTTAATTGAAAATGAACACCGTACGCGTCAGGCGTTGCGTGGCATTAAAGCCATGTTTAAAAAAGACGGTGTTAAGTAATCAATCGCTAAGGTAACGGCAGGCTTGGGGATATTCAGGCAGGAATACTACTGCACGATGTGTTGTTATGTACCTCAAAGCGTATGCGATAAGTAAATTAGTAAGAAATTTACGGCCTCTTTTTTCAAAAAAGGGGCGTAAACGCACCGTTGATGGCGTTATTTCAAGACCTAATTTCTAAACAGCTCACCCTTTGTAAACAAACCTATCAGCAGGTCTTTCCTTTCCATTAAACAGCAAATTAAGCATGTATAGCAGGAGTTAAATTTGAAACCGGTAAAAATTGGGATTTTAGGCTTAGGAACCGTCGGTGGCGGTACTGTAAATGTATTGCAACGCAATGCTGCCGTAATACGTGGCAGAGCGGGTCGTGACATTATCATCACCCGTGCCTGTGCCAAAGACTTAACGCGGCAGCGTATTTGCGATACCCAAGGCATACAGCTGACTACAGATCCGTTTGAGGTGGTTAACGATCCTGATATTGATATTATTCTGGAACTGATGGGCGGGCAATCACCCGCGAAAGAGCTGGTATTGCAAGCGATTGCCAACGGTAAACATGTGGTGACGGCCAATAAAGCCTTGATTGCCTTGCACGGTAATGAAATTTTTAAAAAAGCCAGCGAGTGCGGTGTAACGGTTGCTTTTGAAGCAGCAGTTGCCGGTGGTGTGCCGATTATCAAAGCGATTCGAGAAGGCTTAAGCGGCAATCAAATCGAATGGTTGGCAGGCATCATTAACGGTACGGGTAATTTCATTTTGACTGAAATGCGCGATAAAGGCCGTGATTTCAGCGACGTATTAGCCGAAGCGCAAGCGCTAGGATACGCCGAAGCCGATCCTACGTTTGATGTTGAAGGCATAGATGCAGGGCATAAACTCACCATTCTGGCATCGATTGCATTTGGTATCCCTTTGCAATTTGATAAAGTCTACACCGAAGGCATTACCGGCATTACCCGTGATGATGTGGAATACGCCGAAGAATTGGGCTATCGCATTAAGCATTTAGGTATTGCGCGTAAAACCGCAGTCGGTATCGAATTAAGAGTACATCCCACTTTGATTCCAGAACGCCGCTTAATTGCCAATGTCGATGGCGTAAAAAATGCCGTTCTGGTCTACGGTGATGCGGTTGGGCCTACCTTGTATTACGGCGCGGGTGCGGGTGCGGAGCCTACTGCATCGGCGGTGGTTGCCGATATTGTTGATGTGGTTAGAGCGCTTACCAGCGATCCTGAAAACCGTGTGCCGCACTTGGCGTTTCAGCCAAACGCCATTGTTGAACAGCCTATACTCAGCGCCGAGCAATTTACCACGGCATATTATTTACGCTTAACCGCAGAAGATAAACCCGGCGTTTTAGCGGAAGTCACTAAAATATTGGCGGAGCATAACATCAGTATTGAAGCCATTATTCAAAAAGAACCTCAGCTAGGATTTACCACTTTGCCGGTAATTATGCTCACCCAAAAAACGCTGGAAAAAGAAATGAATGCCGCCATTGCCGAGATTGAAGCCTTAAGCTCTATCACCGGTAAGGTCAGCCGTATTCGCTTAGAAACATTAGGATAATTAGCTATGTCTACACACACACATCACCAAGGTTTAATCGCTCGTTATAAAGACCGTTTGCCGGTCAGCGACACTACGCGCATCATCAGTTTGAATGAAGGCAACACGCCGTTGATTGAACTGCAAAACATCCCCAGACTGATTGGTAAAGACGTTAAGATTTACGTTAAATTTGAAGGCTTAAACCCTACCGGTTCGTTTAAAGATCGCGGTATGACCATGGCTGTAACCAAAGCCGTAGAGCAGGGCAGTCAAGCTATTATCTGCGCTTCTACCGGTAATACCTCCGCTTCTGCGGCTGCGTACGCGGCGCGAGCAGGTATAAAAGCGTTTGTGTTAATTCCAGACGGTAAAATTGCGTTAGGAAAGTTGGCGCAAACCCTGATGTATAACGCCACCATTATTCAGATTAACGGTAACTTTGACCAAGGCATGGAGCTGGTGAAAGAAGTCGCCTTACATGCCCCTGTCACCATTGTTAATTCGATCAATCCCTACCGCATTGACGGCCAAAAAACGGCCGCGTTCGAGATCATCGACGACTTAGGCTTTGCGCCGGATTACCATTGTTTACCGGTCGGCAATGCGGGCAACATTACCGCGTACTGGAAAGGCTACAAAGAATATTCCACCAGCACCGATACCCATGCGGCGATTGTGACTAAACGCCCTATTATGTGCGGTTATCAAGCGGCGGGTGCAGCGCCATTTGTGGCAGGACACCCGATTGATAACCCTGAAACCATCGCCACCGCTATTCGTATCGGTAATCCGCAATCCTGGGATTTTGCTTGGGCAGCGCAAAAAGAATCCGGTGGATGGTTCGATAAATTTACCGACGAACAGATATTAGCCGCACAAAAAATGTTATCTAAACATGAAGGTATCTTTTGTGAACCTGCCTCTGCGGCATCTTTAGCAGGTCTGCTGCACGATCTTAGCACCGGAAAAATCCCCGAAGGCAGCTCGATTGTGTGTACATTAACCGGTAACGGCATTAAAGATCCCGATGTCGCGATTATGCAGTGCGCAGATGCTAAGCCAGTAACCATTGACGCCAGTTTAGATGCGGTTAAAAGGGCGATTTTGGATAGTTTATAGTGGGTATATGGGTTCTGTTATTTGTTTTTGTAATTGCAATTAGTATCTTAGGTGCTCTTATTGGAAAAAAAGGCCGAAAAAAGCAATTAATTTCTAAACAATCTCAAGGAGTGCCTAAGAATAAAGAAGCTCTCGCAATTGTTAGGCGATCCGAGAAAAAGCCGATTGATAATGAAGCAGAGAGATTTAGACGCCCACGGCAAGCTGTGAAATATGCCGAACATGTTGAATTTACTCATTGGGATATAGCGTTTTTAAGATCACTTGAATGGAAGCGATATGAGGATATTTGTATGGAATATCTCAGGATTAAAAATTGTGATGCCAATGTAACCAGTATTGGTGCAGATGGTGGGATTGACATTAAAGTGTATGATAAAAATGGGCATTTGATTTTAATTGGTCAATGCAAAGCATGGCAGAAAGCTATCGGTGTCAGTTTGGTTCGAGAGCTTTATGGAGTGATGGCAAGTGAGCGTGTGAAGCATGGTGTCTTTTTAACAACATCAATATTCAGTCAGGATGCGGTTCAATTTGCACAGAACAAAACAATGATGCTAATAGATGGAAGTGAATTGGTTAAGCTCATCAATAACCTTGATGACGTTAGCAAAAAAAGCATTTCCAAGATAGCCACTGAAGGAGATTACACGACACCAACCTGTGTTAATTGCAATCAGAAAATGGTGAAAAGAGTATCAAAAAAAGACACGACAGTTAGACGTGAGTTCTGGGGATGTATAAATTACCCAAAATGTAAGAACATGATGTATGCAAAGAATTTAATTAGGTAGAGCGTAGGGCGGGCGGTTTTTTTCCCCGTCCTATAAAATACCAAACACCGAGCTTATCAATGGATGTGCAGAAAAGCGTTGTCCCCCTGTATGACTAAAGTGTTCTATTGGAATAGTTGATTTTATCGTCGATTGCGTTCTGGATGTTTTTGCAGCATAAAAAACCGTGATTTTTGAGTTTAAGGATAAAGGCAATAATGAATACAATCGAAATGCCGATATGGCCGTATGCGTACGGCCTGCCGAGCGGACACGGGGTAATGCGGCGAGAGGTCGATGATTTTGTGGTTTTTGAAGACTTGTCTTTTGAGCCGTCCGGAGAGGGTGAGCATGTTTTTTTGCAAATTCAAAAAACCTCGGAAAATACCGATTTTATTGCCAGACAATTGGCGCGCTTTGCTGAGGTTAGGCAGCGGGATGTCAGTTATGCGGGCTTAAAAGATCGGCACGCAATTGCCACGCAATGGTTTAGTGTCTGGCTTCCAGGAAAAAGCGATCCAGATTGGTCAGCTTTGGAATCGGAAAATTTACGCGTTATTCAGGTAATACGTCACGCGCGAAAATTAAAACGTGGGGTGTTGGCGGCGAATCACTTTACGCTACGTATTCGTGATTGGCAGGGTGATGTTGCCAAGACCAATCAACAGTTGGAATGGATTAAACAGTCCGGTGTGCCTAATTATTTTGGTGTGCAGCGTTTTGGGCAGGCAGGGCAAAACGTCAATAAGGCGTTAGCGATGTTTCAGGGTGCTAAGGTTAAGCGTGAGCAACGCAGCATTTATTTATCAGCGGCGCGATCGTATTTATTTAATCATATTCTGGCGGAACGGGTCAGGCAAAATAATTGGCAGCATGCACTAGCTGGTGATGTTTATAAGTTAGCCGGAACACAAAGTCATTTTCAATCTGACATCCCCGATGACGTGATTCATGCGCGTTTACTGGCTAATGATATTCATCCGACCGGGCCATTGTGGGGGATGGGTGAGCAAACGGCTAAAGCGGATGCGGAATTGATTGAGGCGGCGGTTATTGCGCAATACCCTGAGCTAGTTGCTGGATTATTGCAGGAGCGCTTGGAGATGAGTCGCCGATCACTGCGCTTGACGGTGCAAAATATGGCGTGGCAGTTTGTGGCGGCGGATATTTTGGAGCTTCAGTTTAGTCTTGCACCGGGTAGTTACGCTACGGCGGTGTTGCGAGAAATTATTACTGATTTGTAGTGATGATTGTTACTTGGCGATAGGCTGTTTTTCTGGCAGATGCTAGGAATACAGCCCCGTTAAAGGGGCTGTATTCATTGGCTTTCTGTGTTAGCGCTAGAAATAAAGCCTTTGTTTTTTGTTATGTTAGTTGCTTAGCTTGGCTTTTAACAGCTTATTCACTTCCGCTGGATTCGCTTTACCTTGGGATTGTTTCATGACTTGCCCAACAAAAAAACTGAATACTTTGTCTTTACCGCTGCGATATTGTTCAACTTGATCAAGATTATCGGCAATGATTTTATCGATAATGCTTTCAATCTCCCCGCTGTCAGTGATTTGTTGCAGACCTTTTGCGGCAATAATCTGATCGGCAGAGGCATCACTGCGCCACATTTCGTCAAATACCTGTTTGGCAATTTTTCCTGAAATAGTGTTGTCGTGAATGCGTGCTAATAAGTCGGCAAAACGTTCATGTGTAATGGGTGCTGCGTTAATATCTAGGTTCTCTCTATTTAGTGAGGCTAATAAATCACCCGTTACCCAATTGCTACACAATTTGGCATCACACCCTGAACGCTTGACAACGGCTTCATAAAAGTCAGCTAATTCTCGCGAAGACGTGAGGGTTGTTGCGCTGTCTTCATCTAATTGGTAGTCTGTTTTAAAGCGTTGTTTTTTAGCAGCGGGCAATTCTGGTAGATTATTTCTTATGTCACTCAGTAACTGTTGGTCGATGATAACGGGCAATAAATCCGGGTCGGGAAAATACCGGTAATCATTGGCTTCTTCTTTACTGCGCATGGCGCGAGTTTCATCTTTAACCGAATCATAAAGACGGGTTTCCTGGATGATTCTGCCACCGTTTTCAAGGACATCAATGTGCCGTTCAACTTCGTAGTTAATGGCTTTTTCAACAAACTTAAAGGAATTGATGTTTTTAATTTCGGTGCGTGTTCCAAAGGCTTGCTGGCCTTTGGGTCGAACGGATACGTTCGCATCGCAACGAAAAGAGCCTTCTTGCATATTACCGTCTGAAATAGCCAGATAGCGTACGAGTTCATGTATTTTACGCATATAGGCGACGGCTTCTTTTGCGGAGCGCATGTCCGGTTCAGAAACGATCTCCAATAACGGCGTACCGGAGCGATTGAGATCAATACCCGTTAGGCCGTGGAAATCTTCATGTAAAGATTTGCCAGCATCTTCTTCTAAATGCGCGCGGGTAATGCCAATGCGTTTCGTGATACCGTCTACTTCTATATCCATGTGGCCTACACCGACAATGGGTAATTCCATTTGGCTGATTTGGTAGCCTTTTGGAGAGTCGGGGTAAAAATAGTTTTTACGGGCAAAAACCGAGTAAGGTGCAATCTCAGCATCAATAGCGCAGCCGAAGGTAATCGCCATCCTTACCGCCCCCTCGTTGAGTACCGGAAGAACGCCGGGCAAGCCTAAATCTACTGCGCAGGCTTGGGTATTGGGTTCGCTGCCATAAGCAGTGGCGGCACCGGAAAATATTTTAGACTGGGTTGCCAATTGCGTGTGAATTTCTAAGCCTATAACCGTTTCCCATTTATGCCCTTCGGGGTATTTATGCCCTTCGGGGTGTTCTTGTCCTTGTCCTGTTGGATCTTGCATGCTGTTGCTCCTTATTCAAAGCCTTTGGGGGTACGTTGATGCCAGTCGGTTACTTGTTGATAGCGATGTGCGACATTAAGCAAACGCGCTTCGCTAAAATAATTACCGATAATTTGTAGACCGACGGGTTTATTGTTCACAAATCCCGCCGGAATAGACATCGCTGGCACACCTGCCAAGTTGATTGCAATAGTATAAATGTCCGATAAATACATTTGAATAGGATCGTTACTTTTTTCACCAATGGCAAAAGCGGTAGATGGTGTGACCGGTCCCATAATGACATCCACTTCCGTGAACGCTTTAGTGAAATCGTCGGTGATTAAACGGCGTATTTTTTGCGCTTTAAGGTAATAGGCATCGTAATAGCCCGCCGATAGTGCATACGTACCGATTAAAATGCGGCGTTTAACTTCTGCACCAAAGGCTTCACCACGAGAACGGGTGTATAAATCCGTTAAATCAACAGGATCTTTACAGCGATACCCGAAACGCACGCCATCGTAGCGGGATAGATTGGCGGAACATTCCGCAGGCGCAATAATGTAGTAAGCGGGAATGGCCATTTTTAAATGCGGCATGGTTATTTCGACCACTTCTGCGCCTAGTTTTTTGTATTCATTGATGGCTGTTTCAATGGTTGCTGCCATGTCGCTGTTTAAATCAGCAGTAAAAAATTCTTTAGGCAGACCAATTTTTAAACCTTGCAAGCTGTTGTTTAAACCCACACTGTAGTCCGGTACCGCTTGTTCACTGCTGGTGGAGTCTTTAGGGTCGAAGCCAGCCATGGTTTGCAAGATAATTGCAGCATCTTCGCTACTGCGCGTCATGGGGCCGCCTTGGTCAAGGCTGGATGCGTATGCAATCATGCCATAGCGTGATACTCGCCCATAGGTGGGTTTTAAGCCGGTAATGCCGCAAAGTGCCGCTGGTTGACGAATTGAGCCGCCCGTATCAGTTCCGGTTACGCCAGCGGCTAAGTGTGCTGCCATAGCTGCTGCTGAACCGCCTGAAGAGCCGCCGGGAACGCAAGTGGTATCCCAAGGATTTTGTACAGGGCCGTAAAAGCTGGTTTCATTAGAAGAGCCCATCGCAAATTCATCCATGTTCAATTTGCCGAGCATGACTGCACCCGCTGCATTAAACTTTTCGATGACCGTGGCGTTATAGGGCGCAATAAAGTTATCCAGCATTTTTGAGCCACAGCTGGTTTTAACACCTTGTGTACAAAAAATGTCTTTTTGGGCTAAAGGTATGCCCGTTAACAGCGCTGCGTCACCCGTTGCTAAGCGTTTATCAGCAGTAATAGCCGCTGCCATCGCTTGTTCTTCCGTGACAGTAATAAAGCAATTGAGGCTTTGGTGTTGCCGGATACGGTTAAGATAGGTTTGCGTTAATTCTTGACTTGAGAATGCGCCGCTTCGTAAGCCCTTGGCTAATTCTGCAATAGTTTTTTTATACATAGTGGTTGATGGCTCGCTTATTCTATAACTTTGGGGACGAGGTACAGTCCGGCTTCAATTTGTGGTGCCAGTGCTTGAAAATGCTCACGCTGATTCACTTCGGTAATAACATCTGCACGCAAGCGTTGCACTTGATTTAACGGGTGTGCCATGGGCGATGTTTGCTCGGTATCGAGTGTATTCATCTCGGCTACCAAGTCAAGAATCCCGGACAGACTGTTTGCGTACGCATCGATGTCCTCGGCGTTAATACCCAAACGCGCAAGGTGCGCAATTTTTTGGACATCATGGGCGGTTAATGACATTTTTTAACTCCATTAAAGTATTGATAAAGGGTTAGAGATCAATCGTAAAGATTTCAAGGGTTCATGCTGTGCTATGCAGGGTGGACTAGCCTGCATTTAGAGTACATTTTTTTAATTATCATACTTTATATCTTGCCCAAATGCCTGCTTGATTGATAAAGTAGCACTATTTTTCTCGTTGAAGGATACAGGTAAAGATGTTCAAAAGAATTCGCGGTCTTTTTTCCAATGATTTGTCTATTGATTTAGGAACAGCTAATACCCTGATCTATATTCCAGGGCAAGGCATTGTGCTAAATGAACCTTCGGTGGTGGCAATTAAAGAAGATCGAGTTCGGGGTACAAAAAGTGTTGCTGCGGTTGGTACGGAAGCTAAGCTGATGCTAGGACGCACGCCTAGCAACATTACAGCCATTAGGCCTTTGAAAGATGGTGTTATTGCTGATTTTGCGGTGACCGAACGAATGTTGCGGTATTTTATTGAAAAGGTACATGAAAATAAATTATTTCGTCCTAGTCCGCGTATTTTAATTTGTGTGCCTTGTGGTTCAACACAGGTGGAGCGCCGTGCTATTCGTGAATCTGCTGCAATGGCGGGTGCCAGAGAAGTGTATTTGATTGAAGAGCCTATGTCGGCCGCTTTAGGTGCAGGCATGCCAGTCAATGAAGCAATGGGATCAATGGTTCTCGATATTGGTGGCGGAACGTCTGAAGTGGCGGTTATTTCGCTTAACGGCATTGTTTACTCTTCTTCGGTTCGGATCGGTGGTGATCGCTTTGATGATGCTATCGTCAACTATGTTCGCCGTAACTACGGAACATTAATCGGCGATGCTACGGCTGAAAAAATCAAACACCAGATTGGTGCGGCTTATCCAGGCAGTGCGGTTAAGGAAATTGAGGTGACTGGTCGTAATTTAGCCGAAGGTATTCCGCGTAGCTTCACATTAAACAGTAATGAGATTCTCGAAGCGCTGCAAGAGCCTTTGTCGGGTATTGTTAGTGCGGTACGTTTAGCACTTGAGCAAACACCGCCAGAATTAGGTGCAGATGTTGCGAGTAAAGGCATTATATTGACGGGCGGAGGGGCTTTATTGAAAGATATTGATCGCTTAATCGCTGAAGAGACAGGATTACCGGTACATATTGCTGAAGATCCACTTACCTGCGTGGCACGGGGTGGTGGTATTGTTCTGGAAATGTTGGATAAAAAAGGCTTTTCGGCTTTTTCTTTAGAATAAACGGCGTTTTAGGGTATATCTCGTAATAGTTTATCCTTTGTTTGGTATTTTTATATGTGGATTAACAGTTACGCGATAAGATCAAAAGTATTATCATAGTCACTTTTAGTCAGCATCAAGTACAGCTTATGGCGCAACATACTTTATAGTTAAACAACGTAAAGTATGTTGCTCCGTGCTGTTTTTTTGATGCCGTCTGTTTTAAACTCAATTAAGGTGGATCGTTATTAAACTTTTGTTTGCCACGGGACCTGCAATCACGACCCGATTATTAGGGGCGGTGTTATTGTCGATTCTGCTGTTAGTGTTAGATAAGAATAGTACGCGTTTAGCAAACGTGCGGGCGGCTTTATCCATTGTGGTTTACCCTGTATTGGTTGCTGTTAACTGGCCTACTGAGTTTATTCAAGAAGTAAAGGACTCGGCCTTTTCTTTTGCTGAGTTAAGGGCGGAGATTAGTAAACTAAAAGAGCAGCAGTTTGTCAGCGATATTAAGTTGCTGAAATTTGCGGCATTGGAAAAAGAAAATATTCGGCTGCGTTCTTTATTAGAAAGTTCTTATAATATTGGTGAACAGGTTCTGGTAGCAGAAATTTTATCGGTTAATCTGATGCCTTTTGATCATGTGGTATCGGTCAATAAGGGTAGCCGTTTCGGCGTACACATTAAACAGCCAGTTTTAGATACACAAGGCCTCATTGGGCAGGTCGTACGTACGTTGCCGCTCAGTTCTGAAATTATGTTAATTACTGATCCTAATCACGCCATTCCCGTGCAAATTAATCGTAATGGCTTGCGTACTATTGCCATGGGAAGTGGTCAACTTAATCGTCTCGTGTTGCCTTATTTGCCTAATAATGCGGATATTAAGAAGGGCGATTTATTGATTACATCCGGCATGGGCGGTACATTTCCACAAGGTTATCCGGTCGCTATTGTGGATGATTTTGAAGTACAGCCGCATAAACCCTTTGCGTATATTTCTGCAACACCAAAAGCAGCATTGGATAAAATACGTGAGGTATTAATTGTTTGGAGTGATGCTAAGTCAGTGCCTTTAACGTTACCGCCTGTAGTGCCGTTAACACCTGATGAACTGGCGACTGAGACAGCAAAACAGGCTAAATCTGCTCATGATCCAGCTTTAAAACCAGTTGAGCCAAAAATACCTGTCCAAAATCAGTCGCTCCCGTCTACTGTCGGGCAGTCGAGTGAACAATCTATCAAACCACTAGTGACGCCGTCCGCTCAAAGTATTGAGCCAACTGAGGTGGATGGTGAGTAGCTATCATCCGCTGGGAACATTTTTGTATCTGTTTTCAGTGTTACTTGCCATGTGTTTAAAT
>JAPLRW010000041.1 GCA_026398935.1 Methylococcales bacterium
AAGGTCTGGGTTGCCGACCAAACACAAGGTGATATTTTTACCCATACTGGCAACGGCAGCGTCTGGCCAGGTTGTAAAGCGTGCAAGATTTGAGGCTAAACCTGCGCGCACCGCATATTCCTGATCAACCTCAGCACTGACAGGGTGAGAAAAATAACTCAACACGGCTACTATGAGCAATCCAAGTCTTATTTTCTGTGTGATTTTTTTAAAATCAAACATACTTAGCAATCTACACGACCTGAAGCAGGTTATTGCATAAGCTGTTGAGGATGACTGCATGGTATTTCGACGGGGTTAGTAACAGTCATAAGAGGGGGAATTGTCATTTTTGTTTACACGCGTTCAGATAAATAATAGGTAACACAATACATTAGAAGACCTACTCATTGTTCCAGTGAAGTCAAGATTTGTGGGCAACTTAACGACTATCCGACCAAGCATAGCAGAAGCTAATGATAAGTACCCACTTCTCCCTTAAAAAAGAAGATTTTATTTAAGGGAAACGTTACTGAATGTTTGCAGTGTTGATGCCTAAAACGCCCAGCTTATTTTGCCGTAAACAGCGCGCGGCACACCCGCAGGTAAGGCGTTACTTTCATCTAAATATTCAAGATGCTGGTTTTGCAGTAAATTCTGACCAGTCAGTGATAGCTCAATTTGCTTAACGGGTTGATACGCTAAACGCACATCGAACGTGACATAGCCATTAATCTTAGTGGCATCAGCCGTGGATATATTTATTGCCTGAGCTGAACTCGAATAACGTAACCATACATCTAGGTTCACTTTTTCAATGGGATTGAGGGCGGCGCGCAGCGAAACCATGTGTTCGGGACTAACGGCGGCAGGATACGAATCAAGATGTCTCAACTCCGTTTTTAATAAGCTGTAGTTCAAATCCCAGCGCCAGCCATCCAACATTTGCCAGACCTCAGACATTTCAACACCATAGGTATTGCCCGTAGCGTTATTATTAAGCACCAAAGGCATTTCCATAGCCCCATTTGCAAATGTGCTCGCACCCGCAGACAGCGCACGTAAGGTATCATAATCATTGTAAAACGCCGTGATGTCCCAAGCCATATTATGGCTAAACGTCAAACGATAACCCAGTTGATAACTGAGTTGTTGTTCAGCTTTATAAGCGGGACTGCCTATCACAGGAATATTAAGTTGGAACGGCAGCGGCTGACTGCCGAAGAATGGCAGCGGAAGATGTGCTGCAAACGGCAAGATACTGCCAACGAAAAACTTACTATTGTCTTCAATACGCGAAGGTGTTCTAACCGAGCGGGATATGGACGTCCAAAACTTATGTCCATTGACGGGTGTCCACATTAAGCTGGCGGACGGCTGTATTTCAAAGCCCGTGTAGTCATTGTGTTCAAACTTTGAGCCTAAGGTTAACAAGAGCGCATCGTCCAAAAAGCTGACTTCATCTTGTATAAAACCGCTAAACAGTTGCGTAGAGGCCGATTTCGGGTATAAAAAAATCAACGGGTTATCCTTAAAATCATCCTCACTGTAGCGATACCCTAAACTCCAAATCACACTTTGCTGCGCAGTGAGCGCAAAGGTATTTTGAAAATCCACATTGAGTGTATCGCGCTGATTCCTAATAGTGTACTCATCACGTTGTATATGATCGTAATACAGTTGCAACGAATAATCGGCGGTACTCGATAGCGAGTGATTAAAGCGTGAGCTTACATTCCAGCCAGAGGTGTTAACTGCGTCGTTTAGTGACAAACCGGGCTGAGAAGTGGTCACTGTTTGATGAGGGTCACCCGCATACGCATTGCCTTGCAGCATCAGCGTATCTTGTGCGGACAGCGTTGAATCGACTCGAAAACCACCTTGAAACTGCTGCCAGCCTGCATTGCCGTTATTCGCTTGTTCAGCGGTAAATTCATCGCGCAAAAAACCTTTGGCATACGCTCTGGCAAAGGTGTCTTCACCCCACTTAGTCCCGTAACGCAGTGCGCCAAAACCGGTTTCCTTTGAGCCAGCACCAGCGGTTAATAAACCACCTTGTGTGTCTTCGGTATGCTTGGTGATAATATTAATAACGCCGTTCATGGCATTAGCACCCCAGACGGTAGCGCCTGGCCCACGAATAACTTCAATGCGATCCACATCTTCCAGCATGACATCCTGCGCATCCCAATAGACGCCGGAAAAATCAGGGGTATAGACGCTACGACCATCAATCAATACTAATAATTTGTTCGCAAAGCGGCCATTAAAACCGCGTGCCGTAATCGCCCATTTACTGTTATTAATACGGGCGACATCAATACCCGGCGCCATACGTAACGCTTCGGGAACATTGGTCACACCGCTACGTTTAATGGCCTCACTGTCAATCACAAAGACAGCGGCGGCGGCATTAGAGGCGGATTGGGAGGTTTTAGAGACAGAAGATACTTTCATATTCAGCATCTTCTTTTTGATTTTTTCTTTTTGCGTGGCTGCCGCAATCTCGGTGCTGATTAATTCTTCAAGACTTAAGTCGTTTTCAGCAGCCGACTCAGCATACAATATTGGCGTATAAAGCATACAGATCAGCATAATAGTGGCTGCAACGTTCATCTTTAAACGCTGCATACGCATAATGCCTAGCCTATAAATCGAAGTGAGTAAGCCTTTTTCTAACCGCCTCAAAAATGCGCGGTTACAGCGAGCTAATAGATTATGGCGGCATAATGTCATCATAAGTCGCCGCTATTGGATAACCGTTGCAAGCTTCAGAACCCGGGCACTAATGCTGAGGTTACTGCTTTTTGCGGCGTTGAGGTTGACGGTGATACTGACTTTGCCATTAATGATCTGTAAACTGACCATGCCACCGTTTTTAACGAAAAACGCATCTTCTCCGATGGTTAAAATAGGCAGGGATTTAATCTCATTAAACAGTAATAACAGTTTATTTTTATCTAATTCACTAATATAGATGAGCTGACATTCATTTAAATTATTGAGGCGGGAAAGGTAGCGAACCTGTAATATTTTCTCACCGATGGTTTTGCCATTAAGGTTGGTGAAGGTTTCTTCAAGGTCTGGGTTGCCGACCAAACACAAGGTGATATTTTTACCCATACTGGCAACGGCAGCGTCTGGCCAGGTTGTAAAGCGTGCAAGATTTGAGGCTAAACCTGCGCGCACCGCATATTCCTGATCAACCTCAGCACTGAC
>JAPLRW010000070.1 GCA_026398935.1 Methylococcales bacterium
AATGTTCGAGAACTGGCCAATCGACTGGAGCGCGCCGCCATCATGAGTCCCAACGGCGATATAGACCGCGATGTGATGGTTAGCACCGGCTTGGAAGATGTTGTAATGCTAAATTTTGGTCATAAACCCACTAAGCTGGCGAGTATTGATTTTAATGATGACGCACTGGATGACCGTGAACGTGTTATTGCAGCCTTAGAACAAAGTGGCTGGGTACAAGCAAAAGCCGCACGTTTGCTAAATATGACGCCAAGGCAGATTGCCTATCGTATTCAAACGTTAGATATTGCTTTGAAACAAATTTAACTTTCCTAATTGGAGTGACTGTGACTGTTTTATATGTGCAACAGGATTATGCGGTTTTCGGCTTTGGTGAAACTAAAGACGCGGCTATTGTTATGGCGGCACAGTGGCTAAAAGATGCCAATGGGCAGGAAGGTTGTTCGCTGGCGTATGCGACAAGTTTGTTAGTCGAATCTCCAAAACCAGGGCAGATGACGTTGCTTGAAACCGAGGAGGCTATCCCCGCCGATGCTGAAAACTGGGGTGGGGAAGAATTGTTAGATTGGTATTATGATGTGAGTTGAGCCTACCCATTTAGCGGCGAGGTTTATTTTATAGCGGGCATTTGCCTTATATGGGTTTTAGGGACATAACATGACTGATTGGACGATAAATAGAGCGGCACAACTTAGCTATTCCTATCAACATTTCGCACATGCTAAAGTCTTCGTATTTGATAAATGGTGTGAACAAGCGACTGACCGCGGGGCACGGATGCCAACCGATCTTTCCGGCGCGTGTAAATACAGTAGCTTGTTCATGAATCTTGTCTTTGGTGGCACCATCTGCGGTCACTATGAGCATCAATACAATCTCATCGATGGTCGAATAGTCGATCTTAGCCATGATGCCATGGATGTTGGCAGAATCATCAATCCCTACCATCATGAACCTGACTATTTTGCCATTCCAGAAAAAAAAGCCTCACTCGATGGCTGCTTACCGCGTGTTGCACGTTGGGTTGTCGAATTCCTAAAGGAGGTTAAAGAGGCCGCTTAGGTATGAGTATTGACTTAGAAAAAACCGCTTAGCGGCAATATAGCCGCTAAGTTAAACCAAGAAATCACGTCCAATGAAACCATCAAGGCCAAGACAAAATTAATCTGATTCGTTGAAATACATTTAAACCTCAATACACGCTCTACGCCTATTACCCTGCCTACGATACCCGAAAAACCAAGCCTACCTCAATGCGAAAGGTTATACGTTATACCGGAAAAATTCTGGGACATCTCCAACGTGCTTGCCGAAGAAAAATAGTAACTACTCACCCTATGATTCATTGGGCTGGAGGCTAGTTTGCTGTTAAAAAAATAGCTAAATCAACTGAAAATGTCATTTTTTGCTACTTTTCATGCCAGTAAAACCGCTACAAGCCACGGATTGATAGGGTGAGTAGTTACGAAAAATAAGAACAATTTAAATGTGGCAAACAATAACGTTTAACCCGCTATCAGTAAACGCAGCGCTATTGAAAATAAGGGTATGGCTTTTTGAGGAAACGCTACCCTACATTTTTGTGCTATTCACGACAAAAGCTAAAAAACTGTCTGTGCTATTTGTAACAACCTCCCTGTATCTAAAAAATAACTACTTATAATTCAATAGCATTTTTCAATATATAGCTAATGGCATGACTTATGCTTTTACCTTAAGTGACAGTTACTCAGGAGGTTAAAACCATGCAATTACCCGTATTAAACGATGCGCCCACATCAAAAAGCGGCTGTGAAGCTAGCTCCTGTGGCACCACGGAAAATCAGATGGATAGCTTACCTGACTCGATTCGGGAAAAGGTACAAAATCACCCCTGCTATTCAGAAGATGCCCACCATTACTTTGCGCGTATGCATGTTGCGGTTGCGCCCGCTTGTAACATTCAATGTCATTACTGTAACCGTAAATATGATTGCAGTAATGAATCACGTCCTGGTGTGGTTTCTGAAGTGCTGACGCCTGATCAAGCTGTTAAGAAAACCATGGCCGTAGCAACCAATATTCCGCAAATGACGGTACTGGGTATCGCTGGGCCTGGCGATCCGCTGGCCAATCCCGAACGCACTTTTGAAACGTTTAGGCGTTTAAGTCTGGAAGCGCCCGATATTAAATTATGCGTTTCAACCAACGGACTAGCGTTGCCTGATGCGGTAGAGGAGCTATCCAAACACAATATCGATCACGTTACTATCACTATTAATTGTGTTGACCCTGAAATAGGCGCAAAAATTTATCCTTGGATTTTTTGGAATAATAAACGCATTAAAGGCGTTAAAGGCGCAAAGATTCTGATTGAGCAGCAGCAAAAAGGCTTGGAAATGCTGATTGCTAAAGGCATTTTGGTTAAGGTTAACTCGGTGATGATTCCAGGCGTTAACGATCAGCATTTGGCGGAAGTCAGTAAAGTCGTGAAAGCCAAAGGTGCGTTTTTACACAATGTGATGCCATTGATTTCTGAACCTGAGCATGGCACATTTTATGGCGTGATGGGACAGCGTGGCCCTACGCCAGATGAATTGCAAGATTTGCAAGACAGCTGTTCCGGCGATATGAATATGATGCGCCATTGCCGTCAATGCCGTGCCGATGCGGTAGGGATGCTGGGTGAGGATCGCGGCGATGAATTTTCTTTAGATAAGATTGCAGACATGGACATTGATTATCCGGCGGCGATGGAAAAACGTAAAGTGATCCATCAAGCCATTCAAGAAGAAATGGATAGTAAACGTTTAGAAAAATCCACGAAAGCGGCACAACTAAAAGCCGCCGCTAAGTTAACCACGCGTCCGGTATTGATGGCAGTTGCCACCAGTGGGCAGGGCGTCATTAATGTGCATTTTGGTCATGCCAAAGAGTTTTTGATTTACGAAGCCTCTCCGGATGGCGTACGGTTTATTAGTCATCGAAAAGCGGATCAATATTGTGGTGGTGACACGTCTTGTGGCGATGGAGAAAGCGTTTTACAAGTGACTGTTCGTGCCTTAGCCGGCTGTGAAGCGGTGCTGTGTTCGAAAGTCGGCTATGAGCCTTGGGAGATGCTGGAAAACGCAGGCATCATGCCGAATGGTGAACATGCTATGGAGTTTATCGAAGAAGCGGTCATGGCGGTTTATAAGGAAATGGCGGCAGCGGGTAAGTTAGATGATAAGCAGAAAGCTGTCAGAGCGAGTGCCTGAATTTAAATTATGTAAGTTGGGTTGGGCATAAAAGCGACAGTCGCGTAACCCAACAATCGAAGCCCCCTCCGTTGGGTTACGGCTATTGCCTGACCCAAGCTATGGTTTAGGAGTTTATCATGGCTGTAAAAATTATTGAATCCTGCGTCAACTGCTTTGCTTGCGAGCCTGTTTGTCCCAGCAAAGCCATTTACGAGGCTAAGCCGCATTTTTTGGTTGACCCTAAAAAATGCACCGAGTGTGAAGGAGATTTTCCGGTTTTTCAATGCGCCAGTATTTGCCCGATTGAAGGGGCTATTTTAGATTCGCTCGGCATGGAAATTAATCCACCTGGCTCGTTAACCGGTATTCCGCCGGAAAAAATGGCGGAAGCCATGCGTGAGTTACAGTCGCACTGATTGAGGATATTCTGATGGCTACTGTCACTTTTTACGAAAAGCCAGGCTGCATTAACAATACGCGGCAAAAGCAATTATTGGTTGCAGCTGGGCATCAACTTATCGTCAAAAACGTATTAACGGAGTGCTGGCAGGCTGAGCGTTTACGCGCTTTTTTTGGGATATTGGCAGTATGTGATTGGTTTAACTACAGTGCGCCAGCTATAAAACAAGGCGAGGTTAATCCTGAAACGCTAACGGAACCACAAGCGTTGGCCTTGATGCTGAACAATCCACTGTTGATTCGTCGACCCTTAATGCAAGTTGGTAATACGTTTATGGCAGGATTCGATCAGCTTATCGTCGATCATTGGATAGGCTTAATGGCCATCGAGAACACTAGCGATTTAGAAAGTTGTCCTCGAACATTAGCACACTTAAGTGGCGGGCATGAGTAAGTTGCCGCTGTTGATACTTAATGGCATTCCGCAAGCGGTGGCGCTTTCTAAGCGTGTGCATTGGATTGGTGCGCTGGATCCCAGTTTACGCACCTTTGATATTATTTTAAAAACCGCCAACGGCACTACTTATAACGCCTACGTGGTAAGAGGCAGTGAAGGCGTAGCCATCATAGATACGGTTAAGGAAGGGTATGCCAATGATTTTTTTGCACGCCTAGAGTCGGTGGCAAGGTATGACGAAATTAAAGTTATCGTCTTAAATCATTTGGAGCCGGATCACACCGGCGCACTACCTGAACTCATGCGCCGCGCCCCACAGGCGCAATTGTACATTTCTCAAAAAGCACAAAGCATGCTTAAGGCATTGCTAAAACAAGATGCATTTAGCTTTATACCCGTGGTGACCGGTGACACGGTGTCATTAGGGGACTGTTCATTGGCGTTTTTTCACACGCCCTATTTGCATTGGCCGGATACCCAATGCACATATTTACCGGAAGAAAAAACCTTGTTTTCTGGCGATGTGTTTGGCTGCCATTTTTGTGATGTTCGTCTGTTTAACGATGAGGTGGGCGATTTTCGTTTTACGTTTGAATATTACTACGCACATATCATGCGTCCCTTTAAGGAATACGTGAATCGGGCATTGGATTTGATCGAACCCTTGTTGCCGCTCGATACTATTTTGCCAGCACATGGGCCGTTATTGCGTGACCAGCCGCAACGTTATGTGCAGCGTTATCGTGAATTATCGCGTGCAGCGTTACAAACTGAAATCAGTACCGATGAAAAAACCTTGTTGATTTTTTACATCAGTTCTTATGGCAATACCCGCCGCATGGCAGAGGCTATTTATGAAGGTGCAATGGCGGTGGAACGTGTACGCGTGTCTTTATATGATTTGGAAGGCAGCGAAATAGCGCCATTTGTTGATTTGATAGAAGGCGCGGACGGTATTGTGTTCGGTGCGCCAACCATCAACGGGGATGCGGTTAAACCGGTATGGGATTTACTGTCTTCACTGGCGGTTATTAATCTCAAATCCAAACTGGGTGGCGTATTCGGATCTTATGGCTGGACGGGGGAGGGCGTAAAAATGGTTGAAGATCGCTTACGCGGTCTCAAACTGAGGGTACCTATTCCAGGTATACGCATCAAATTAATTCCGACCGAGGAAGAAATTCTAAGCTGTCGAGAATTCGGGCATGAATTGGCACAAGAACTGATGGGGTTAAGACAATCCAAAGTAATTGATATGGCTGATCTTGCTTAAATACTATTAACACACAACAGGAGAGTAAAAATGGCAAAAGCATCAATTACCTTTGAAGATATAAACGTTACCGTCAATGCACCTGCGGGTACACGGCTAATCGAAAATTCTGAAAAAGTCGGTTCGGGCATTACGTATGGTTGCCGTGAAGGTGACTGCGGAACCTGTATTACCAAAGTAACCGCTGGTTGGAACAACTTATCAGAGCCGTCGGTTTTGGAAGATAAAATTCTGCGCGAAAACATGGCGGGTAAACATAACCGGCTCGCTTGTCAGGCACAAGTATTGGGCGGCGAGATTAGCGTTAAACCCGTTTAAAACCAAGGCTAGGGCGTATTCTCTATTGGAGAATATGCCCTACAGTATTAAATAACATCAAGGAGAATATCATGGCATTAGTGACTTTTTCAAATCCTGAGTATAAGGATAAAACCGTTTATGCAGTGGCTGGTAGCCATACCGAAACCCTGCTTAAACTCGCGCGCGAAAATAAAATCGCCATCAATTATGAATGCCAAGACGGCGAATGCGGCACTTGCTTAGTTAAAGTCAGCAGCGTCGATACCAAAAAAAGGCAACGCATGGGCGGCCCCCTCACCGAAAAAGAGAAAGAAGTTTTGCGCGCAAGTGGTAAAATCGGCAAAGAAGAAATGGAGAAAATGATCGTCGACGATTTGCCCTCACCTTGGCGCTTGGCTTGCCAAATGATTGTCAGGGATGAAGATATTTTAGTTGAGTATTAGCCATGTCAGCGGCGCTCCAACCCAGCCTTGATCGAGAACAGGAACGGGAAGACATTTATGCCCGTTTAGCGGCAGATGTTTTCGTAACCCCTAATCATGCATGGTTAGCGTGTATTATGGCCAGTTGGTGCGCCGGACAGAGCGTATTGCCTGACTGTTTGGGGTTGGACGCCGCACAGTTTAACGCGCTAACGGAACAGTATTTTCCAGGGTGCGACATCCCAGAAAGTGCTGCATCCGGTTCAACGCTAGATTTTAGCCGGATGCTGGAAAAAGAGGATTTGGTTAATCTGCTCAATCATTACGGTAATCCAGAGGCATTTGAAACCGATTGGGTGATCGACATCTTAGTTGCCGCCTGTTTGGGAAATGATCACTTATGGCAGGATTTAGGGTTGTGGTCACGGACGCAATTAAGTGATTTACTGCACTACAATTTCCCTGACCTTGCCGCTAAAAACGACAAGGATATGAAATGGAAAAAGTTTTTGTACAAGCAATTGTGTGAAGCTGAAGGCTTGTATTTATGCCGCGCACCGTCGTGTAGCGTATGTATTGATTATCCTAAATGTTATGGGGCTGAGGAGTGAGGTGGCGGCCATTTCTAAAAAACGTAGGGGTACTTTAAATCATTGAAGAGTCGCGCTATGTGTGCTCTACGTCGCGGTATAATTTACAGGGTCAATACGCAAATTTATGCGCTTCTTCAAACCTGTTACCACCAGAATGGCTATAGTTCGTAACTTGATTTCTGATCTTGCATCACCTGCAAAAAGTTTTGAACGCAAAAAGTTGATAACAGTTGCTTGCACTTATTCACTCTATCGTTAAATGCCCATAAGCTGGTAAAGTTTGCAAGCGACTATCCTCCAGTGGCTTACCGACGGTAAAATGATACAAACTTTGGAAGGCATTGTCTTTAAAGCCTAATAGCGCATGCACGCTGTCATCAAAATAACAGCCGATCCCCGTGCCGCGCACACCCGCGGCTTCTGCTTCCAAGTACAACACCTGCCCAATTAAGCCACATTCCCAGAATAAGCGGCGATACAGCCAAGGCGTGGTTTCGATGCTGGTACTAAATTCGGCCACCATTGCTAGACTAAATGCACTGTCACTGGCGATGGGTTGATGGCAGTATAGGGTTTTCGCCGTTAGCTTGAAATCGCTAGTATGCAAATGGTACAGCTGTACGCAGTCGCTGATAGGTTGCCAGTCAAAATCGGTTAAGGTTGCAGTGCGTAATGATGCCTGCGCTGCAACAGTTCGGGGCAGGGCGTACAAACCGGGAGCTAAACCTTCAACGCGATGCACAAAAATAAACAGATGGATTTTCGCAGGCCAGCGCCACAGTGCAAGTGCGGCTGATGAGGGGAGTACGGCCGATAGCATTCGATAAAAATCAGTCGTTGGTAATGGCGACATTTTGCCATCAAATTGTTGCGCGCTGCGGCGTTTTCGGATAATTACCGTTGCGTTTTCAGTGCAAGACGATGTTAGCGGCTGGTGTCGCACTGCTTGCCTCTGCGGTTCGATAGTACGCGGTTTACTGGCGGCAGTGGCGACGGTATCAATAATGGGCCACTTATAAAGGTGATAGGCGCGAAGACTATCGGCTGTGCCAAACCAAGTACCCGATGCCACTCTATCTATTAGCGCATTAACATCCACTGGCTTGCTGTTAGCCTGAGTATTAATCCGGCAAATAATATCGGGGGACTCCCCTTCTAAGCGTTTGAAATCAGCCTCTCGCTTAACCCCTAATAGCCTGCCAATCTCTTCATCCGAGTATTCCGCGAGTAATTCAACCGACCAGCCCAGCGTTGCGGCTGCATAGCGTAACGCACCCAGCGCGTGACCAATATCATGCTGACAATAACGATAAGCTCGCTCACCGTATTTCCACGCTTCCCGCCAATGCACGGATGATAAGCCGATGAGTAGCCCCGTTTCATCAACATTGCCTTTAAACAGGCAACGTTGCTCTAGGCTATGGTCATGGCTCACATAATGGTAGACACCGGTATTGAGAAAGTCATTACCGACGCTAATTAAATACGCTTCGGTCGGGTGTAAGTTACCGCTGGATGGATTGCAACGTAATGCCCAGCGGCTGCTGCCAAATTGTTTCCACGCCGACAGACCAACGCTTAATTCCAACAATAATCCAATGTTGGCCCTGTTTAATGGCTGTATCAGAATGCTTTCCGGAGTATCCAGATCAGTGAATAAGGGCTTAAGTTCTACACCTGGCGCTGGGAGATGAATGATCTTGCAGCCAGAAAATCGCCGAAAAGCATCCGGTTGATCTTCCCAGTCGATTGATTCTGGCCCCTTGGCGTAGCGCTCCAAACGGTGTTTTGTCGTTTGATGGTAATGTAAAACAGTGTCAGTATTTTTATGCATAGGGATACCTAACGGCTTATGAGGGTCATGTATTGGTGGTCGAAAGGGCACAATAGGTACTTACCTCGGCTCAACCGCTAAATCTTCCACCCAGCAGCCAATTGGAGCGCTTAAATTCAGCGCAGCATCTTCAAATCGTACCAAAAACACACTTGTCTCTGGTTGTTCTTCCACATGCCCGATCATGGTAATCACCCCACGGGTTCCGGCAGTGACAAATACTTCGCCTTCTGACCCGTCGGGTATTGAGCCATCATCCAAAATAGTTTTAGCCGCATAAACGACATCGCCAATATTTAACTCTTCTATTCTCATGCGATCTATCCTCAGAAAAATGTCGGTGGTTTTGTAGTAAATCCTACAAAATGGGTGATCCTGCGTACGCCATACCTCCTGCTAAAATTACAACCTGAATATTAAGTATTTGTTAAATAATGACTTAGGTTGTTGTAAGTATTTTGGCACACAGGTTGCTATAAGTATTAACAAGAACAATGCCAAAAACTTCAGGAGACTTACATGATTACATTAACAGAAAAAGCGATTACTGCGGTGGGGCGATTTATCGCCAGCTCAGAAATGCCGACCGCAGGCTTACGCATAGAAGTCACCGATGGAGGGTGCTCAGGCTATCAGTATGGCTTGAAACTCGAAGACAACCAAACACCAGAAGATACGGTGGTTGATTGTGGTCAGGTAAAAGTCTTTATCGACCCCGCCAGCTTGCCAATGCTCGATGGTATGTCGGTTGATTTTCTCGATAGCATTGATGGTTCTGGATTTAAGTTCACCAACCCGAATGCCGCTAAAAGTTGTGCCTGCGGAACCTCGTTTAATACCAGCTCAGAAGGATCTGGAAAGCCTTGTTCTTAATATAGGCCTGACGGGATTTTGCCTACTTTTTATTAAAAACTATTGCATTTTGGTGGGCAGAAAAGCGTTGCCTAAAGCGCCTACTTTTGGTGTCCACTCTACAAGTTACTCCGAGGATAAAGTCATGTGGGACTATTCAGACAAAGTTAAAGAACATTTTTTTAACCCCAAAAATGCTGGCGCGGTGGTGGATGCTAATGCCACGGGTGAAGTGGGTTCAATCAGTTGCGGTGATGCGCTACGGCTAACCTTAAAAGTTGACGATGAAAGTGAAGTGATCTTGGAAGCTGGTTTTCAAACCTTTGGTTGTGGTTCGGCAATCGCGTCCTCTTCCGTATTGACCGAAATCATCAAAGGCATGACCATTGATGAAGCCTTAAAAGTCACCAACCAAGACATTGCCGATCAACTGGAAGGTCTGCCACCAGAAAAAATGCATTGTTCCGTGATGGGTCGGGAAGCCTTGCAAGCGGCAATAGCCAATTATCGTGGTGAAGTGTGGAAAGATGACCATGAAGAAGGGGCATTGATTTGTAAATGTTTCGCGATTGATGCGGTAATGATTGAAGAAATGGTCTGGGCGAATAAATTACGCACGGTTGAAGATGTTACCAACTTTACCAAAGCAGGCGGCGGCTGTGCGGCGTGCCATGAAGACATTGAAGCCATTCTGGAAAAAGTGCTGGCAGAAAAAGGCGAGAAATTCGATCCAGATGCGGCCTCAGTCGCAGCCCCTGTAAAAATAGCCGCTGTTAAAGCACCGCTGACCAATTTGCAGCGCATCAAAAAAATCGAACAAGTGCTGGAATCATTAAGACCCGCATTGATGGCCGATGGCGGTGACGTGGAACTGGTGGAAGTGATTGGCAATACGGCGTATGTCAACATGACCGGCGCGTGCAACGGTTGCCAAATGGCCGCAATGACTATTGCGGGGATTCAGCAAAGGCTGATGGAAGTGATGGGCGAGTTTATTAAAGTCGTTCCTGCTTCTGAAATGAACAAATTAGTCAATATTGAGGTGGCGTAATGACTGACATTTACTTAGACAACAATGCCACCACCAAGGTGGATCATGCCGTAGTCGATGTGATGATTCCGTATTTTCTGGAACAATACGGTAATCCTTCCTCTATCCATAAATTCGCCGATGGCGTAGCACGCGGGCTTAAACAAGCGCGGCAACAGGTACAAGCCTTAATACCTCCTGTGGTACCGAATCCAATACTACCGCCATTTATTCCGCGATTAAAGCGCAGCCGAATAAAAAAGAAATCATTACCACCACTGTTGAACATCCGGCCATATTAAGCGTGTGCGAACAGCTGGAAAAAGAGGGCTACACCATCCATAGGATGCCCGTGGATAAAGCCGGACGTTTAAACCTAGACGCTTACAAAAAACTGTTATCCGATCAAGTCGCGATTGTCAGCATAATGTGGGCCAATAATGAAACGGGAACGATTTTTCCCGTAATCGAAATGGCGGAATTGGCGAATGCCGCAGGCGTGATGTTTCACACCGACGCCGTGCAAGCCGTGGGTAAAATCCCGATGATGTTGCAAGACACCAAAATCGACATGTTGTCACTGTCTGGACATAAGCTACATGCCCCCAAAGGCATTGGCGTGTTGTATTTACGCCGAGGCACACGGTATCGTCCGTTGTTACGCGGCGGTCATCAAGAGCGTGGCAGAAGGGCAGGGACTGAAAACAGCGCATCCATCGTCGGTTTAGGCAAAGCCTGTGAATTGGCGCTGGAGTATATGGAGTTTGAAAACATCCAAGTGAAGGAGATGCGTGATCGTTTGGAACGTGGCATTACCGAACAGATTCCTCATTGTTTTGTGACTGGCGACCTGTATAACCGCTTGCCAAATACCACGGATATTGCCTTTGAATATATCGAAGGCGAATCGATTTTGATGCTGCTCAATAAAGCGGGCATTGCCGCTTCCAGTGGTTCTGCGTGTACCTCAGGGTCATTAGAACCATCACATGTTATGCAGGCAATGGACATTCCGTATACCGCGGCACACGGCACAATCCGTTTTTCCTTCTCACGGTACAACATGAAGTGTTAAAAGTCATGCCGGGCATTGTGGCAACTTTACGTAAATTATCACCGTATTGGGAGGGCGATGGCCCAGTGGCTAATCCTGAACAGGCGTTTCAGCCGACATATGCTTAAGGGATAACTCTTCAGGGGCATCGTCACCAATTGCCACGGGGGCGTTGTCCTGCCAAATTACCACGTAATACCCAAAAGTGCGGGTACGAGTGGCCTAGGCGGCGTTTGCGGTCTAGGGTTTCGGTGGCGGTTTGGAAGTGTTCATTTTTTGCTTTAAAGTGGGTGGGGTCACTTAATCAAACCCTTCGATTTTATCAGCATAAACCCTCAGTAATTTATAGCTTTCGCTTAATGAGCAAACCTCTGGCCATATTTTTGTCAGCGTGGCATGAAAATCGCGCATTTTCATATTGCCTAACTTAATATGGATCACGCGCGGGGGTGGGTCGCTTAATAGCGCCAGTTCAGAAAAATCCGCATCTTTGCTTACAATTGTTAACTGCTGAGCTTTCGCATACTGCCAGATTTCGGTGTCCTTCATTTCGTCATTGATATTAACGACATGCTCATATTCATCACCCGCCCACAATGAGAAATAGCGTGGCAGGTTGACATCAATTAAATACTTTTTCAATTAAGCCACTTCTTGTAAAAGGTATTTATGATCCATCAACTTGCAAGCAAATTGTAAGCAGGCATTAATATCTTCTAATTCGAGTGACGGGTATTGTTTTAATATCTCTTCCGCCGTCTCACCAGCACTCAAAAATTCCAGAATGGTTTGTACCGTAATGCGTTTTCCGCGAATCGCCGGTTTACCGTTACACATATCGGGATCAAGGGTAATTCTGCCGTTGATAAAGTTTGAAGTGATTGTTTTCATGTATTTTTAATCCTATAATCTTTGC
>JAPLRW010000142.1 GCA_026398935.1 Methylococcales bacterium
TTTTGCCATGAGTGTGCTCCGAAGGTTTATTGTTATGGTTAAGAAAAGGGTTACAGACTCGTTATCTCTTAGGTCTAAATGAGGCGTAACTGGGGTGTAACTGTAATGGAGAATGGGGAGTTGTGTCAATGGTCATTGTGCATGAAAAGCAGCCAATCGTTCACAAAGTTTATTGCAATGCTTTCGTAATCGCACGTATATCCGCCATAATCCATGTGGGTTTATAATTTACAGCGGTTAAATCTTCTTCGGAAGAGATACCCGTTAACACTAAAACACTGCGAATACCGGCGCGTACAGCCCCTAAAATATCAGTATCTAAACGATCACCAATAGCAACTGCCTGTGTTAAATCGACACCTAAAATAGCCAGTGCTTGTTGATACATAATAGGCTCAGGCTTGCCGATGACAAAAGGTTTAACCCCCGTAGCCGCCTCTAACGCCGCTAATATTGCACCATTTCCATGCGTAACACCCCGCTCTGTCGGCAGCGTCACATCCGCATTGGTCGCAATAAATGCTGCACCCGCACGAATAGCCAGCGTTGCAGTAGCCAGCTTTGCCCAAGTTAACGTTTCATCTTTGCCACACACGACAATGTCAGCTCCTTTCGTTAAATCGGCACTGTCGCTGCCTTTAACTTCATACAGCTCCGTCAACGTAAAACCCTGTTCAAGCAGTGGCTTTCGTGCGCCCTCCTCTCCTACAACAAATATGCGGGTTGTAGCAGAGTCGTTATATTCTTTCAAATAAAGCGCCGTTGCCATCCCTGACGTTAATATTTCATTTTCAGTAACATGAACACCCATTTTCGCTAATTTTTTTACATATTGCTCTTGAGTCAAGCTCGCGTTATTCGTTGCCAAAATAAAACGAATATGCCGTTCACGCAGAACTTGAAAAAACGCGACCAATCCCGGCATAGCTTTATCGCCATGCCATAAAACACCGTCCATATCCACGATAAAGGCATGAATATTATCAAAAGGTTCCATAAAGTACTTTCCCACATTAAAATCTATTGCGTAATTTTAAAGCATTTTAAACCTACCTGCCGATACAAAAAACCACACCATTTTCCGTCGCACGATAAAGCATACTTTTTTAAATTTACCCCGTAAAATAAGTACGCATAAAGTAAAACCCAGCTACCACACCAATAACTTACCTTACAAAGAGCGTCATAACCTACCAATCATGTTGGTTATGGTAAACTATTGACACCACTTAGGATACGGAGAACGTCATGAAAAAATACCTGTACAACATACTCCTCTTTTGCATCATTTTTGCGGGTATATTTTTAATCTTTAACCGCGTACAACAAACGCCCGATCTTTATGACGCCCTGCCTTATTCAGAATTTATTGAAAAAGTGAAAAACGGCCAAATTAGTCGTGTCGAGATTAATGGTCAAGCCATTGTCATGAATACGACAGATGGCCAACGTTTTGAAACATTTAACCCCAATGATCCACACATCATTGATGATTTACTGACAGCAAAAGTAGAAATAAAGACCATTGCACCGCCAAAACGGTCAATGATGATGGATATTTTTATTTCTTGGTTCCCGATGTTGTTAATGGTCGTCGTATGGATCATCTACATGCGCCGCCAACAAAATGCGGGTGCGGGTGGCAACAATTTTGGCAAAAGTAAAGCCAAAATGCTCACCGAAGATAAAATGACCGTGAAGTTCACTGATGTCGCAGGCTGTGAGGAAGCAAAAGAAGAAGTGAAAGAAGTGGTTGATTTCTTAAGAGCGCCGCAAAAATTCACTAAATTAGGCGGTAAGATGCCACGCGGCATTTTGATGACCGGCCCTCCAGGTACCGGTAAAACCTTGTTAGCCAGAGCCATCGCGGGTGAAGCAGGCGTGAAATTCTTTAGTATTTCCGGCTCTGATTTTGTGGAAATGTTTGTCGGCGTAGGCGCATCAAGGGTACGTGATATGTTTGTACAAGCCAAAGAACATGCACCGTGTATCATCTTTATTGATGAGATTGATGCCGTAGGCCGCCAACGTGGCGGCGCTGGCATGGGGGGCGGTAACGATGAACGCGAACAAACCCTTAACCAATTATTGGTCGAAATGGACGGTTTTGATGGCGACCAAGGCGTCATCATCATTGCTGCGACTAACCGTGCCGATGTTTTGGATAAAGCGCTGCTCCGCCCGGGTCGTTTTGACCGTCAAGTGACAGTAGGCTTACCCGATGTGCGCGGCCGTGAGCAAATTTTGAATGTACACATTAAAAAAGTACCTGCAGCCGCTGACATTGTTTTATACGATATTGCACGCGGTACGCCGGGCTTTTCCGGCGCAGATCTGGCGAATGTGATAAATGAAGCGGCGCTGTTTGCAGCGCGCGCTGATCAAGCCGAAGTCACCATGCACAATCTGGAAAAAGCAAAAGATAAAATCTTAATGGGTGCAGAAAAACGCACCATGGTGATGACCGAGGAAGATAAGCTCTTGACTGCTTATCATGAAGCGGGACATTGCATCGTGGGTCAAAAATCGGAAGAACATGATCCAGTCTACAAGGTCAGCATCATGCCGCGTGGCAGAGCCTTGGGCGTCACCATGTTTCTACCGGAACGGGATTTGTACAGTGCCAGCAAACGCAAACTGGAAAGCCAGATTGCCGGATTATTTGGCGGCCGTATTGCCGAATTGATGATTTTTGGTGCTGACCGCGTGACTACGGGCGCATCCAATGACATTGAACGTGCGACAGAACTGGCACGCAACATGGTCACTCGCTGGGGATTACTATTGATCGCGCGCAAATTGATGACTTAATTGCGGGTAACGAACTTAAACTGCTACCGGAAAAAACGCTAACCAATCAAATACCAGCCATCCCTGAGCACAAAGAGAAAAACAAAGGTGATGGTCCGAACATTACTAAACCGGCGTAATCACATTAAATCAGATGTCGTTATCATCTGAAAGAGGATAACGACATTACAATTTATACCACTAAAAATAGCCCTACTCCGGCTATTTCAGCTATATAAGAAATCGGACTAATTAACTTTTAAAGTACCGCCAGTTCCCAATCCGCCCGGTACATTTTGTGCTTTATAGTTTCGTACCGATTGCACCAGACTATTGTATGCATCAAAAAAAGCTGCACCTACCGCTATCCCTTCTGGCGTTCTGTTAAACGTACCAAGACTACCACCAATTGCTCCACCTAACATACTTCCCCATCCACCATAGCCAAGACTACCGCCTAAAGAAGTATTAGTGGCTGTAGAGCTACCCTGTGCGATACCAATCTGAACTCTGGAACGGACGTCAGTTAGGGTAAGCGTTACATCTGAAGTTCTGGATTCTGAAGAACTTGCAACAGAACCTGCAATAGCACCCGCAAGAGGCCCTAGCGCCGCACCCGCCAGTGCGCCAGCCAACCCGCCAGACCTTCCACTAGTGGCCTCGTTATTGACGATTACTTGCGGCTCCATAAAATAATCAATTGCAACCTGCTGGCCTTTATGCTGCTTTGAGCCAGCTCGAAATTCTCCGGAATTCCGTTGCTTATCCAATATACGATCAAGCTGAGCGTCTGTAGCTACATTTCCGATTGACGTCAGCACGAAACAGTTCGATTGCTGAACAGCTAAGCGGATTAAGGGCTCAACAGTGGTAACAGAGCTAGAACCGCTATAACGACCATCACTGACCGCTAGTGTACCCATCGGGGTAGAGCAGCGTTCAAGAGATTTATTGGCGTCTATACTGCTACTACCCCCTGCCGACCCAGAAATCAAATTTCCGCTCCCGCCTGTTTTTACGCCAGATTGCGCACATCCCCCAAGGGCTACAACGACAGCAAGAATTAAAACCTTTTGAGCTGATTTTACGATCATAATAAATTTTCCCGTATTTACATTCGTTGTTGAATTAATATTCGTAATCGTCCAGAATATTAGCTGAATGATACAACAAATTCCATTAAAAAGTAGAGAATCGAATTATGCCTAACAATCCAAGTGCTGGCCTGAAATTACTGATTACTGCATTCTTCCTCTTGATCACAGCATGTGCGCAAGATACACCGAAAGACCCTCTAACCATGCGTATTTGTGATGAAAATGGCTGTGCAGATCGGCCTAAAAACTACGCCACTGTCGATCCTGCAAACACGCCGCAGGCAGCAGAAGACATCAAAATACGTGCATTGGAACAAATGACGGCTAACGACCCACGTGCTGCGTATGATCTTGCATTACGTTTTTTCAGAGGCGACGGCGTCAGACAAGACAGTTATCTAGCCATTAAATGGATGCGTGACGCGGCGGAAAAAGGTAACTTCGACGCACAAAAAGCACTGGGCAGACTTTATTTGACGGGCTTAGGGGAAATGGGCGCGGATCCCGGCGAAGCAGAACGATGGCTATCAATGACAGCAAGCAAAGGGGATAAAGAAGCAGCACAATTGCTGAGCCAAGCCAGTGCCGCAAAACAAGCTAATCAAGCCGGATACCAAGTGTATGATCGCTGGCGACGCAGCTTTACTGATAGCTGGCTCTATGGCTACCGGTATAATTGGTATTGGGGCTCAGGTCGCTGGTCATTGTATCGTTAAGAGAGCAGATGACTACCCTGCTGACACGCGTAGAGCATCCACTAGGGTATTTGTTTGAAAAGACACAGCACCGTCATTAGATCCTACTGGGCAATACACCTCATCTCATTCCCTCACGCCATGGCGGAATGAGATACCCCTTTCAAAACAGTGCCTTGATGATCATCATATCGCGGCCTAATTTAACTAACTAACTCACTTATCTCAATTCAAACAACGCCAATCCTTACGCCTATAAGATTGATTAAATTTCATTATTGCGCAACGGTTCATCAGGTATACTGTCATGTTGTTTTTATTTATTAGGATAGCAAGCAATGGAAGAATATTTTTCCAAGATTATCGAGTCCATCGGCGAAGATACCACGCGCGAAGGGTTATTAGATACGCCCGCACGCGCAGCAAAAGCCTTTAAGTTTTTAAATAACGGCTACGATAAAACCTTGGATGAAGTACTTAATGGCGCGATTTTTACCGCCGATACTGAAGACATGGTTATTGTTAAGGATATTGAGCTGTATTCTTTATGCGAACATCATTTACTGCCCTTTATTGGTAAATGCCATGTTGGCTACTTGCCTCAAGGTAAAGTACTTGGTCTGTCAAAAGTAGCCCGCGTTATTGATATGTATGCCAGACGCTTGCAAATTCAGGAAAAACTCACCAAACAAATTGCCGATGCCATTGCTTTGGCAACCGGAGCCAGAGGCGTTGCCGTAGTCATTGAAGCCAAACATTTATGCATGATGATGCGGGGTGTGGAAAAGCAAAACTCCGTGATGACCACATCCGTAATGACCGGGGCTTTCCGTAAAGAAATCAGTACCCGTTCGGAATTTTTAAATTTAATTAGTCGATAGGTCCATTATGCAGCCACAGAATAGGCTTGGTTCTGAAAAAACTGCGGTGTTGCTGGTTAATTTAGGCTCGCCTGATGCCCCCACCACCTCCGCCGTAAGACGTTTTTTAAAAGATTTCCTGTGGGATCCGCGCGTCGTTAACATTCCACGCCCAATCTGGTGGCTTATTTTACATCTGTTTGTATTGCCCTTTAGACCGCGAAAATCAGCGCATGCTTACCAGAAAGTTTGGACGGAAAAAGGCTCTCCGCTGGTCTTCTTAACGCGGCAATTAACCGAGCAAGTACAACAAGAATTGAGCAATGACGAATTCATGGTTGATTATGCCATGAGTTACTGCAAACCATCGATTGCAGAAAAGTTAAGAGCATTTAAAAAAAGTGGTGTTAAAAAGATCATTATCTTACCGCTTTACCCGCAATATTCTTCAACCACTACCGCTTCGGTGCATGACAGTGTCGTAAAAGAATTTAGTACCTGGAAACACATTCCCAGCTTTACGTTTATCAGTGATTATTGTGCCGATGAACAGTATATTGAAGCCGTTGCCCATTCCATTCAAGCGGCTAGAAAAAATGACAGCAGCGATTTATTGGTGATGTCTTTTCATGGCTTGCCACAGCAATTAATTAAATGGGGCGATCCATATTGTTGCCAATGCCATAAAACCGGTGCTTTAATTGCAGAAAAACTGGGTTTGGAAAAACACCAATGGACATTAGTCTTTCAATCGCGCTTCGGTAAAGCGGAATGGCTTAAGCCTTATTGCGTGGATACCTTAATGCAGCTACCACAACAAGGCATCAAACACATTGACGTGGTATGCCCAGGCTTCGCGGTTGATTGCCTAGAAACCTTGGAGGAAATTGCAATGGAAAATAAGTCTATTTTTCTTAACGCCGGCGGCGAGACTTATAACTACATCCCTGCCCTGAATGATTCTAAAGCCCATGCACTCAGCTTGGTCAATGTCATTAAACAAGCCTGTTAACTGCCCTGTATGCGCGACGATAATTCCGACTGCAGCCTGTGCCGATTAATGCGCAGTGTTGCGTTTAGCGGACTGGGTATGTCCATCGGCTTTGGCGTGGCTTATATAAGCGGGGTTTCCAAAGAAAATAGCTTGCTCTCCGGCATTGTGGTTGCTGCCATCATGGTGTTTGGTGTTATTGATAAAAGAACTAAGGATTAACCCTATGAGTCAACCTGTATTACAAACTTGGACGGGCGCTTGGCCTGTTATTAAATCATCACTCCCCCTCAGTATCAGTGAAGGCGTCATTGACCAAAACGCTTTTGATGCAATTGAAGTTGATGCGTTATTTAATGCCGTTAATCATGCGTCAACGACGATTGGACAAGCAGTTTTGTACCGCTCATTAACACAACCTTTACAGGCATTAGACGCCATTCAGGCCAAACAGGACGCCGTCAAAGAATTACAGGAAGATCCTGCGCTAAAAGCCGTACTGGAGCGTATCGTGCAACAAGCCGCCGAGGATGAAAAAAACTTTTATTTACTCTTATTTGGTGAATTTCTAGGCTCAACCGGAACCGCCCGCGAAGAGCACGAGATTGAAGGCTTTGGTTATTTACAATACCGCCGCGGTGTGCGTTTTATGCTTAATTTGGTCGAGGAGATAAGCGCAATCACGACGCCAAAAAGTGTGTATTTGCAGGCTATTTTCACGCAAATCCTTAGCTTTACAGCCTCAAGAGATTATTCGTTAATGCAAGGCCCCGTGTACCTTTCCGAGCAGGGCATTCATTCCAAAGAGCAACGCGAAACCTCCTGGATACCAGCGATTATTTTTAAACCTCGACTGTTTAAGCCCTTGCTGATTAGCTTAGTGTTTGGCGCGCTATGGGCAGTCGCGCACTTTTTCCCAACGGATATTTTTAAAGTCTCCGTGGAGGCCATTCCAACTGCGGCTATTTTTTTAGTACCTATGCTGCTGGCGTATGTCCCGATCGTAGGTGGTTATGATCGTGATCATGCCATCATTCCATTGCGAAATGACTATCGACAATCGCAAGCCATCGGCGAGTCACTGGATGCCTTAGGCCAGCTGGATGAATTACTTAGCTTTCTACGTTATGCAGAAGCGTACAGCGTTCCAAGCCAGACAACTGAACCATTAACAGATCTACCTCGGCAAACAATGGTATTGCCTGATTTTGTTAACGCCATCAAACAGCAACTAAATCTGCGCGCCGTTAAAAATCCGGTACTGGGCAAAGGTAATCCAAACTATGTCGCAAATGATTTTGTTATGGAACAGGATCGCTTAGTATTAATCACCGGCCCTAATAGCGGTGGTAAAACCGCTTTTTGCAAAACCATTACCCAATCACAGCTATTGGCACAAATTGGCTGCTTTATTCCGGCAGAGGCTGCGACGTTAAGTGTAGCGGATAAGATTTTTTATCAAGTCCCAGAAATTAGCCAACTGTCTGACGGTGAAGGCCGCTTTGGAACCGAGCTAAAACGCACCAAAGAAATCTTTCTGGCCAGCTCGGCAAAAAGCCTTATCGTACTTGACGAATTATCAGAAGGAACTACATTTGAAGAGAAGATGGAGTCATCCACTAACGTATTGAATGGTTTTTACCGTAAGGGGTGTAATACCCTCTTGATTACACACAACCATCAACTGGTTGATCACTTTATTGCAGAAAAAATAGGGCTCGCAAAACAAGTTGAATTTAGCCATGAGTTACCGACATACAGATTGATAGAGGGTATCTCTCGCGTCAGTCACGCTGACAGGGTTGCTAAAAAAATCGGTTTTTCTAAACAAGATATTGATAATTACTTGGAGGCTGAACAGCGCATCGATGCATCACCCGCTGCGACACCTCCCCCATCCCTGGAGGTCGGTCACACTGGTTCCCTACCCGTTGCGACACTCCCCCCATCCTTGGAGGTCGAATGAACATAGGTACACCATTAACCGCATCAGCAACCAAAGCATTATTACTCGGTAGTGGTGAGCTAGGTAAAGAAATTGCCATTTCATTGCAACGCTATGGCATAGAAGTCATTGCTGTTGATCGTTATGCCAATGCTCCGGCGCAACATGTTGCGCAACGCAGTTACGTCATTGACATGACCGATGCGGAAGCGGTCAAGCAGCTAATTGTCAAAGAAAAGCCACACTTCATTATCCCTGAATTGGAAGCGATTGCAACGGACGCTTTGGCAGAAATTGAAGCCTTAGGACAATGTACGGTGGTTCCAAATGCACGCGCTATCCAACTCACGATGAATCGTGAAGGTATTCGGGTGTTAGTGGCTGAAGAATTAGGATTACCCACATCCAAATACGCGTTTGCCCAGACGCTGGATGAACTGAAGGCAGCCGTCGCCGCTGGCATAGGCTACCCCTGTTTTATTAAACCAACCATGTCTTCTTCTGGCAAAGGTCAATCCATGGTAAAAAGCCCGGACGAGCTTGATGCTGCGTGGGCATACGCCAAAGCGGGTGGCCGTGTTGATACCGGGAAAGTTATTGTTGAAGCTAAAATTGATTTCGATTTTGAAATCACACTATTAACCGTACGCGCTCGCGATAGCCAAGGAGACATCATCACACATTTCTGTGAACCGATTGGACACAGACAAGAGCATGGGGATTATAGGGAAAGCTGGCAACCACAAGCCATGTCGGCGACGGCACTGCAACGTTCACAAGACATTGCCAAGCAAGTTACGGATAATATCGGTGGTTTAGGCTTGTTCGGCGTAGAATTATTTATTCAAGGAGATCAAGTCTGGTTCAGTGAAGTCAGTCCCAGACCCCATGATACCGGTATGGTAACCATGGTAACGCAACGTCAAAATGAATTTGAACTGCATGTCAGAGCCATTTTGGGATTACCCGTATCAACACAACTGCTGAGTGCAGGCGCAAGCGCCGTCATTCTAGGCGGCATGGATACGGATGCTGTCATATATACAGGCTTGAATAAAGCCTTGGCGGATACTGATGTCAGTGTTCGCTTGTTCGGTAAGCCGCAGGCGTTCACCCATCGACGTATGGGAGTTGCCCTCGCGACTGCTACAACGATTGATAACGCAAGAGTTAAAGCCTGTGAAGCAACCAAACACATTATTATTACGCCCGCTCGTTAGCCACGTAAGATGGGCAAGCTTTTTGCCTTTATATTCGGCTAAAGCGCAACATGAATTCGTACCAGTAGCGACGCATAGAGGCTCGCTACGGATTTCTACGCATCTAACCTCACAAGCGATGCATACCCTGCCCCGTTGCTTACTGCTTTTATGGTTAAGCAGTGCTTGGGTGAGCACCGCGACTGCTGATATATGCCGAAGTAAAGCACCTGACGGCTCTATTATGATTACGAATCTGTGTAATCAAAAAACATCGCAACGAATTATCAAAAGCCGGCCCGCATCACCCAACTACGCTAATATCTATAAGTACACCGATACAAACGGCGTCGTGTCTTATGGTGACGCAAAACCCGTCAACGCACCTTTCCAGCTGGTGAGCTTAGGTAGACCTAAGCCGCTACATTACTTTGAATCGTTGGCGCATTACAAACCCAACAAACACAAGTTTAACGATTTAATTGCCCAGGCATCTCTTGAGCATCAGGTAGATGAAAAATTACTGCATGCGGTTATTCAAAGCGAATCCGCTTACAATGCCAACGCCGTATCTTCTGCGGGAGCCGTTGGATTAATGCAATTAATGGCACCGACTGCGGCGCGTTATGGTGTTTATGACCGCAACGATCCAGAACAAAACATCAGTGCTGGCACGCGGTATCTAAAAGATTTATTGGCGATGTTTGATGATAATGTAGAACTCGCGGTTGCTGCGTATAACGCAGGCGAAGGCGCAGTGAAAAAATACAACAACACTATCCCGCCTTATCGTGAAACCCAAAACTATGTTCGACAGGTTTTAGCAAAAATACAACAACACTATCCCGCCTTATCGTGAAACCCAAAACTATGTTCGACAGGTTTTAGCGTTGTATAGCCGGTAAAGGAGGTTAGTGAGCACTACTTTATAGCTGTTCAGTAGCCACTACTTGGTAAAGTATTAGTCGCATAAAAAATAGATCCTTCAGTAACGCTTACTATGACCAAAACCTATTCTATTTCAGGTTTTGGTAAACAGGCTATTTCTTTAAGCCTGCCCCCACTCGCCGAAAAACCGTTTTCACGAAGCCAGTTTTTAGCTGTTGCGTTGATACCGAACACTTAATGGTTAAGGCGCTTTTTAGCAGTAAACCCAACGCTCCTCGCCAAAATCTAAAATAGCCATTCTCAAGAATTGACGCAGCGTTTTAGCATTATTCCAAACACACCAAAAGAAAAATCACCTTAGACGGGGTATATTTTGGCCTCAATAGTAGAATATGAGGGTAAAATGCCTGAACAATTGTCTCGTTTTTAAGCATTAATATTATGATTTTCAGCTCAACCATTTTTATTTTTTGTTTTTTACCTCTTACGCTACTGCTTTATTTTTTAACGCCAAGTGCCTGGAAAAATTTTACCGCTTTTATCGTGAGTTTAATTTTTTATGCTTGGGGTGAAATATCCTATACCCTAGTGATGTTACTGTCTATTTGTGTAAATTATTCTATTGGAATTTACCTTGATTATGCACATGAGAGATATAAAAAAAGTATTTTAATATTTGGGCTTACTATTAATTTAATGCTGCTCATTGCATTCAAATATATAAATTTTATTACCGATAATATTAATGACATTTTAACGCTGCTTAATTACTCCCTCGTGGTAATGCCGCCAGTACACTTACCATTAGGCATATCTTTTTTCACTTTTCACGCTATCTCCTATTTAGTTGATATTTACCGAAGAACAACCCCTGTCGAACATAGATTCATTAATGCGGCATTATATATTACCTTGTTTCCTCAGCTTGTTGCAGGGCCCATCATTCGTTACCATGACGTTGCAGAACAAATCAAATCAAGACAACATTCTTTAGCCTTATTCGCATCAGGAACAGAACGCTTTATCATTGGCTTAGCAAAAAAAACCTTACTGGCCAACCCGCTGGGAGAACTTGCTGATGAAGTCTTTAATTTACCGGGTAGCGAGCTTCATAGCGACATCGCTTGGCTTGGACTGCTGTGCTACAGCTTACAAATCTACTTTGATTTCTCAGGCTATTCTGACATGGCGATTGGACTGGGTAGAATGTTGGGTTTTAAATTTCTCGAAAACTTTAATTATCCCTATATAGCCTGCTCTATTCAAGAGTTCTGGCGCAGGTGGCATATATCACTGTCCAATTGGTTTAGAGACTATCTTTATATTCCTTTGGGCGGTAACCGGGTTTCGCCTTTACGTGCCTACCTTAACCTGAATATTGTTTTTTTCCTTTGTGGCTTATGGCACGGTGCTAGCTGGAACTTTATTATTTGGGGTATGATTCATGGATTATTTCTTTCTTTAGAGAAAACCCGTTTTATCACGCTACTTGAGCGAAGCTCCCCGCTCATTCGACATGCTTATACCCTGTTGATAGTCATGATCTCTTGGGTCTTTTTTCGCTGTAGCGATTTTTCATCGGCGACACATTTTCTAGCCATTATGTTCGGCATAACGCAAGAACCAGGAGCGCTGTATAATATAGCGTTACTGATCAATAATGAACTAATTATTGCTTTAAGTATTGGCATTATCGCTGTAACGCCTATTTATCCCTACATTAAAAACATTAATCCTCTGAAAGAAATTATGCCGAGCATGGCTTCAACAAGCAGCTCAATGATCTTTTACTGTTCCTTATTAATACTCTCATTAATTAAAATTTCTGCAGGAACCTATAATCCATTTATATACTTTAGGTTTTAATATAAATATTATGCGCTATCACCTACAATTAACCATTTTTTTTCTATTCATTATTAGTACGCCATTAGTATTAACGCTAATCAATGACAATAGCCACCTATTGCAAAATGAGCGCCGCGTTTCTTCTCCGTTGCCAGCCATACCGCAATCATTATATGAATGGCCGGAGTTCCCGGCTAAGCTTGAGCAATATATTGACGACCATTTTGGGTTACGGCCGGTTTTTTTATGGTTATATCATCAACTAAAAAATGCGATCAATGACTCTTCCAGTAAAATTGTTATACACGGTAAAAATGACTGGCTATTCTATGATCAAGAAATTGATTCCTATCGGCATATCTCAAAATATACTGAAGCACAATTAATAAAATTTGCAGAAACGATTGAATACAGGAGGCTTTGGTTAAAGAGTAGAGGCATTGATTACGTTATTATCATTGCTCCAAATAAAAGCAGCATTTATCCCGAGTATATGCCGGATTACCTGAATAAAATTCAGCCGGAATCAGCATTGGATCAGCTATTAAGCTATGCAAAGCAACATATAAATGTGCCTATTTTAGATTTACGCAGTAACCTAAATCAGGCAAAAAGCCAAGGTTTACTTTATTATAAATATGATACGCATTGGAATATTTTTGGCGGTAATATTGCTCAATATCAAATAGCGCAATATTTAGCCAAGATGTATCCGAATAAAATACACCCGCAATTATTTTCGGCAGATGACTATATTTTCTCAAAAGAAACGGATGGCGATCTATCCAATACTATTCATCAACAACCTGATAATACGCAGTCATTAGCAGCAATAAAGCCAGCATCCATAATGAATGCCTGTGCCAATGCATTTAAACCTTATGATGAACATGAGGTCGTTACTATTCAATGCCCCAATAATCAATTAAACGCCATCATTTTTAAAGATTCTTTTTTCAGTTCTTTGCTAGCGTATATTGGTAATTATTTTAATAATAGCACTTACATTAGTAGCGAGTTTAATCTTGACATTATTGACTATTATATTAAAAATCAACCTATCAATATTGCCATTGAAGAAATCGTCGAGCGAAAAGTACCTTACATGCCGCAATTATCAGCTGCTCAGGAATATGCACAATTAACCCCTCTTTTTGACCAAAGTACACAGTCAGTTTTTACATTATCACCTGTCACTTTACCTCCACAAAATACCGACTTTAAAACCTTAGCATGGCAAGATAATCATCTCATTATTGATGTTAGCAATACTGATCCCATGCTGACTTTATCGTTTAATCAAAATCACCCTAATGCGCAGTTCTTGTTAAAAATAGCCATTGAAGCGCCAGAAACAACTGAAATGCAGTTATTTTATGCGCAATTGCATAGCGCACCGCAATTTACCGACCAGCGTAGTAAAAAACGCTTACTGGCTAAAGGGATGAATACCCTATTAATTCCTATATCCATTACGAATTTCAATGGTCAACTTAGACTCGATCCGGGCAGCGTAAAAGGCCGTTACATAATACATACCTTAGAAATAAAAGCGTTAGCCAGTAATCTTTAAACGTAATTATTCAGTTCCCCTCTTAGAAAAAAAGGGGTTAGTACTAGGCTGTCGAAATACGGGCTTTTTTGTTAAATTTTCATTTCTTGGTTTTGGCTTTGTAAAAACAGTGTAACCCATTAAATAGAAAATATATTTTTGTAAAAATACCATCCAAAAAGCGGGAATGTATTTATCTATCAA
>JAPLRW010000138.1 GCA_026398935.1 Methylococcales bacterium
GCCTCGGGACACCATTAGAAGCACAAAAACCTGCAAGCTATGTGGCTTAGCGGGTTTTTTATTGCCCAGCGAAATACATCTAAATGCATTGATGTACCGTATGTAAAGGCGGACAACTGACGGTGTATTAAAACCCCAAAAACCTTATGCCACAAAATGCTAACAGATGCCGCTATCAAAAACGCCTAGCCTAATGTCGATATAAGACCTTATTATTCAGGCAACAAATAACAGTGCGGACTTGATCAATACTTTATATTGTACGATCAAGCTATTACACCCTATTCTTTATGCTTCTAAACCTTCTCCCGAAACATAAAATAAACCGCACCCAACAAACAAAACCCCGCCCAGAGATAATCCAATTTCAATGGTTCGCGTAAATACACCACTGAAAATGGTACAAAAATGGCCAAGGTAATGACTTCCTGCATGATTTTAAGCTGCCCAACATTAAGCACTGTAAAGCCGATCCGGTTAGCTGGAACTTGCAATAAATATTCAAATAATGCGATGCCCCAGCTAATCAATGCCGCTATAAGCCACGGTTTACTCTGCAATTCCTTTAAGTGCGCGTACCAAGCAAAGGTCATAAAAACATTACTGCAAAATAACAAGCCAATCGCCGTTAGAACGGGATAATTCAGCATTTTTAGTTCCTTACTACCAATCCGAGCAATCTATCTGGAATGGATTTTATTACATTGTTCAACGATCAGCCTCTTTGTATCAAAGAGGCGTCAGTGGATATTTTATAAATACCGTTTTTATCCACGAAAAAGGAACTAAACCTCCAATTCCAAGCCATCTACCCGCTGAAAGCCACGCGGTAGCGGCAAGCCACGCTTAGCGCGCGTACCACTAAACAACGCTATATCCGCATTTTTTAAGGTTAAATGCCGCTTACCGGACACTACTTTTAACGCCGCACCCACAGGCATAGTGAGCATAGCAACGACTTTATCTGCACCCGTGGTTAAATCAGCAGTAGGAATCTGAATAATTTTATTGCCTTTACCTTTGATCAGTTCCGGTAAATCAGTAACAGGAAAGATTAATAACCGCCCTTGCAGTGTAACCACCGCCAACAAATCAGTAGTCGCTGCAATTGCTAACGGCGGTAATATCTCAGCACCTGCCGGTAAACTCAGCGCCGCCTTACCGGCTTTATTTTTACTGTTCAAATCCTTTAGCTGAACCCTAAAGCCATAACCAGAATTCCCGGCAAGTAAATACCAATCATCAGGAGTGCCCGTCATTAATCCGGTAAACAACGCACCCGCTGGCGGATTAAAACGTCCAGTTAGGGGCTCGCCTTGCGTCCGTGCCGAGGGTAAATCGTGTACGGTGCTGGTATACACCCGCCCCGTTGAATCAATCAAATAAATCGGTTGCGTCGTGCGCCCCTTCACTGCGGCCAAAAATTGGTCGCCAGAGCGATACCCTAAAGACGCTACATCAATATCGTGCCCCTTAGCGGCACGTATCCAGCCTTTTGCCGATAAAATGATGGTACTAGGTTCGTTGGCAATGAGTGATGTTGTTTCCAGTGCTTGCGCGGCATTACGCTCCACCAAAGGAGAGCGGCGTTCGTCGCCATACTTTTCTGTATCGTCTATCAGTTCTTTTTTAACCAATCGATTTAACAGTAATTTTGATGCCAAGGTTTTTTCAAGTCCGGCACGTTCTTTTTCTAATTCAGCCTGCTCGCCGCGGATTTTCATTTCCTCCAGCTTAGCTAAATGCCTTAACTTTAACTCCAAAATGGCTTCAGCTTGAGCATCGGTTAAAGCAAAACGCGCCATTAATACCGCTTTAGGTTTATCTTCTTGGCGAATAATGGCGATGACTTCATCAAGATTTAAATACGCAATCAGTAATCCATCGAGAATATGTAACCGTGCCAAGATTTTATCTAGGCGATATTGCAAGCGTCTACGCACGGTTTCAACACGAAAGGTTAACCATTCCAGTAAAATCGTTTTTAAATCTTTAACCCGTGGACGGCCATTCAAACCGATCATATTCATGTTAACGCGATAACTTTTCTCTAAATCGGTGGTAGCAAATAAATGCGACATCACCGATTCAACATCAATCTTTTTCGAACGCGGAATAACCAATAAACGGGTTAAATTTTCATGATCAGATTCATCACGCAAATCCTCAATCATCGGTAATTTTTTAGCCAGCATTTGTGCGGCGATTTGTTCCAGCAATTTGGCACCCGATACCTGATAAGGTAGCGCAGTAATCACAATATTGCCGTCTTCTAATTCGTATTTGGCGCGCATTTTTATCGAACCGCCACCGCTGGCATAAACTTTCTGAATATCCGCTTGCGACGTAATGATTTCAGCTTTCGTCGGGTAATCAGGGCCTTTGATATGTATAAACAATGATTCTAAGGAACTGTCAGGTTCATCCAGTAATTGAATACAGGCATTGGTTACTTCACGTAAATTATGCGGCGGAATATCTGTCGCCATACCGACTGCGATACCCATAGTGCCATTCAATAAAATATTCGGCAAACGGGCGGGTAATAAGTCAGGCTCTTGTAACGTACCGTCAAAATTATCGCGCCATTCAACCGTGCCCTGCCCCAATTCATTCAGCAAGGTATGCGCATAGGCGGTTAAACGAGACTCGGTATACCGCATGGCAGCAAAGGATTTAGGGTCATCCGGCGACCCCCAATTACCTTGTCCATCCACCAACGGATAACGATAAGAAAAATCTTGCGCCATCAATACCATGGCTTCATAACACGCAGAATCGCCGTGGGGGTGGTATTTACCCAACACATCGCCGACCGTACGCGCGGATTTTTTATATTTGGCCAGTGCGGTTAAACCCAGCTCTGACATTGCATACACAATACGCCGCTGTACTGGCTTTAAACCATCCGCAATATGCGGTAAGGCTCGATCTAAGATGACATACATGGAATAATCCAAGTATGCTTTTTCTGCAAAATCCTTTAACGGCAGTTGTTCAAAATTTTCCTGGATACCCACGCACACATTCCTCTATTCAATATCAAATTGCAAATCACTGTTCTGCTCTAATGTTTCCTGACGCTTTTGTTTACGTAACGCTCCAGCCGCGAAGAGTTTTTTGTCCATGTCTGTTTCAAGCTGTAATCGTGGCACCTCAATAGAAGCGCCACGCTCATCAACAGCCACCATCGTAAAGTAACACGAATTGGTATGGCGCTTCACATTCGTCAGTAAATCTGCTGCCACAACGATAATGCCCACTTCCATAGATGATCGACCCACATAATTAATATTGGCATGAAAAGTCACTAATTCACCGACATTAATGCTTTGCTTAAAAAAAACATTATCTAACGCGGCGGTCACTACATAACTTTTGGCGTACTTTGCCGCACAAATATACGCGACTTGATCCAATAATTTTAAAACAATACCTCCATGAACTTTCCCTGAAAAATTAACCATGTCAGGGGTCATCAACACCGTCATTGTTAAAGATTTTTCTTGTTTAGTCATCATGTTAATGCATTAAATAGTTTAATCATCCGCGCATTCTAACAGCATATTCAAAAAGACTTCACCAAAGATGCCATCATAAAAGAGCTTCATTATAACGTCAGCATAAAAGTTTTTTTAAAAATAACTTGACGTATGTTTTAAAACCCTTATAATGAACAAATAAATTGATTGCGGGAATAGCTCAGTGGTAGAGCACAACCTTGCCAAGGTTGGGGTCGCGAGTTCGAATCTCGTTTCCCGCTCCAATATTTTTAAGAGCCTCATTAATTTGGGGCTTTTTACATTACAAAGGCTGTGTAGCAAAATGGTTATGCAGTGGCCTGCAAAGCCATCTACGCCGGTTCGATTCCGGCCGCAGCCTCCATAAGATAGAATCACACAGTGTCACACAATACCAGAACCCGCAAGTCGAAAGGCTTAGCGGGTTTTTTATTGCC
>JAPLRW010000027.1 GCA_026398935.1 Methylococcales bacterium
AAATTCCTGCCTATTTTTCTATGGACATAAGCAACAAAGCGCTCGCCAGAATGCATTAAGTTCTGACTTAAAGGGTTCTTGGCTATTTGCTATCGTTTGTACTTCAAAGCTATTTAATAGTTCAATAAGTTTTTCGTCATCGTTTACCTGCTCTTGCTCAGTGTCAAACAAGTGCATTAACTCTTTTGTATATACAAATCTTTCCCAGCAATAATTCAGCTCTCTAGCAAGAATTATAGTGTCTCCGTTTAAATTGTAGTTATTACTTGGATTATTCACAGACATAAAAAATCCCCTACTAACATTAATGTCCATAGAGGATTTTATAACAATGGGGGCGACCCCATTCATTTCTATAACTTTTTTCTTTAATTTTGATCTGCTTATTTTTGGTTCTAAAGTCTGGCAATACTCATATAATTCCGAAAAATTAATTCCCAAAACCTATTCCTCATTAGCAAAATCAACGGTCTCAAAATCACCAGCTTGTATTTGTGACAGAACTCTATTTATTTGCGTTGCGAATTGCTCCGCCGTTACATCCCTACTAGAGCCTGGGAACATTTTAAAGTCTGACGCATTCAAAGAGTCTGCATCAAATAATCTTTTGGATACAGTAGTCAGGTCGTTCATTATTATCGCCTCATTAGCAAAGTATTTATCAGTGTGGTCTCGGTATCATAAGTTTGTACATGTGTCAAACATGCAGATTAAGTATAGCATTTTTTAATTATGTAGTAAAAAATTTTTTCTGTTCTGTATAATGGAAAGACTATTAATTTGCAGTGTGTCATTTGTTTAATGACGAATCTAACCTATCTTCATGTCTTTAATTTAAAGCACTAAAGCGTGTAAACTTAAATCTACGGTCTGCTGCGGTAGCGAAGTGCTTATGCTTGAGTACCAACGTGCCGTAATGAAAGACCTAGTCGTTAAAAAATCACCAAAACCATGGAGCCGCAATAAAGAAATATGACCATCCTTGTTAAGTTAAAAAGATTATCCAATCCTCGTGTTAGAAGACGTTTAAAAATTGGCCTTTCTGTTTGGGCTGGCCTGATGCTGTTAGGTGTGTAGCTGACCATGGAATCTGCGCAGCGTATTGTGACGGGGGCGCTAAAAGAAGATCCTAGCAATCTGCAAACAGTGGTGACGCAGGTTGTTGATGATGACCATAATCTTGCAGGCATTATTATAGAAAACAATAAGCAAAAAAGTGTTGCTTGGATTATAGATATGCGTTTGTTTTTTAACGCCGATTTATTGAATGCTGAAGGGTACAATGTAACCAAGATTTTTGAGAAGCAATACGGCATCAATATGAGTGATCGTTGATTATAAGGCGGTAAATACCGTTTTTACCGCACTGATCGTGGTCATCTTTGCGTTACGCACGAATGTGGGAAGATAATTAAGGCTGGGTAATTGCACGGTAGAAAACTAATGACCCACACCGATTGAAAGTGGTTTCCTTTGGGTGTGGGTTGGTACTCATGCCGACTATGACAGACTGCTTGCCTAACGAATACTCCGCACCAAAAAACTATCCTGCCCACAACTTTTCTGACTCCGGCGTTTTACATCCGAGCCGCAGGCGGTAGCAGTGACGCCTGATTTATCGTAGCACACATAAATTTCTTGCAGAAAGCGGCCGCTGTCTTTACAAGAGAACGCTAACGCTGACGCGTTAAGTGTCGGATTGGACGCTAAAATATACTGACTTAGCTGATTGGGCGTGGTGCGTAGGGGTTGGGTCAGGTTTTGCAATTCACTTGGCGTAACAAAGCCTTGCTTGAGCGATTGTGACAACTGTAAATAATCGTTGGGAGATAAGCCGGAACAAGTGCCGTGTTTTTCCCATTCATGAAAAGCGAGTTTTTCGCTGGGGTAAAGCCCTGCAAAGTCATGCAGCACATTCGCCGATAAGCGTTCATTTGAGCACGCGCTTGGATAACCTTTGCTGTATTGCGGCCACACACCATGTAATACCAAGCCGTAACCACGCCCACACTGGCGATCTTGTGGCCGCGTTGCGCAAAACTCCGGCGACCAGGATAGGCTCATCAGGTAATAATCAAAGGGTTTTTGTTGGGCATGACTGGGTAGACTAACCGCCGCGAAGAGGCTCATGCCAAACAGGGTATTTACGGTGCGAGTTTTAAGCGACATATGGGATCCTTTGGATTAAAGTGCTGGCTATTAAGGCAATACTGTTGTTCAGCGATAGTCTTTAACTTGTACTTTGCCCTGCTCGACGCGCACCGGAAAGGTGGCAATCGCTTCATAAGCGGGGGCGCATTTTACCGCACCCGTTTTAACACAAAAACGCGCGCCGTGCCGAGGACAAATGATTTCATCGCCCTCCAGTTCGCCGCTGGCAATTTCAGCGCCATCATGTGTGCAGACATCTTCAATCGCATAGAATTCGCCGGCAATATTAAAAATTGCCACATCCGTACCGTCTACATCAATGACAATGTTTTCACCCTCTGCCAACGCGGTTTGATCAATTACATCTATCCATTCGGTCATTTTTTTATCCTTGAACGCTTAAATCTTCATATACATCCGCACATTTTTGCGGGCGGCTAATTTTTTAAATACACATCATAACGCACTAATTTCCCCCGAAAACTACTTGATGGTTTACCGCCTAATGGCTCAGCGTCATCAGGACTTTTAACCACGACTTTTTTCCCCGTCGCTTGTAGCGCGGCGGCAAAGAGCTGCTCTTTATCCAGATCATCACCCAGTAATTCACGCAACACCTGCATGGATTTTTTAGCCAAAGCAGATTTTTTACGTTTGGGTGGAAACATCGGATCAATATAAATGCAGTCCGGCGGCGTTGGTAATTGCGCCAATACGGTGCAAGCATCGCCAGCCAGTAAGTCCGGCGGCGTCAGTGCCAAGCGTTGCATCCAGTCGAGGTGCGCTAGGCGTTGGAAGGCGTCGGTTAAGAGTTCCAGCATAATCGGCGAGCGTTCGATACACTGTAGCGTATAGCCCATCCGAAAAATATGCAGGCTATCTTGCCCCCAGCCAGTGGTGGCATCAATTACTGTTTTGGTTTTACGGCCTAAGGCATGTGCTAAAGCATCTTCTTTAGGCGCGGGCCAAGAACGTTGTTCGCCCGGACGCGGTTCGATTTCAACCGTTAAACCGCCTTTTTTGAGTAATTCTTTATCAAGGAGTTTTAAGCAGCCATCCCGCCAAGTAAGAAAGAAGCTTTCCGGTGTCTGTGCATCAACGGCATGAAAAAGCGGCACGGCCAATCTTTCCGACAGATGTTGATAGTCGGCAAGATCACCGTTCTGCTCATACAGTACGGCGAGTTTGCCGTTGTAGGGGAGGGTGTTTTCTGTGTGCATACGTTTAGAAATGAAGGCGGTTTTTAACGTAAAGCGCTGACCGATACCGCTTATTCAGTTGAAATGGCTTGGGCTTCATTTTTTAAAGCCGCATCAAGCGTATGCCAAGCCAATGTTGCACATTTCACACGAGCTGGGTATTCGCGCACGCCTGCTAAAACCGCTAATTTACCCAGCGCCTCCAGATTAATGTGTTCTTCTTTACCTGTGGTCATTTCGTGAAATTGCTTAAATAACCGCTCTGCATCGGTGATCGTTTTGCCTTTTACAATGTCGGTCATTAAAGATACCGATGCCGTCGAAATGGCACAGCCGGAACCTTGAAAACTGGCATCGGTAATGACGTCGCCCGTTAGGGTTAAATACAAGGTCAACCGATCGCCACACAGGGGATTAAAACCTTCTACCGTACGATCCGCCTGTTCAATAATGCGAAAATTACGGGGGTTACGGTTATGGTCAAAAATGACTTCTTGATACAGCTCGCGTAGATCATCAAACATCAGCCAAATACCTCAATTAAAGATTTAATACCCTGCATTAATACATCGATTTCTTCTTTGGTATTATACATGGCAAACGATGCTCTAGCAGTGGCGGGGACGCCATAAAAATCCATGACTGGCATAGCGCAATGATGCCCGGCGCGGATGGCAATGCCTAAGCTGTCAAGCATAGTGCCAATATCATGCGGGTGAATTTTATCTAACGCAAAGGAGAGAATCGCGCCTTTTTCAGCGGCTTCACCAATAATGCGTAATTGCGGGATTTTTCGCGCTTGTTCAGTGGCATAAGCCAATAACTCCGCCTCATATGCCGCGATGGCGTCCATACCAATCGACTGTAAATAATCAATCGCCGCACCTAATGCAATGGTATCGGCAATGCTCGGCGTCCCAGCTTCAAATTTATGCGGCAATCCGGCGTAAGTGCTTTTATCAAAGCTAACGGTTTTGATCATATCTCCGCCGCCTTGGTACGGCGGCATGGCTTCCAGTAAGGCTTGTTTGCCATAGAGTATGCCGATACCGGAGGGCGCATAGAGTTTATGGCCTGAAAAAACGTAAAAATCACAATCCAGTGCTTGTACATCCACGGTCATGTGTGGAATAGCCTGTGCGCCATCCAGTAACACGGGGATATTTTGGGCATGGGCAGCGGCAATGATGCGCTCAACCGGATTAATCGTGCCCAAGGCATTGGACATGTGTGTAATGGCCACTAATTTGGTTTTGGTATTGAGTAAGGCTTCAAACTCGGCGTAAATTAATTCCCCTTGAAGGTTCATGGCGGCAACCTTTAACACCGCACCGGTTTCGGCGCAGAGCATTTGCCACGGCACAATATTGGAGTGATGCTCCATTGCGGTAATGATGATTTCATCACCGGCCTTGATAGTGGCTTTGCCAAAGGTTTGCGCGACTAAATTGATGGCTTCAGTGGCACCTCGGACAAAAATAATCTCTTTGCTGCTGGCAGCATTGATAAAGTCTTTAACTTTTTCGCGTGCGCCTTCGTATTTGTCGGTGGCACGTACGCTCAGGGTATGTACGCCGCGGTGAATATTGGCGTACTCATGGGTATACACATGTACCAGACTATCAATCACCACTTGGGGTTTTTGGCTAGAGGCGGCATTATCCAAATACACCAGCGGTTTGTTGCGAATTTTCTCGGCTAAAATCGGAAAGTCGGCGCGGATTTTTTCTATGGGGAAGTTTGTCATATTATTTAAAATTATTTCTAAATCAGGTTTATTGATTATTCCAGCATAACGCGTTATATTTCAAATGTTCTTAATCTATTGATTACAAAAGTCTATGAATTCAGTCACCGCCCCTGTACGCAAACATTTAACCGACATCCACGAATGGCAAAGGTTAGGTGAAGCTAATATTTTTCCGCCCAGCAGTCACATTGAACTTATTGAAGGAGAAATATTAGAAATGGCACCTATTGGATTTAATCATTCTGGTCACTTAAACCGCATTAATAAAGTATTTACACTGTTAACTGCAAATTGCGCTGATTCTTCTGTGCAAAATCCCTTGCAGCTAGGCGATCTTTCAGAGCCTGAGCCGGACTTTATGTTATTAAAGCCAGTGGATGATTTCTATAGCTCCCGTCATCCCACTGCCAATGATGTATTATTGCTCATCGAAGTCGCCGACAGTTCACTCGCTTACGATCAAAGCCAAAAGTTGCGTTTATATGCCTTACACGGGGTAGCAGAATATTGGATACTGAACTTAAATGATACTTGCCTAGAAGTTTACCGTGAACCACACGGCGAAACCTACGCCCAAAAAAGTACTTTACGCGCAGGCGATACCGTTACGTTAACGCAACTTCCCGACATCACTATCCAAGTTAGCGGTATTTTATAGCCATTCCTTATTCACACCTTCTTGTGGGAAACGGCTTAGTACGTGTTCCAGCACTTGATCATGTAAGCTACGTACGGTGATTTTATCAACCATTTCATTGGCAAACGCAAAGGTCAGCATATTACGCGCGGTATCGTTATCCACTCCGCGAGATTGCAAATAAAACACTGATTTTTCATCCAATTGCCCAACGGTCATGCCATGCGCACATTTTACGTCATCGGCATAAATCTCCAGCTGCGGCTTGGTATCAACTTCCGCATCATTCGACAGTAACAAATTACGGTTATTCATTTGTGAGTCGGTTTTTTGCGCCTGTTCGGCAACGATAACCCGGCCTTGAAATACCCCGCGCGCGCGGTCATCTAAAATCCCTTTATACAATTCGCGACTAATTGCGTGCGGTTGTAAGTGATTAATGCGCGTGTGATTGTCAATATGCTGCCGATTAATACCGGAATATAAACCATTTAACGTACATTCCGCCGCTTGATTTAAGTCAGTATGCGTGTCGTTACGCGCTAACAAGCCGCCAAACTCAAAATTATGCTGCGTAAAACGTGCGTCCCGTGCCTGTTTAACGTAGGTACCACAAAAATGATAGGCTTTATCGGACTCAGATTGTAATTTATAGCCCGTCAATTGTGCATTTTGAGCGATAAAAACCTCTGTTACGGCAGCGGATAAATACGCCAACGATTCGCCCGTGGCAGCAAACGTCTCAATCAACGTCGCTTCCGCCAGTTCATCAACGATGACCACATTGCGCGTTGTCGCTAAAACATCCGCCTGCGTGACGAGGTGTAAAATCTGAATGGGTTTAGCCAATAGCTGTTTAGCAGGAATGTGAATGAACACGCCATCGGTAAACCACGCACTGTTAAACGCAATAAAGCTGTGTTCATCATGATGCACTGCCTGACCAAGATGGCGCTCTACCAAGTCAGCTTGCGTGACCAAGGCTTCTGCCATACTCATGACAATGACCGTTGCAGGCAAACCCGCCAGCAAGGAGTCGGCGGCTGAAAAATGCCCATCCACCAGCACGACTGACCACGTATCTTGCAACTGATAGGCGCTTAAGTCGTCCTGACTAACCGCGTTAGCGGTAATGGTCAGTGATGGCGTAAATAGTTTTTTCTCAATCGCGGATACATTGGTATAACGCCATTCTTCTTCTCTGGGAGAAGGAAATCCGTGTTGCGAAAACGTGTTAAACGCCTCTGTGCGTAAGTGTTCCAACCATGCCAAACCTTGACCGGGCAAGCGTGCTTTTAGGCTGGGATAATCCGCCGCGTAACGGCTGGCAGTGACGGCATTGATACTGCTCATTGCGCTACCGCCAGATCTTCAAGCCAGCTATAGCCTTTTTCTTCCAATTCCAAGGCTAATTCAGCGCCGCCCGATTTAACGATTTGACCATGCGCTAAAACATGTACAAAATCAGGTTTGATGTAATCCAGCAAGCGTTGGTAATGCGTCACCATCACGAAAGAGCGCTCTGGTGAACGCAGAGAATTCACGCCTTCCGAGACGATTTTTAAGGCATCAATATCTAGGCCTGAGTCGGTTTCATCCAAAATACACAATTTGGGTTCCAGTATCGCCATTTGCAAAATTTCGTTACGTTTCTTTTCGCCGCCAGAAAAGCCTTCATTCACGGCGCGGTATAAAAATTTTTCATCCATTTCTAATAATTTAACTTTGTGTTTCACCAAGGTTAAAAAATCCATCGCATCCACTTCCGGTTGCCCGTGGTGTTTACGCATCGCATTCAGCGCGGCTTTTAATAAATAAATATTACTTACACCGGGAATTTCCACGGGATATTGAAACGCCAGAAACACGCCTTCGCGCGAGCGGATTTCAGGGGGCATTTCCAGTAAATCTTTACCTTGATACGTCACCGAACCCCCCGTCACTTCGTAACCGGATTTACCGGATAAAATATGTGACAAGGTGCTTTTACCAGAACCGTTAGGTCCCATGATGGCGTGAATCTCTCCTGCCTTAATCTCAAGATTAATGCCTTTAAGAATTTGTTTATCGTTTACGCTAACGGTTAAGTTTTTAATACTGAGCATGAAAGTTCCAATGGGGGTTTAATAGGGCTTAATAAACTATTTTTCTAAAACAGTTGATGTTAAAAATCTGCAAATGGGTTAATTAATTTAAGCTGACACTGCTTAAAATCTCCAGTATTGCGCGTCACTAAAACTAAATCATAACAACAAGCCGTTGCAGCAATTAAGGTAATTATTCAATAACATTATCCTTGTTGCGAGTTGGTCAAAGTAGCTTTAAAAGCTTCAATTAATCCATTCAAGTCTGCCAATGTATTCGGATTTGTAATTTCGCCTTGTTGATTTAATACGGTTCGTACATTTTTAATCAGTATTGACGATTTATCACCCACTTCCGCACCGATTGTTTTCATCACTAATTCCAATGATTCATGCGCCTTATCCCCAGAATTGGATGCGGTAATCAGCGCGGTTGGTTTTTCATGCAAGAGCATGGTCGAAACCGTCCATTCCAAGGCATTTTTTAAAATACCTGGCAAGCTGAATACATATTCAGGGGTGCAAATGATAATGCCATCAGATACTTCAATATGCTGCCTGAATGTTGTAACGCTTATCGGTACACTGTTATCGTTATCAAGGTCGGGATTAAAATAGGGCAACTCGCTTAAGGGATAGATTTCGACCTCAAAAATAGATGCGGTTAATTGCATGAAATTTTCAAGAATTTTTAGATTAGCGGAATCTTGTTTGGTGCTACCTAATAACGCTAATATTTTTTTCTTTTTATTCACATCAAATGCCTCTATTTTATTAAACCAAGTATAGGGTGCGCAATGCTACCCTACACATGTTCCGTTCAATTTATGGCTTTAAATAGATTTCTAATTGATCCTCTAGCGCAATGTTCTTTTCAGTTAACAATTGAATTTTATCTTGATTAGTAAGAATATTATTTTCTTCTTTCGTACGAAATGCGCTATTAAAGATCTCTTCTAGCTCATTAACCCCTCTAGGTTCAATATCTGTAGATTTGGTCGAGCTTTCTTTTAATAATTCAAAATTCTCAGTTTTTAGCAAGCTTATTTTTGTTAAGTTTAAATTAAGTCGCGCAGTTAATGCGGCTAATTTAATTTGATCTTTTTGCGCGTCAGCTGAAACTTGCAATAATTTTCTGGTAGCTTCCAGCTCTTTTTTCTGCAATTTATACGTTTCGGCGATCAAATAAAATGCAAATCCAGCAATAACAGGATTAAGTATCCCACC
>JAPLRW010000001.1 GCA_026398935.1 Methylococcales bacterium
AATGCCTCCAGTAAAGGTACCTATCTCATAGTAATGTTGGTTCGCCACGTTATAAGCCGAACTGGCAGAACTGGTAACGGCATTGAGGCTGAGTGACACGCTGGGGTTTATGCCACGAGATGCTTCGAGATGTTGCAATGCTGCATTAACCTCAGCCAATGTGCCTTGAAAAGCCAAGCTGGTCGCCGAGCCATTGATCGGATCTCCGTAACCTAGAGTAATGAGTGTTGCACCGCCGATAGAGCCAGAGTCAAATCTAATCGTCCCGCCAGTAGCGTCTACGACTACCTTAACGACTTCACCATTAACGGTATTGGGAGCAAAGCCAGTTAACGGGTCTGAACTGTAAACATGTGTAAAAGCACTGGCGGCAGACGTGGTAATGGTTGATGCGGCAAAGGTAACGGGCGTAGGACTGCTAGTGGTTTGGGTGACATCGACAGACAATGTGTAGGCATTGCTGCTGAAGGCAACACCGTCACCGACCTTAAAGCCTATGTCTGCGTAGTTGTTACCAAAAGCTCCCGCCGCAGGTACAAATTGGAGATTGCCCGACGTAATGTCTACGGCAGGAATGCTTTGATTGAGGATAACGTTGCCGCCATTGTACTGTAACGTACCGTGTGCAGGTAAGCTGGTGATTTGAACCGCGGCTATTGCTGCGCCTTCCGCATCGTCGTAATTGCCAAAGTCAGTGAGTGCTAAAGCCGTGGTAGTATTTTGGAGAATAGTTACGCTATCATTGGTAGAGCTTGGTGCGACATTGGTCGGTGTACCACTGCCCGACGCTAAGGGATCCAGTGTGAGGGTAAAGGTATCATCGACAGTGGCAGAACCATCCGATGCGGTAACTTTCAGATTAAGTGGCATCACGGCATTGGCGGGCGGTGTCCCGGTCAAGGTGCGCGAATTTTCATCGAAAATCATCCAGTTAGACGTTTTGCCGCTAAGACCGCTAAAGCCGCTGCCGATGGTGTCAAGGATCCATCGACGACCTGTACGCTGTAGGTTAAATTAGTGCCTTCGGCATCGGTAAATATTCCCGCGGGTATTTGGTAGCTCCAAGCACCACTGCCGTTAAATATTTGATTAGGTATGGGGTCGGGGGTGAGGATACCCAGAAGTGGTACATCATTGGTACCCGTGAGGCTAATAACCAGGGGTTGGATACTGGACGCACCTGCAGTATCGATGACTTTGAAATCAAAAGCTTCGGTTACGGTTTTTCCTTCAGCCAGCGCATTGATCGCGGCGTTATTGGTTGGGGTATATGTCCAAGCGTTAGTCGATGTATTCAGTACCAAGTTACCGTAAAAACCATTTTTAGTGACGGTACTGCCACTTACGTCGCCACCACGGATACCGAAAGTAACGCTGCTGCCATCTTCAACATCAGTACCCGTCAGTGTGCCGGTTAATGCACCGCTAGCAGTGGTGAAGCTGCTGTCGTAGGCTGAGGTTTCAGTGAGTGTTGCCGCTCCTGCAACACTGGTAAAGGTGGGTAAATCGTTAATGGCATTGACGGTGGTGCCGAGATCGACCGTATTGCTCGATACGCCCGATGCAACGACAGAGGTTTCGTAGTCAGCTGTGCTATCAGTAGAATAACCACCGCTGTAGGTATTGTCCGTTAAATAAATGCTTAACGGTGTGGGAACACCATTCCAATCGGCATCTGGTAAAAAGCGCAGATGGGTACTCGCGGAGAGTGCAAGAGCATTGGACGCACTGACTGCGCCGATGTTATGCCAAGTGCTGCCATCTACGCTGTATTGCCAAGTACCGCCCGTTGCGTTGCTATTACTGACGACGATAATGCCGCCTAAAGCAGCGCCTGCATCCACATCGGTAAAGCGCGGTGTAAACAGGCTCGCGACGGTAGCACCAGCATTGCTGGCGGGGTCTTCATTAATGGCGGCTAACGTAACGGCGGTGCCATTCGCCGCAATCACGGGTGCATCATTCACGGGCGTAACCGCGACTTGTACTTGAATGGGTGTGGCAGAAACAGCACCTTCGGCATCTCTCGCAATCGCGGTAAAAGCATTCAACGTACCATTGGCATTAGCCGCGGGTGTCCAATACAGATTTTTGGAGCCATCCGCCGGTATGCTGTCATTGCTGCCAGCGCTCCACGCTGTTGCACTGCCTGCATTAGCACCTATTTTCAAGCTGCCGGTGGTGACGCCTTTAATGACAAACGCAGCAACTGTGCCGGGAGTAGCATCGGCATTTAGATCAGCTTCATTGCCGTGTGCGGCTAAATCGGCAAATGTAATCGGCGCTTGGGTATCTTCGTTGACAGTGACGAGCGGTGCATCAAAGGCGGTCAGTGTTGGCACTGGGTTAGAGGCGGGTACGCTGGCGACTACGGCGGCAATTTGTGCTGGGCTGGATACAAAGATATACGCAAAGCTAAAGCTTTTGATTTGTCCGGCAGAAATATTGCCTAAATCAAAACCAATGTTGATGGTGTAATCGCCATTGCCATTATTGTTTCCAGAAAGTGCAACGGATGGATCCATACTCCAGGTATTACTCACACTGGTGTTATGTGACATGGCATCGCCACTGTAGTAACCAATAATACGGTGACTGGTAGGGCCTTCTGCGAGAACGATGTCATTGCCACTGATAGAGCCAGAACCGCGGGTATTGTTTGTGCTTGAGGTGGCTCCTGCTAAACCGTTCGAATCGACATCCGGATCGGTGCCGCGAGAGTATTGCACGCCATTAATAGTCGAGCCAGTGGTGTTTTTGACACTTACCTGCATGTTGATGACGGTATCAGTGTCACTTAAGGTATAGACTTGAGTAATTTGCAGACCACCAATACTATTTACAGAGGTGACTGTGCCATAAGTATGCGAACCGGAGGTGATAGCGTTTACGCTAATGGAGCCGGGAATTTGCGGTGAGGTGTAAGCCTCGTTTCTATTAGAATAAACACTTGAACCAATTTTGATACTGAAGGATTCGCGGGGCGTACCAGGGGTCAGGGAATCTGCGGTATCGAGAAAAGTGCCTGTGCCAGTAGGGTCATATTGGATGCCGGGCTTGGCGTTGCCCCCAACACCTAAGGTTCCATCATCACTGTAACCAAAGCGGATATAGCCGTTATGGAGCGAGCCTGAAGCCAGTACTTCGTTCAAATTATCCAGAGATAGACTGTTGGCTTCAATCAAGCCAGTGGAAGATTCCAGCGTAGAGTTACCGCCCAAATTAGTTGGGCCGCTTAAATCCGTAGACGCAGCCACATCCGCACCGGTAAGATCGGCCAGCTTAGTGATAAATGCATTTCCAGCATCGCCTTCTGCGACATTACAGCCGTAGAGTAAAAAGTCGGCGCTATCGGTGAGACTGGCGCGTATTGATTCCAATGCCGTTGTATGCGTAGCATCGTCAAGCGTCGCTAGGTTAATATCACCGCCCGCAAGCGCTAGTGTACCAGCACTGCCGTGGCTGACTAGGTGGACGGCTTCGATACCACTGTGACCCTGTAATGCCGCGGCAATTTGCGTTAAAGCATCGCTGGAACTATCCAATATATGCACGTCAGCGCCAACCGGTAGTTGAGCCAATAGACGCTCATAATCTGTAACATTAGCGTCAAGAAAGAAAATCTGATTAGCGATGCTGTTAGACATAAATAGTTCCTTAGTTAAAAAATTGGCTGGGATTGGCTGAGATATGGGTAATGTTAAAAGCTATTTTTGCGACCAACGTAAGGCGGGGGGCTACTCGATACGAGCTTTACAGCCGTGTCATCGTTTTGTCCCGTCTTAAAAGTAGGTAGCCACTGTTTTAGCTATTATTTGGAAGATTAGTATTGATTTAATTTATTTAAATCAGAAAAGCGCTTGCTGATTTGTAGGACATAAAGGGGGAATAAGTCAGTCTTTTTTCTATATAACCGTCTAGCGATTAAAAAATATCAATATTAGTTGAGGGGTTTTTAGGCGTAGGAGTGGTGACAGGCGGGGTTTTTAGGTAATAAATGGTGGGAAATAGGTATTTACGGGTATAAAAAGGACTTTTTAATACGCTTAGGCGCGCAAGCGTTGCCGATTATTAACGGTTTTGGCGGAATAGTCGGGAATGTGTCTGTCTTATTTGATGTGCCGATTGGATTGGCGCGAAATAAACAACGGTTGCTTGAATTTATCGTGCGCGCCGCAATGGTTCTGAAATACTTGAGCGTTGCGAAAACCTTTTCGACGAAATGTCTATGGTTGTAAAGCCTCTAATCACAGGAACAGGCCATCGAAAAAATACAGCTTAAAAAGTGCCCCATTTTGTCAGCCAAAATGAGCGAGGGTGATGGATGCGGGACGGTTCAGTTTAGACGTAACCGTTACACATAATTACAGCGGCCACTGACTATCGATTAAACGACTCGACTCCCCTGCCAACCATAATAACCAATATACAGATAGCAAAGTGCGGGTAAAAAGAAGGCGAGGTGAATCCCGATATGATCGGCGAACATACCTTGAATAACGGGCAAAACCGCACCGCCAACAATAGCCGCGCATAAAATACCGGAGCCTTGGCCGGTATGCTTTCCCAGACCATTCAGCGCGAGGGAAAAAATGGTCGGAAACATGATGGAATTAAACAAGCCGATAGCGAGTATCGCGTACATGGCGATTAAGCCACTGCCGAAAATAGTGATTAACACCAGTATAAATGCGGCCAGTGCATTAAACGTCAGCAGCTTCCCAGCGGGTAGGCGTTGCATCAGTGATGCACCCAAAAACCGACCGACCATTGCCCCACCCCAGTAAAGTGAAACATATTGCCCCGCATCTTGTGCGGATAATCCGGCAATAGCGGGTTCACCGAGATAACTGATGAGAAAGCTACCAATCGCCACTTCCGCACCGACATATACAAAAATACCTATTGCACCCAAGACTAAATGCCGGTAATGCCACGCAGTCCGATCATCCGCAGCGGTGTTAGTGGCTACTGGCGTAACTGGGGTAATGGTTGGTAGTTTGATACAGGCAAATACTAAAGCAATGCTTAATAAGCTGGCCGCTAAGCCTAAATAAGGCATTTGCACCATGGAGGCTTGCATTGTTTGGTAGGCAAATAATGCCTCTGGCGGGAGCGCCTTTAGCTCATCAGCGGTTTTAATGGCGGTTGTCAGGATGAATAAGCTGCCTAAGTAAGGTGCTAGCGTTGTGCCTAATGAATTGAACGCTTGCGTTAACGTCAAGCGACTGGAGGCAGTATCGGGATGGCCTAAAATAGTGACATAAGGGTTAGCGGCAACTTGCAATAAGGTAATGCCGGAAGCGAGGACAAAAAAGGCTACTAAAAATAAGGGGTAAGAAAGCAGTGCAGCGGCCGGATAAAATAACAAACACCCAAGGCTCGCGATAATCAAACCAGTAATAATGCCAATCCGATAACTAAAGCGCTCCACAAAATACCCGCTGGGTACGGATACAATAAAATAGGCCGCGAAGAAACAAAATTGCACCAGCATTACTTGGGTGTAATTAAGAATGAACACCGCTTTTAATTTTGGAATCAGAATATCATTCAGGCAGGTAATAAAACCCCACATAAAAAACAGCGAGGTTAATAGGCTTAACGAGCCAAGGTAAGGCGTTTTAGTGTGCATAATGTGCCTGATTATTGCTTGGACTGTACTTCTTCACGTCCCCCTTTGAAAAAGGGGGATAGAGGGGGATTTTATCTAATAAATCTCCCTTTATGCCCTTAGGGTACTAACCCCTCTTTTTCTAAGAGGGGGACTGAATAATTACCCTGGACGCTTTGTTGTCTAAGCGGTTAATTGACGTTAAACGTAACACGTTCTTCGCCAACCATCACAATGAAATCTCCTGATTCAACAATTCGCTTTAAATCTACACCAATAAACGACAAATCGTCATGGGTTAAGGTAAAGCTTAGGTGCTTGGTTTCACCGGGAGCCAGTGCTACCTTTTGAAAGGCTTTTAATTGTTTATTGGGACGACTGACAGACGCGACTGCATCGTGAAGATACACTAAAACCGTCTCTTTCCCTGCGATTGATCCTGTATTGCTAACGTCAACGCTGACTTTAACGTCATCATAAAAACCAACGTGGCTTTTATCGAGCTGTAAATGACGGGTTTCAAACGTGGTATAGCTTAAGCCATGCCCAAACGGGTACAAGGGATTATAGGTATTGTCTTCAAACGATTCCATCGACTTGTAATCATACAAGACAATGTCATTGGTATCGCGTGGATAGGTGATCGGTAGTTTCGCATCGGGGTTGTAATCACCGTATAAAATATCCGCCATCGCCAAACCGCCCTCCATACCTGGCAAGAATCCGAGTAACACAGCGGACGCTTTTTCGGCAATCGACGTAATAATGCGCGGCCTTCCACCAAATGTTACTAAAATGACCGGTTTTCCTGTCGCGAATACCGCATCTGCTAAGGCTTGTTGGCTTTTGTCCAAAGCTAGTGAAGCAATATTACCCTTGGTTTCCGTATAGGTATTTTCACCCAGACTTAATACGATATAGTCATGCTCTTTAGCGGCCGCGACAACCTTGGCAATGTCTATGGCATCATCGAAACGGTTACCGCCCACATAGCTAATTTTTCCGGTGCTTTGTTGCTGGAGCGCGCCGAGTAAGGTTAACTTATCTTTAGGGTATAGCGCCTCCGCATCACCTTGCCATGTAATCGTCCAGCCGCCATTCATGACACTTAACAGGTTTGCCGTCGGGCCAGTGACTAAAATATTGGCTGCTTTCTTTAACGGTAAAATATGCTCTTGGTTTTTAGCTAACACGATGGATTCCCGTGCGGCTTGCAGATTGGTCGCCGTCGCATAGGGTGTCGCAAAATTCTCCGCAATCGGCAACGGTGCTTTGGGCGCATCAAAAAGGCCGGCCTGAAACTTGACTGTTAAAATACGACCAACGGCCTCATCAATCCGCGCCATCGGCACGTCGCCTGATTTAACCAGCGCCAGCAAGTTATCATAAAATGAAAAGTCAAAGGGCACCATGCTCATATCCACACCCGCCATCACCGCGATTTTAACCGCGTCTTTTTCTGAAGCGGCTACTTTATCGCGCGTGTATAAACGCTTAATATCCTCCCAGTCCGATAGCGTAAAGCCTTTAAAGCCTAATTCATCTCGTAAAATAGTGGTGAGATAATGGTAGTTCGCATGCCCCGGAATGCCGTCCACTTCTGCAGAATTAATCATGACGGTTGGTGCCCCTGCTTTTACACCCGCCGCAAAGGAGGGTAGGAAAATTTCGCGCAGCATTCGTTCGCTGATATATGCAGGAGTGCGATCTTTGCCGTTAAACGGAAAACTGTAACCGACATAATGTTTAAGACAAGTAAGGCCTTTGTCGGCAGCAGAAAAATCTGTACCTTGATGGCCTTGAATAAAGCGAGTGCCCATGATGGTCGCTAAATGAACATCTTCACCGTATGTTTCCCACAGCCGTGGCCAGAGTGGTTGCCGACCAATATCCATTACGGGGGAGAAATTCCATTGTAATCCGGATGCTCTGATTTCTCGCGCCGTAATCTCCCCGGCTTTAAAGCTTAAATCTGGGTTAAATGTCGCCGCCATACTGATGGCTTGCGGAAACAACGTGGAATTTTGCGTATAGGTTGCGCCATGTATCGCATCAATGCCATACAGCACAGGAATCTTCAGTCTGGATTTAGCGGCAGTTGCTTGGATGATTTGTTGCATGTTACGCCAGATTTCGACTGGCTGAGCTTGGTTATTTGGCGTAAACGGCGTATTTAAAATCGAACCTACATGATGCTTTAGCACGGCATCATCCAATTTGGCGGGATCAATTTCCCCGCGTACGGCATTGACATTTTCAGGCGCTACGCCAATAACCGTGAAGTCAACTTGCGTCATCTGACCGATTTTTTCTTCAATAGTCATTTTAGCCAGCAGTTGCGCAACGTTAGTTGCTGTATCAGGGGTTGCAGCATTGGCGCTCATGACGCACTCCAGTAAAATTAAGGGGATGATGAATAAGGTAGATTTTTGCACGATTAGCTGTTTATTGATAAGGGTAAGCGGTACACGCTAGCGGTGATTATAAGCATTCTACAAGCAACGGCGTATTTTTAAAATAGCCTGTTGATACTAGGTGTCGTAAGAAATGTACGTAAGCAGTTGCTACCTTCTGGAGGATTTACTTATTGCTGAGATTGCCGCTTACGCATCAGAACACGTCAAAATTCCAAAAAAATGGATGCACCGAACGTTTGCTGTGGCAATGGATTTGACTCACGGTGCATTAACGTGTGAATTTCTGTTTGTAGCGCCTATTTTGGTAACCCATCGATAAAAATAAACCTGCATTGATTTGCAAGGGCTAGCTGCATTACGTGAGATGTATACAATAATGTGGGGTGTTCTCGCGGCTTTAAGGGTTACGCCGACAAGGGGCTACAGAATACTCAGCCGTGCTTACTGCACGCGTTGGATAAGCGCTTTTATAGCGGACTGCTGTTGCCGGACGCTGGCGCTGAGTTTAAATTGTTGTACGGCGCGCTGGCAATTTTGCTCAGGATGGCTGACTTTAAAGTAACGATTGCCGTGTAAATAATCACTAAAAAAACGCAGCCCTAATTCAAACGGAATGAGTTCAATCGCGGGGTACAGATAGTGGTAATCTGCGGCGCTAAAAAAATCCCGCACTTGCATGAGGTAGCTTTTTAAGAGGACTTCCGCGGTTATAAGGTCAAAAGTATCATCAGCGCTATTGTGGCAACAAGAGCGCAGGCAATCACCGATGTCATAATGCAACAGCCCCGGCTTGACGGTGTCCAGATCAATCAAGCTGATGATCTGTTGCGTGTGTTGATCAAACAAAAAATTATTCATTTTTGGATCGCCATGCATCACGCGCAGGGTTAGGACTCCTTGTGATTTTGCGGCTTCTAATACTGGGACAATGGCTTGATGGCTGTTGATATAGTCCAGACAAAAACGGCTGTCGTCCGTGTGTACTTTGTCGCCAGCCACTGACAGCGCTTGTTGAAAGTCACGCAAATAATCCGGTGCGATATGGAAACCGGGCAAGGTATCATGTAGTAAGTTGGCATCCAAGTCGCTGCACAGTGCATGAAAATGCCCCAATGCCCAGCCAATTTGCTCCGCATCAGCCAGTCCTGTGAGTTGCTCTTTACTGTAACTGTTCGGCACAAATTCCAGCGCGCGCCAATAATCACCGTGTGCATCAATGACACAAGGCTGTTGCAACGCGGTTGGGATAATAGCGGGAATGTTTAAGCGTACCTGTTGCGCAGGTTTTTGCTGCACATGTTGGGTTAATGCCTGTAAGTTAGCCATTAACCAGTGTGGCTTAGGGAAGACTTGGCGGTTGATGCGTTGCAGAACCAATTGCGTGCTGGCGCTGGAGACTAAAAAGGTGTCATTAATTAAGCCATTACCCAGTGGACGCGCGTCCAGTGGTGATGTGCCGTGTATAAATTGCCGAGCGATGGTTAAAAGCGTTTGCATGTGGAATTATTGAGCCGCGAGCAGTTGATTGAGTTGGCGCAACGCTTTGCCACGGTGGCTAAGGGTATTTTTAAGCGCGGGAGATAGTTCGGCAGACGAGCAGTGATGTTCGGACACCCAAAACACCGGGTCATAGCCGAAACCATTGCTACCGGCAGGTTGCGTTAAAATGCGCCCTTCCCAAACACCTTGCGCAATCAGTGGAAAAGGATCTTCTGCATGGCGCATAAATACGATAACGCAAATAAACCGCGCCGTGCGCTCCGCGTCGGGAACGCCGTCGAGTTCGTCGAGTAATTTTTGTAGGTTGTCTGCATCACTGCTACCCACACCAGCATAGCGCGCGGAAATAACCCCCGGTGCGCCGTTAAGGGCGTCAACGATTAATCCGGAATCATCCGCTAAGGCAGGTAAATGTCCATACAATGCCGCATTTCTGGCTTTAATAATGGCATTTTCAATAAAGGTACTGCCTGTTTCTTCCGCTTCCGGCACGCTAAACTGCGACTGCGGCAAAATGAGTGGCGTGGCTAAAATAGCTTGGATTTCTTTCACTTTGCCAGGATTACCACGGGCGAGGATGATGCGTTGTTGGGGTGAAAAGGCAGTATTCATGATGAATCTAAGGTGTTACGGTTAAGGATTACGCCATTGAAGCGACTAAGGGCGAAGCATAACGATAACAACTCGTAAATACAAGTTAAGAAAACGCTCGTGGCGTGGGCAGGATAGACACGACTGGCATAACGGCCAGTCGTGTCAGATTTAGTGGGCGTATCCGTGCTTAATGAACGTGAGCTGAGTCACCATAGTAAGGTCTTGCTACAGGCGTACCAGACTTGGCCAGTTTTTGGTTGTTTTGTTTCGCTAATGCTAAGCGCGCTTTTATGCGATTTTCACGGGTATTGGTATTAGTAATGTACGACGTTACTACTTTATCAATGTCGGCGGGTGTTAGTTCAGTTGGTGGCGTATAGCTGTCATCGGCAAAAGTGGCGAAAGACGCCAGGCAGCATGCAAGGATAAGTAATGTTTTCATGGTATTCCTTAAATTACGTGAAGTCAGTTCGGCATACGCAGTAGTTCACTGCTAACGTGCGACTGGCTATTTACGGTTAATGGCATAAAAAGCGTACCCAGCCGATTGTTTTGACTGGGCACACCTTTTTATTTCGGTTACGGCAGGGTTTATTTCACCAGCATGGGACGCATCATATCGTGATCTTCATGTTCAAGAATATGACAATGCCATACAAACAAGCCTGCATTTTCAAACTTGACTTTAATTCGCGTTACCTGTCCTGGATAGCTAATTACGGTATCTTTCCAGGTTTGCTCTTGTGCGCCAGGTAATACTGCCGCACTGGGGAAAGCGATATTGGTTAAAGCATGGTTTAAGCCAACAATAGCAGTAAACGGCTGGCGATTGACGACTTGAAAATGCCCGCCATGTAAATGAATAGGATGCCCATCTACCGGGTCATTAAAAATCTCCCATGTTTCAACCGATCCTGCTAAAGGCGTTTCAGTGACCGTATCCATCCAGCCTAGCAGACCATTAGCAACCGTACCGAGAATGGGTAAAATTCGACCATTATTGTCGGTAGACTCAGCCAGCAAGACCTGTCTAGGTGTAAGCACGGTCGGGGTTAATACAGGCACACCGCCGGGACGAAGTGACGCTGGTAATGGATTGTTGGGTGTTGCTGATAATGGCTGATTCACCCTGAACTGCATGATTTGATCATCCAGACCCGGTGCAACTGCAGCGCCTCCAGGAAACGGACTGTTTGCTGAATTTTTTAGCGTAATAGTCTGACCCGTTACGCCTGAAAAATCAATAACCAGATCATAGCGCTCACCCGGTGCAATGGTTAAGCTGGTAACGGGTGCAGGAGCGGCTAAGAAACCGCCTTCGGTACCGATTACTTGAATACTGGCATTGTTCGATAAGGTTAAGGTGTAAAAGCGTGAACTGGAACCGTTGAGCATTCTAAAGCGGTAACGACGCGGTTCAACTTCAAGGAATGGCCAAGCGACGCCATTGACGACCATAACGTTACCATAGAACTCAGGTATCATGCTTATTGCAGGTGAAGTAGCGACCGCAGGGTTTTTATCAGGATAGGCTAGCGAGCCATCCGCATGAAACATTCGATCTTGTAAAACCAGTGGGATTTCATAGGCGTTACCAGGCAAACTGTTATTGTTGATCATTGCCTGTTCATTACTGTCGCGTAATACATACAATCCTGCAAGTCCTGCGTATACATTGAGCCGCGTCATCCCTAGTGTATGATCGTGATACCACAACAGTGTTGATTCCTGGTTATTTGGCTGATCAAAAGGATTAGGATTATAGCCAACTGTGGGCGAGGTTACACTGAATTGACCGCCTGTTTTACCGTTTGGAGAAATCCAGCCTTCAGGGTAGCCATCACTGATTTGGTTAACATTTTTAGAGCCATGTACATGCGCTACACTGCGAATATCAGGTTCACCGGCCATTGCGCCATGTATTGAATGATCAATCGGTAACAAATGCGTGATATTGGTTCGCGTATCATTGAATTTTATTTTAACGGGACGGCCTAGTGCTGACGTATTTAAACCGAGTGCGCTTGAATTCGCCATGATGCTATGCGCAGGATAGGTAAAGGTATCAGGCCGCGCAGGATCACCGTACGCAAATACGTCCGTTGCGGGGAAGCCCGGCGGCAAGATATGCGCTTTAACTTGCTTAATATCTAAATTATACGAATTAGTGCCCGGAACGAGGGTGGTATTGGGTGTGTGCTGAAAGAAAGAGGCCAGCGCATTGGGTAACGGCATGGCATATTTTGGAATGATGGTTGGGTTTAACAACGGCAAACTGTAGTTGTTACTGGGGTCTACATAGCTGCTCAATGCAAGCGCTTTGACCGCCGCACTAGGGATCATCACTGGCGAACTGTTGTTACGTAAATTTACTTCACTCGCAACAGCCGTTACTTGTGCAACAAAAGGTTTAGGTACAGTACCTAATGTGGCGGCTAAGGGTACAACAGGTAAACGTACTGTTGTTGTAGCGCCTATTGCTAAGGGCTTGGTGTAAGTACAGGCAAGCGTACTGACCTGTTTTAAACACACCCAAGCATCGGCATTGCGTGCAAACTTAATTCTACTTTGTTAAATAAAACTATAGCATAAGCAATTGATTTTATTTACACTAAACTACTTTTCAATTTAGTATATCTCAAGAGTGCATTCCATGGAAACCAGCAATAAAAACCCCTAACCGGCATTGCCCAACGG
>JAPLRW010000144.1 GCA_026398935.1 Methylococcales bacterium
GCTAATGACTTCCCATTTTTTATTGTTCAAGTCAGTTGGGTACCGTTTAATTTTTGATCTGCGCTTCTTACTGCTCATTGGTTAAATGTTCAGTATTTTATCCCATTGCCATCCTTGACACTTTTAAAACACGCACTTAGTGGTTGCATAGCCATCCATGTAAGGCATCTGAATATCCATTAAAACAATATCCACCATTCCCGCATGCTCATTTAACCATTCCAATGCCTCCAGACCATTCGTCGCCAAACTAACCACAGCACCTTCTGCTTCCAGAATACGCTGCGCTACTTCGCGGTTAACATCACTGTCGTCAACCACTAAAACATGTATACCGGGAATACTCCGGCTAGACGCCGGTAACGCTAGCGCAGGCTTGAATTCACTCTTTTGCTGGCGCTGCCGTAATACAGCATGTACCGCATTAAACAATGCCAACGGTGTAACGGGCTTGCTCAATAACGCATCAACATTACTGGCGTCAGGATGGGCTATTAATTCATCATAGGAATACGCAGTAATCATCAAGATAATCGGCATCCAGCCCAGTGAATGCGTATCTTCCGGTATTGCTTTACGTAGAATTTGTGCAGTAGACAGCCCATCCAACACAGGCATCTTCCAATCCAACAAAATAATATCATAGGGTCTTTGGGTTTTCTGGCGCTCTAATGATTGCAAAATAGCCAATACACCGGAGTCAACACCATTCGCGCACCAACCTAGACACTCCGATGCCAGCAACAGCGCCTCGCGCGCATTACGGTTATCATCAACCACCAACAAATGAATATCGTCCAATGGCAAAGGCGGAAACTCAGCAGTCCTATCACGCTGTAGCGACAGTTCGAAGCAAAACTCACTGCCTTCGCCAAGCGTACTCACCAGTTGTAATGTGCCACCCATCAGTGTTACTAGCTGCAAACTAATCGCTAAACCCAGACCTGTACCGCCAAATCGACGACTAATACTCGTATCCGCTTGGGAGAACGCCGAGAAAAGATCTTGTTGCTGCCCGTAAGAAATACCTATCCCCGTATCTTTCACCATAAAGCGTAACGTCAGTTGATCCTCTTGCTCTGATACGACAGTAATCCGTAACGTTACCTCACCTTGCTCTGTAAATTTGATGGCATTACTGAGTAAATTGGTCAATACCTGCTGCAAGCGCAAACCATCGCCCATTAAAGCATCGATATTAAGCGGTGGAGTAATGGTTAATTCCAAATTTTTATGACCCGCCGCCGTCGACATCAACGCCGCCAGTTGATCTAACATCTCCAATAAACGAAAAGGCGCACACTCAATATCCAGCCGACCCGCTTCTATTTTAGAAAAATCGAGAATATCATTGATAATAGCCAGTAATGAGCGCCCGGCACTATTAATCTTACTCACCAGGTTATGGGCATCCGTACTCAGCGTTTGCTGTTCCAATAAATAACAAAAGCCCAGCACGGCATTCATTGGCGTACGAATTTCGTGACTCATGTTAGATAAAAAAGAACTTTTTACCAGTGTCAAGTGTTCAGCCTGCTCGCGCGCACCGATAAGTTCACGCGTCCGTTCTTCGACCAACCGCTCAAGGTGATTGCGGTGTTCCCGCAGCTCGACGGCTTGATGGTTACGTTCAGTAATATCTTGCTGAATAGCAATCAGGTGTTCAAGCTTTCCCTGCTCATTAAACATCGGTGTAATAATTTGCTCTTCAAGATACAGCGAGCCATTCTTACGGCGATTAAGAAATTCTCCACGCCAAACCTGACCGTCGTTAATTGCCTGCCAAAGGCTTGCGTATATACTGGCTTCTTGCTCACCTGACCGAACCAAATCACGGGGATTTTTACCCATCGCTTCGGCACTCGTATAACCGGTATTGCTCGTAAAGGCAGGATTAACCCACTCGATAATACCCTGAGCATCCGTAATCATAATGGCATTAGCCACCACCTCAAGCGCCGTACTTTGTAATCTCAAGGTATTATCTTTCTGTTTACGCTCCGTGATATCTTGCACCGTACCAATCATACGCAATGGCTGCCCCTCATGATCATGGCTAATCACCATGCCCCGCCCCAAAGTCCATTGATAGTCACCGTTGTGTTTTAACATTCGGTGTTCATGCTCAAAAAATGTTTTCTCACCACGCAAGCAAGCCTGTAGCGTAGCTTCGAAACCCTTACTATCATCGGCATGAATCAGCGCCACACCCGCGTCAAATCGATTGTAAATATCATCATCCGTATAACCAAACATGGTTTTCCAGGCAGTGGAATAAAAAACATCACCGGTTGCAATATCCCAATCCCAAACACCTTGCTGACTGCCTTCCAAAGCAAACTGCCAGCGCGCTTCGGATACGCGCGAGGCAGCTTCGGCTAACTTTAAAGCATGAATATCGGTACAAGTACCAAACCATTTGAGTGTACGCCCATCCTCTTCAAGAATCGGCTCACCACGAATCAACCACCAACGATAAACACCATCGGCACGGCGTAAGCGACTTTCTAAATAATACGGCGCATTCTTCTGCACCGCATTTTGCCAAGCCTCTCTGGCGTGCTCTCGATCATCAGGGTGAAAAGGAATACTCCAGCCATGCCCGTAACTTTGTTCCAAGGTTAAGCCCGTGTAATCAACCCATTGCTGATTAAAATAGATATTCCACCCATCCGCACGCGTAATCCAAACAATTTGCGGCATGGTTTCCGCAAGAAATCGAAACTCGCGCTCTCTCGCTAGTAGCTTTTTTTCGACACGTTTGCGCTCACTGATGTCAATGACAATCCCTCGATACATCTCTAGCTCACCCTTTACATTAAACTCAGGCTGACCGCGTAACATTAACCAGCGCTCTTTACCATCAATCAAGTGTGCCAAGCGCCATTCCACATTCAATTCAGTGTGATTATCTAATGCCTCTTTAACGGCATAATCGATAACTACACGGTCATCTGCCTGTACGGTGTTTATCCATGCTTCATAGGAAGGTTCACAGCTATGCGCTTCCAAATAATATAAGCGCCATAGATTTTCACCCCAGATCATCTTATGGGTACGCAAATTCCATTCCCAATTCCCAGCGCCCGCTGCAAGCAAAGATTGCGCTAAACAATTTTGATTAACCTCTAGCTCTAGCGTATTCAAGCGTATCAATTTTTCCGTTGAACGCTGCAGCCTGTCAAATACGTAGCTAAACATTAGCCCCATAACGACAAATAGTCCCGTCGAATACAGATGCCTTAGATCCTCTATTTCCCATGACCATTGCGGTGGGATAAAAATATAAATGCCCAATAAAGTAGCCAACAGGGTTGCCATAACCCCGCCCACTAAGCCACCGATACGCGCGCTAAAAAAAACCGCAGGATAGAAAAGAAGCCAAGTAAGGGGCGGCAAATATGACCATAATTGCCATTGTATAAAAGCCGCAATAAAAGGGATTAATGCCGCAATAAACAATCTTAAATTCGACGTAGTTTGGAGTTGCATAATTCAGATAAAAATGGCATTACTGATTGAAAACGCGAAATATAAGCCGAGTTAACTGTTTATCTGCGTATATTTCGGCCTTAACCTCATCATTGTGCGTAATATCGCGTGATGGTGCGCTAGCTAAACCGTAAATCACGAGGTAATACGCGCAAGTCGACCCGCTCAAATAGCAAGGCACTAAAGAGCGTCTAATGGATGCGCGGGGGATGCTGTTTGACAAAGCAAATTAACAATTGATCGAACACTTGCGCCTCCTGCCCTTAAGGCAATACCGTCAGCCCCCGTTAATGACAGTCGCCATTTTGGGTAACGTAACAAGGCGGGTTCTGGGCCTCAAAGAATGGGGTGCTGACCTTAAGAATTATCTAACACCACCGATAACTATAGATGAAATAAGCCCTAAAGTAAAAATAGCGGCTTTATTTTTTCATAAATAATGCCATTAACCACGACACTCACAATTGTGTCAGCTTTAACGCCTCAGCCACGACATTAATCCCTGCGCCCGTTTTACACGCATGTTCACTTAAATAACGCCGCCAAGCCCGCGCACCGGGCTGTCCATGAAACAGCCCTAAAATATGCCGCGTCATACTGTTTAAACGCACCCCCGCCTGTATCTGTGCGTGCATATACGGCATGAAAGCCTCAATAATCGCAGCTCTGGACGGTATAGCATGCGTATCACCATAATACGCGTGATCAACTGTACCCAATAAATAAGGATTATGGTAAACCTCCCGCCCAACCATCACCCCATCAACAGAGCTCAACACCGCATCGCAATCCGCCAAGCTCGTCAGCCCACCATTTAAAATAATCTCTAGCTGAGGGAAGTCCTGCTTAAGTTGGTATACCACGTCATACCGTAACGGCGGAACATCCCGATTTTGCTTTGGCGACAAGCCACTCAGCCAAGCTTTGCGCGCATGCACAATAAACGTCGCACAGCCTGCGTCGGCAATGGTACGCACAAAGGCCACCAGCTCCTCGTAAGAATCCAGCTCATCAATGCCAATCCGGCATTTCACTGTCACGGGGATAGCCACCACCTGCTGCATAGCCGCCACACAGTCCGCCACCAAACTGGGCGTTGCCATTAAACACGCGCCAAAACGGCCATTTTGCACCCGATCACTGGGACAACCGACATTAAGATTAACTTCCCTGTAACCATACTCAACAGCCATTTGCGCACAACGGGCTAAATCCTGCGGATTACTACCGCCTAATTGTAAAGCGACTGGATTTTCTTGCACATTAAACGCTAAATGCCGTTGACTATCACCATAAATAATTGCCCCCGTCGTCACCATTTCAGTGTACAGCAAGGCATGCTGTGACAATAGCCGATGAAAATAACGGCAATGTTTATCCGTCCAATCTAACATCGGCGCAACCGAAAAAAGCCGTTTTATGTCGGGATAATTGACATCCGCTTGGTTATTGGTGAGTAGTGTCATTTGCGGTGTGCTTAGTAAAGTCATTCGTTTGATGTTTTTTCCAATGTTCTATTATAGTTTAGAGCGCTTTCATACTGTGCATAACCAATGTATACGCATCAAGCAACCAATATTCCTGCACAATACCGGCCTGATGGGCTTTCATCCGCGCCCAAAACGCTCTAATAACCGCATAAGGACTGTCTTCCAGCGCTTGCTGACAACTGGCTAACTGCTTGGTATATAAATGTGCATTCGCTTTTTGCGTATCTTTAAACAAGCTATCCAAGTCCGCATGGCACGGCGCGATTAAGCCACACACCTTGGGAAAAGATTGAACGATTAGCAAGCCCTTGGGATCAAGATCGGCCATGACCATTACCGGTAAGTTAAGCAACGCTAATAAACGCCTCACGGTATTTTCGCTGTAGGTGTTATCACCTCGAAACAATACCAATGGATCAGTGTATGGCTTGAATAACGTCAGATCTATCTTAGACAAAGCATCAAAACAACGGTAATTTTCAATAATCAATACACAGCGATGCAGGGTGCTGGATAAATCGCTCAACGCAAGATCCATATGCCCGCAGTCCGGGATAGAATAAGCATATCCATTGATTTTTAACGCCTGACCTGAGAGCGTCTTAATCGCTAAGCGGTCTTTTTTAACCGCCTGCCCGGCGAGCTTTTCGTCCACGGCAACCGCTAAAATCTGTTCGCGTTGTAACGTCACAAAATCAGTCACCTGCGTTTCAGCGAGATCAATACCACTGGTGTGTTTAGCCAACGTCAGCAATTCTGCCTTGTCCTGCAACGTGAGTTGCAGCTTATTACCTTGTGTGCGACCGATATTGTATTGCTCATGCAGCACTGTCCAGCTGCGGTTCAACGGAAACAGCTGTTTATCCGATTGCAGCGCGCCTTGTATGACCTTTAACAATTGCTTATTCATGCGTCACCACTTAGAGCACGCAAGATAATATCGCGTACTTTTTTATTACCGGAAAAACCCTGTCCGGTATCTACCAGGCGAAACTCCATCTGCAAGCACTTATGGCTATGCGCAGAGGATTGCTGACGTCTTAAGCATTCATTGAGCACACAACTTAACCAAATTGCCGGCTCAATATCCGTCACGAACGACTTATAAAAAGCCACCGCCGAAACAGGCTGATCATGATGACGTAATACCCAATCGAAATAGCGCGCCGTTTGTTTACGGTACATCGGCACATCCAAGATTTTTTTAATGGCAGGATTTAAAGACACGGCATTTAACAGGCGCTTTTTTTGTTTACTCAATACAACGTCGGCTTCCAAGCGAATTTTTTGCGCGATTTCAATTAATTCCTCAGTTAGCGCATTATCCAGCACATCAGCGTGCGCACATAAGGCCAAAGGTTTAAGTTGATTCCAGTGTTCAGGAATAACATCGCGCTCACTCCAATCTTGCGGCTGATAGTTCTGGTTTTGTTGCAGAAAAAACGCAAAACCTTGCACCAGTTGCGCCTGGGCTTCGATCTGCCGCAATTCAAATAAAAAGACTTTTAATTTATCGAGAATATCCTGTAGCCGTTGCTGATAAATCGGCAATAAGCGAATCAAATGTCGATCCAGTAACGCATACAATTCCGGCTGCTCGTCTACCAGTTCCAACAATAACTGTGGCTGCAAGGCACTGATGGCATTAACCAACTTTTCCAAACGAGAAATATAAAACGCATTCTGTTTTTGCTTTTCGGCCAAGGTACGCACATTGGCAAAACGACTGTTAACTAACATCAATAAATAGCGGGTGTTTTCTTCCAACGTATCAGATAAATCAAACACCAAACGCTCAATTTCGGAAAAATAGTTATCGCAATCCTCTACGCGATTTTGGTAACCTGCGTCTTGATACAAGCCGATCTGTTGTTCCAAGGTTTCAATCCAACTGGCGAGATCAGTATCCAACCGCCGTACGCGATCACTGCTTAAGGCGCTGTCGATAAACTGACTCAAGCGCCCGGCAACCCGATAGCTGTCAGCATCATGATTAATCAGCACCTTCAATTGTTTAAGCTGATTGAGCGCACGCTGGTTTTGATTATTTTTAAGCACCACACCGTTAAAATACGCCTCGCCAATTACGTCACTGTGTTTAGCCAGTTCTTTGAATAACCGCTCTACGCCCTGCCCTGCCTGACTCAAAACAAACTCTCCTGAATAGCATCGTTTTCACCTTGCTCAATAGGAATTTGTTCATGCTCCTGAATAAACTGTAACGCTTGATAAAAATAATCCAGCTTGCCAGTAACCTGATAAATCAGCGTATCCTTATTGGCTAACCGCAGATAACCCCATTTTTGCAGGGTATTCAACAGCTTTTCCAGACGCCCTTTCACCGAATCATCGCTGCTGGTAAAGTCTTTAAATTTAGCGAACGCCTGCAAACGATCCGCCTGCGCCTGATTGACTTCAATAACCTGCAATACTCTTGAAAAACTTAAGGTATCGCCAGGCGACAACGCTGCATCCTGATTTAAGCAGGACATCATCATATCTAACCATTCCACTACTGGCTGCAACTCCACTCGGAATTGCTGAAAGACTTTAGCAATGTCACTGCGCGCCGCCTTGTCTATCGTCCGATAACCGGCATAAAACGCCATCTGATTTTGGGTGCGGGACAAGCGATAATCTAGGCGTGTTAAAAAGGCGTCCACATCACGGGCACGTTCAGCCTCTTGCAGATACCGAAATCCCGCGTCATCACTGACTTCGCAAATAAATTCACCTTGCAACAGGCGTTTGAGTAATTGATTAAACATGGTGGATTGGGTTGTGGAGAGATTGAAACGTTCATCGTTATAATGAGCCGACTACACATGCGTATATAGGTTTTGTCGCTTAATTGAATAGATTGTTTAATTCGGCTTTAAGCAAATCAAAGTGAGTATGTTCAAAATCATAAGGCGCATTGGGATAAGCAAGCTTATAAATTTTATTAAGAATGGCTTTATGATTTTCTCTGGAGTTGAAGTTTGAGCAGTTTAAAAAAGCTTCTATACAGCGTTTTTGTGCAGTAGAAATTGTGGATAAAATGAAGGATTCTAGGTAACCTGTTTGCGTGCTGGGGTCACACATAATATAGGTCTGACTAAAGTCATTAAGCTCTAAATTAGTTATAACTGTATTTAAAGCGGCCTGAGTATTTCCAAAGCCACCATACTTCAAATCACTTTTTACATCATCAGCATCAAGTATAAAAAGTATTTTTTCAATTTGGTTGCTATCAATTTCTAATTTTAAATCTTGATATTTTGTATTACTTAACTCAAAGAATTTACTTTTCCCGCCTAAAACATAATAACTTATATTTTTGTTACTAAAGCCAAGATGATTAATGACTATTTCAAGAAATGCTTTATCGTCTGGCCCTTCGCACACTATTGCAACATTTACCATCCTCTTACCTCACGTTCTTGTGCAATACTATCTATTAGCATTTCATCGTTACGGGTTATCGCTTTGATGTCCCCTTTTTTATCTTTAACCAATGTCGTATAACTAATATCCTGCTCATGTAATTTTTGAGTAACCCGTGCAAACGACTCCAGCATTTCCTTGGAATGGGTCGTGGCAAACACTTGGCAATTGGTTTTTTTAGAGAGCGTTAGAATAAGCTCCCAGAGCCTATCCAACTGACTATAATGTATGCCGTTGTCTATTTCATCAACAAACAAATAGCCATCTTTAGCCGCATAAAGCGCACAAATAATAGAAATATAATGTTTTAGGCCATCACCAAATTCAGTTATATCACGGTATATGCCATGTGTTTTACATTGCGGTTTATCGCCAATAACTTTGAAATTTTCAATACTGTCATCAAATTCGTTTACGAAAGTATTTAACGCATTTTCTAAATCTTGTTTTTGAATAGCTTCAAATGCGTTAATTAAATCTTGATCACTCCAACCAAAGTTATCAATTACTTTAATATTATTAATATGAGTAAGAGTAACATTTAATTCTTTTGCATTAATATTTTTTGATTCACCATAAACGGTTAATTGATATTCTTTTAAAGCATCCTTTTCTATAATTTCAAACGAAGCGCTCCGTATATTTGAGCGCGAAGTATATTTTCTTGTAAAATCTAAAATTTTTTGATAGTCAATTTTTTTGCTGACAAGATTTATATTCTCACGAGAATATTTTATATCAATAATAGCCGTAATCA
>JAPLRW010000008.1 GCA_026398935.1 Methylococcales bacterium
GTGCGTGTTACTTTAAAAGTGTATTGGTCATCACTGTTAGGAAGCACCGCAATCCACTCTTGTGTAGTAGGTACTTTTTTAGTGGTCGAAGTAGTCGAGCTGGTGGTGTTACCGACCGTGTTAGTGGTAGTTGCCGCCGCGCTATCTTCTTCCAGCACTGGCCCTGGTTTTTTCAAAATAACACTACCACTACCACAAGGCTTAGTGGCATCAGCCGCACCATCACGCTGTAAAGGGGAAGAAATGGCAATTAAATAATTTTTAGTACTGCCGGGAGGCGGTGTTCCCGTACCGATAGTGACCGAGCTGGACGTGCCAAAACAAGGATCGATCACGTCAATCAATGCACCGTCAAATTTTCCTGCTTCGTTCAACAAATACATATGATCATACTGACTGATTTTAGGGTAACTGGCGGTTTTGTCGTACGGATCAACCGAACTGCCATCATCACGCTTCAGGTATAAATTAACCGTGGCGTTTTCCATAGCACTGGTTAATTTATCTTGATCAAAAATATACATCACCCACGCTTTTTGTGCGTTACACGCAAACCCTTGTGGACACAGTTCAAATTGAATATTTTCATTACCGTCGCTATTAATAACAAACCAATCCCGATCGGTACTGCTCTTTAACGCACCACGCATATTCGCACCGGAATTTAGCGGCGTAGCTTGGCTAGATTTATCGTTAAGCTCAACTTCAACGTTATCGTTTGAAATATATTCGCGCTTGCTGACAATATTGATAATAATATTGGCTTCAGAGGCAACACCATAGCGATTAGTGATACGGTATTTAAAAATATCCTGCAAGGTATTACCACTGTTTCGTAACGCCTGTATTTCTGAAACACCGGTATTCAGCGTGTAGGTAAAACTATTGCTAGTCGATGAAAATTGCACGTTACCGTACTTACCAATCTGGCTATCAACCAGCGCATAACTGAGATTAGTATCGGTCAATCCTGCGTTCGCCGTTTTCAAACTCTGTGTAACGGTTCCGGCGGCAGAAGCAGCGGCTGTTGCAGCACCCGTTGCCGATGTAGCAGTTGCCTCTTCTGCAAGAATTGTCTCTGCTACATCAACGGCTTTAAACGCGGTAATATTACCCGCGACGATATTAATGCGAATGCTTCCTTGTGCGGTAAAACGCTCATTAGGGGCTTTAGCCGTTGCTACATAGCTAAACGTATCCGTCAGCGTTGCACCTGCCGTTCTCAGCATCGTCTGTACAGCGGCGTTATTTAAATCAACCCGATAAATTAATTTTCCGTCAGAGGTCAGTCCGCCATCAATAGCACCATAATCCCCAACCGAGCGACCACTTAATGTGGCAGTATTGGCATTAATATCATTACCCAATACACTCATTGTCACAGAGGGATTCACAGTACTGGAATCTACTATAAGTGTTGCTGCATCAGGATTCGCCGTTATTTCAATAATATTACCTGCAACAATATTAATGGTAATGCTTCCTTGTGATGTAAAACGCTCATTAGGGGCTTTAGCCCTCGCTACATAGCTAAACGTATCCGTCAGCGGTGGAGCACCAGGCGTTCTCAGCACAGCCTGTACAGCAGCATTGTTTAAATCAACCCGATAAATTAATTTTCCATCCGCAGTCAGCCCACCATCAATAGCGCCATACTTCCCAATCGAGCCACCGACTAATGTGGCAGTATTGGCATTAATGTCATTACCCAATACATCCATTGTCACAGAGGGATTCACAGTAGCAGAATCGACGACCAGTGTCGCAACATCAGCAACAGCCGTGACATCAATCCCCGCAACCGTTGAACCCATGATAGTGATAATGATGTTAGCTTCTGAGGTCAGCGTGCCATTTCCGGGCGCTCTAATGCTGTATCTAAAGGTCTCAACCAAACTGCCACCGGTTTTTAATGCCTTGACCGCAGTATTATTCAAATCAACTTTGTATTTAAACTCGCCTAAAGCCGGATTGCTGCCTAGGTCAAGAAAGCCGTATTTACCGGTGGGACTGTCAACCAAGGAAGCATCACCAGCATTAATATCATTAGCTTTGACCTGAAGACTGACGACTGCTTCTGTCTTAGCCACATCCAGCGGAACTTCCACACTGGCAACATCATCATACGCAACGGGTACGGCAGAACCCCAAATGGTAATACGAATAGTTGCCTCAGAAGTGAGCAGTCCATTACCCGGCGCTCTAATTCGGTATCTAAATGTCTCAACGATACTTTCCCCGACTTTTAAGGCATTGATCTTTGCGTTATTCAAATCAACTTTATAGGCAAAGTCCCCTAACGCTGGATTAACACCCGGATCAAGATAACCATAGATTCCGGCCGGACTACTCACCAACGAAGCATCACCCGCGTTAATATCATTGGCTTTTACGTTAAATTTAACCGTCACGCCGTCCTTCGCCACACTCACAGGCACTTCTACACTGGCAGTATCGTCGTACGCGACTGGCTTTATTTTTGGACCCAAAATGTAAATGGTTAATTGTGCGTTTTTAGTGATTCGCTCATCGACGCTGGATCTTGCCTGATAGGTAAAGGTTTCGGTGAGGGTTTGCCCTTCAGTAAGCGCTCTTACGCTGGGATTGGTGGTATCCAGCACATAGGTAAACTTCCCCGCAGAAGCATCAGAATTTGCACCATTCCTAATAAAGCCATACCGTCCATTGGGAGTACTCACCAATACCGCTTTACCAGCATTCGTGTCATTAGCTAAGACCTCAATATCAACTTCTACTTTATTAGGGGTTGCTATGTCAGCAGCATCCATCACCAAGGTAGCAACATCATCGGTTGCAGCGACAGTAACAACGGGGTTTTTAATGGTTGTAACACCGTTAGTCGTGGTGCTGCCAGTAAGATTTAAAGGAGATGCCGCTAAACTGAGCTGTGCATTGAGCAGCAAAACGGTTAACAACACTGTAGAGATAATTCTGTTCATACTTTTTTCCACACAGATTAATTTAATGACGCGGGTTATGACAAAAGCGTAGTCTACAAACGGATTAAAGCAATCCGTGTCACAATAATATTTTACTGTCGACCAGAATTGTATGACACTGAGTAGGAAAAAAAACGGGCAAGTTTTCGCGCTAACAAGAGGAGACTATTCAGTCTATTACAGGGGATATTTTGCGGTATTTATGAAGCTTAGTGCCGGAGTCGGCGCGGATACTGCCTGCATCGTGAGAACCAAAAGCCCCTATTCACGATGACATTATTACGGAAGAGAATGTATGCAATAGCGTACACAAAATAATGCTACGCCAAGCACTGAACGACTAAAATATGTGCTTAAAATTGTGCGAATTATTTGTATACGCAGTGCCTTAATGAACAATGGTCAGCGCGGCACGTCTTCTCAGTGCTTTACGCGCGTCACAAACCACCGCCAACCGTATACCCTAACAATCAGCGAAAAGCCCACCACTAACAAGACGATATACACGGCGGCATACCCCGACCATACCGGAATTTTGTCATTTAAAATCCAGCTGTGTGCGATTTTACGGCTATTTTCATAACTAAAGTAAATTAAAAAGGCCAGCAACATATTGCCATAAACCCCGCCGCGCGGTGCCATTTTGGCCAACGGAACGGCTAGAAACGCCAATGCTACAATCCCTAGCGGCACCGCAAATCGACGTTGTAATTCAACCATATCCAGCAAACGCCCAGATCCCCACAGCACCAAGCTGTCTACGGCTTCTTGCTCGTACTGCACTTCCGTTGGGTGTCGCTCGATGCGAACCGCGTATTCATCAAAATGTTCCGTGATAAAATCTGCTTTACCGGGCGCGCCTTGCACCCGCTCGCCTTTCTTGAGCACAATGTACCGACCGTCGTCCAGCTCTTTCATTGTTCCTGAAGTAGCGGTAATAATCGCCAATTTATCGTGCTGTCGATCCTGCACAAAAATCCCCTGCAACTGCTTATCTTTACCAATGCCCTGCACATAAACCACCAAATCACCGTGGCTGTATTCACTAAAACGCCCCGGACTCACACCGCGAATATCAGCGGTCTCGGCATCTTTGTGAATTAATTGTTTCATTTGCGCTTCCGCCCAAGGGGCAGACACCATGGCTAACCATAGCGCAATAAAAAAGATCGGCGTTACCACCATAAAAATCGCCCGGTATACCGCACCTACGCCTACACCCGCAGAAGCCAGTGCCGCCATTTCCTGATCGCGGTACATTCGTCCTAATACCATTAAAATAGCCATGAACAGGGTAACGGGCAATAGACTAATAGCGACAACCACGACCTTTAAACCAAAAAAATGCAATAACGTATCCGCCGACAGCTGCCCCGTAACCGCCATTTTAAGAATACTGATAAACTTTCGACTGGCAATAACAATCACAATAACCGAGAGAACCGCGCCCAAGGTTTTTAATATCTCCAATGCAATCATTTTATCCAGTACGCGAATAAAATGCCTCGAACCTGTCGCCCTCGCAACCACTGTATTATTATTCAAACAAACCCCTGTCTATCGCCATTACGTGTATCTATTTAGCCACTGCGTGGCAAATCAACACGAATATTATCAATCAAGCGTGGCTTACCCATTTTGGCCGCGGCTAAAATAACCAAGCGCGAATCTTCCGGCTGCGCAGGCTGTAAATCTTCCGCACGGCACACGGCAAAGTAATCCGCCTCAAATCCTGCCACGTTAAGTTTTTCAGTGTATTCCGCGCTGATCGCATGATAATCCGTCATTCCGGCCAATAGTTGATCTCGCGCCGCACATAAACACTGGTATAACAACGGCGCATTTTTTCGCTGTTCAGGGGTTAAATACCCATTGCGAGAACTCATCGCCAGCCCATCGGCTTCACGTACCGTTGCGACACCTTGCAGGGCAATCGGCATATTGAGATCAAGCACCATTTTACGAATAACCACTAATTGCTGAAAATCTTTTTCACCAAATAAAGCGACATCCGGCTGAACAATATTGAACAATTTAGCCACCACTGTCGCAACACCGCTAAAATGACCAAAACGAGACGCACCACAATACTGCTCAGACAATCCGGCAACGGTTATATGGGTGCTAGCGCCCGCTGGGTACATAATCTCTTTGCTGGGCAAAAAAAGACAATCCACCGCATTATCGACAAGCTGTTGCGTATCGGCCTGCAGCGTTCTGGGATAGGCCTCAAAATCTTCGCCTGGCCCAAATTGAGTGGGGTTCACGAAGATACTGACCACCACCCGCGCCGCTTTTGCATGCGCGGCAGTAATCAGGCTCATGTGCCCGGCATGTAAATTGCCCATGGTCGGTACAAATGCAATACTTTCGCCAGCTTGTCGCCAGCGCGTTAAGACACACTGTAGCTCAGCGATATTTTCAACAATCTGCATCATGCGTAACTGTGCTCCTGACTGGGAAATTCTGCGCGTTTTACAGCCAATTTATACGCTTGAATAGCCGCCTCGATGCTATCTGCGCCGTGCATAAAATTTTTAACAAAGCGCGGATGCTTGCCTAAAGTAATATTTAACATATCGTGCAATACCAGTACCTGCCCGTCACAATCAACCCCTGCACCAATACCAATCACAGGAATGTCTACTTGTTGACTAATTTGTTTTGCTAATGCCGCAGGAACACACTCTACAACCAACATACTGATACCGGCACGTTCCAGATCAATCGCCTGTTCAATAATAAGCTCTGCATCCGCAACGCTTCTACCGCGCACTTTGTAGCCACCTGCCAAATTAACCGATTGTGGCAATAAGCCTAAATGCCCACAAAC
>JAPLRW010000125.1 GCA_026398935.1 Methylococcales bacterium
GTGCTTAGGAATGAAGATTTAATCATATACCGCTTGTGTAGGGTGCGTTCTACGCCCCCTGTCTGTTATTTGGTGCATGAAATGCACCCTACGCAACGAGGCTAAACGACGTAACTAGCAGCAGACATATGCATTGAGTGTTTTAGAAAAAGACATAAAGGTGAGGATTGCGGCCTTTCTGGGCATTCCTCTCACACCTAACGTGTGCTTAGGCACGTTAGGCGGCAAACGCCGTGCAGGGCAAGCCCGTTTAGCCATGCACGGATTCACCAAAAATATTGCTTACCCATACGAATGACACCATGTCCAATACGGTACAAGATAACCTTAAAACGGCGGCCGCGTTACATCAATCCGGCGACCTGCCCGCGGCGATGGCTTGCTGTTTGCAAGTGCTGTCCGTCCTGCCGGAATACCCCGATGCCTTGTATTTTTTAGGCGTACTGCACGCACAAAGCAAAGCCTACGCACTGGCGGAAGGTTATTTTAGCCGCGCGATTGCAGCGAACCCTCAGCGCGCGGAATTTTACGGTAATTATGCGAATGCGCTGCTGGAGCAAGGCAAGTTAACGGCAGCAATTGCGCAGGGGCAACAGTCTATTGCGCTCAACCCGACGCATTACCAAAGCCATAACATTCTGGGTAATGCCTATCTGTTACAGGCCGACTATGTACGTGCCGCTGAGCATTTTCGGCACACGTTACACCTAAACCCCCGCTACGCAGCGGCACACAATAAACTCGGCGTTACGCTGCAACGGCAGCAACAGTTCCCCGAAGCGATTAACTATTTTCAGCAGGCGTTAGCCATACAACCAAATTACCCGGAAGCGCTGTTCAGTTTAGGGCAAACCTTGCAGGAAAACGGGCAAATTACGGCGGCAGAGCAGTGTTATCAACAGTTACTCCTGTTGAATCCTGAGGATAGCAATACCCAACGCAGTCTTCAGGAGGTCAATAGCGGCTGGCTTGAGCCATTGGTCGGGCGTAACTTGCTGCTACGCCGTTTTCAGGTCAGTGATAGTGACTTTCTGGGGCGCTGTTATGCCTCGGATGATTTTATGCGTTTTTACCATCATTTCTTACCACGGCAACAGCCGTCACGCTTATTGACACAAAAATTAGCGCAAAATGAGGCGCTACACCCGTGTCAAACCAAGAGCATCGACTGGGTGATTTGCCGCACAGATGCCGTGAATACGCCGCGCCCCATCGGCATTGCTAACTTGGTGGATATTCAATTTATCCATCGCCGGGCTGAACTGCTGCTGGGGATTCCAGACCCAGCAGATCGGGATGGAAGTGCTGGTCTGGAGGCGTCCTTGCTGATTATGGAGTTTGCCTTTAATCGCGTTAAATTAGCCAAGCTGACCAGTTATGTGTACGGGATTAATCCTGTGGCGCAAAAAAATACCTTGGCATTGGGCTTTAAACAGGAAGGGTATTTAAACGCGCATCTGCTACAACCCGACAGCGGCGAGTTGATGGATTTATACACCAATGGTATGACCGTCGGCGATTTTCGACAGCAGTCACGTTTGGCTAAAGTATCGCGGCGCTTGTTGGGCAGGGATATAACCAAGGCTTAAGTAAATACGCGGATTTGTAATTATTCAGTCCCCCCTCTTAGAAAAAGAGGGGTTAGGGGGAGATTTATTAGATAAAATCCCCCTCAATCCCCCTTTTCCAAAGGGGGAAGTGAATAATTACGCGGATTTTGCTTATAGCGACTTAGTGGCATAATGTAGTTAAGTAGGGTGCATTCCATGCACCAAATAACAGACAGGACGCATGGAACACACCCTTCGCGGCATATTATTCAATCTTCATTCTTTAACACACTTATCGGAGAAAAAAATGGCTACTGTCTTAATTACGGGTGCAAATCGTGGCTTAGGCTTAGAGTTTTGTAAAGAATATGCGCGTGATGGCTGGACGGTTATTGCCTGTTGTCGCGAACCACAATCGGCAACCGCCTTGACTGCGCTGGCGGCTGAGTATACACCGCTAACGGTTTACGCACTGGATGTCAGTGACTTTGCACAGATTGATCGTTTGGCCGCTCAATTAGACGGCGTTAGTATTGATGTCTTGATTAATAATGCCGGGGTGTATGGCGATACCAGTGAACATGGTTTTGGGCAATTGGTGTATGCAGACTGGACTAAGACACTGCTTATCAATGTGCAAGCGCCGGTAAAAATGGCCGAAGCCTTTTTACCGCATCTCCTGCGGGGAGATAAAAAAGTGCTGGCGTCGATTAGCAGTTTAATGGGCAGTATTGCTGACAACAGCAGTGGCGGCAGTATTGTGTATCGCTCCAGTAAAGCAGCGCTAAACGCGGCGATGAAGTCGGTTGCGCTGGATATTAAGGCGCAGGGCGTTGGCATTCTGCTCTTGCATCCGGGCTGGGTTAAAACCGATATGGGCGGCAGTAATGCGCCGATTGAAGCACCGGAAAGCGTTGCGGGTATGCGGCAGGTTATTGCGGCATTTTCACCCGCGCAAAGTGGTGGCTTTTTTAAATACGACGGCACGCCTCTGCCGTGGTAAGTAGGCATAGACGGACGATCAGCCAGCCAGTTGCGTAATAGAAAATGCCGAGTAAACTAATAGTGTCACTGATCGACGTATCACTAAATGCTCGACTATTCAGGTAGCTTTTTTCCCTGTTTGCTGCTTGCAGTGCTGAGCCGTTTAATCAGGTGGCACCGTACCAAGACGATAGGGAAAATATTTAGCCGAAGGTGAAGCGTATGAAACACACAAAAAGTTATCTTAATAACGCGTTTGAACGCCCTGTTCCCGCTATTGTGAAAGGTATTGATCGTGATGTGGAACAAGGTGAGGATGTTTTGATGTTGGGATTGGGCGTGGTGATGACATCATCTTTGTTTGCACCCATTGCACCGCCAACAGTGGTTTTGCCACTTATGGCTCTGACCTTTGTTATCTCAGTGACGGTTGCGCGTATAAATTACCACCGCATGGAACAGAAGCTCTTGTTCTCCATGCAGCAACTGAATGGGCATGAGTTGGCATTGTTACACCCGATTGCCGCGGTTTTTAAAGAAAACCCGGCGGATTCATTGGGGTATTCGTTTAACCCGTTAAAAAATTTGAAGCGTACCGCGAAGAGTTTTTTGGGGGGATTGTTAATTAATCCGCTGTGGATGCCTATTTTTTATGTGATGGGCTTACAAATTATCGAAGAAAAAAATCTGGCGATTTTAAATAAGGCAATCATGGGTGTTGAGCAGAAAATAGGCCCAGGATCACCGCTATAATTTAGACAGCGCTATCGCCACTCCGATTGGGTGGTGGCGATAACGCGTTTTTAATTACACTTTTTGCAATTCCCGCACAATCACATCGCCCATTTCAATGGTTCCTGCGATTGAATTGGGATTCAAGTCAGGCGTTACATACACGCCGTCACTGACGACTTTTTCAACAGCCGCTTGTATGTTATCCGCCGCACTGTGCTCACCAATATGATGCAGCAGCATTATGCCCGCCATAATCACGGCGGTGGGATTGGCAAGGTTTTTCCCGGTGATGTCCGGCGCGCTGCCATGCACGGCTTCAAATAAAGCCGCATCTGCGCCAATGTTAGCGCCGGGTATTAAGCCTAAACCGCCCACTAAGCCAGCCGTCAGATCCGATAAAATATCCCCAAACATATTGGTACACACCACGACATCAAACTGTTTAGGGTTCATAACCATGTGCATACACGCGGCATCAATGATTTTTTCATCGTATTGAATATCAGGATAACGCGGTGCGATTTCACGCGCGACATCCAAGAATAAACCTTGGGTGTATTTAAGAATATTGGCTTTGTGACATACGGTGACTTTCGCGCGTTTATTATCGCGCGCATATTGGAAAGCGTAATCAATGATGCGTTCTGAGGCAACGCGGGTCACGACCGCTAAACTTTCCGCAATGTCTTTTTTAGGCGTCAGATAATGTTCCAGTCCGGCATACAGACCTTCGGTATTTTCACGCACGATTACAATATCAACATCCTCATAACGGGTATTAACCCCCGCCCAACTTTTTGCCGGACGGACATTGGCGTACAGATCGTATTTCTGCCGTAACGCAACATTGATGCTTCTAAAGCCTGTACCGCCTACCGCAGTCGTCAATGGCCCTTTGAATGCCAAACGGGTTTTATCAAACGAGGCAAGCGTTTCATCCGGTAACGGTGTGCCATGTTTTTCAAACGCCGCCATTCCAGCATCCACTTCTTCCCAAGTAATGTTCACGCCGCTAGCCGCGATAACCTTGAGGGCTTCATTCATGATTGATGGACCGATGCCATCGCCATTAATCAGTGTCACTGTTGGCATGTATTCTCCAGAATAAAATAGGGGTATATAACAAAAAAAACGCATTACCTGCCGAGAGGAGGTAATGCGCTGGTGCTCTAATAAAAAAGCAGTTGTACCACAGGGAGGAAGGGATCACATCAACTACTGAATAACTAACAGCACTTACTGTGCCAGCTATTAAAAAACCTAAAAATAGCTAACAAAACAACATATTACAAACAAATCCGATATAGCTCAATATATCTACTATCTGTATTTGCACCAATTACAGTCATTTATAGCGTCAATACCCCCCATTGTCGTGCAAAAAAAATCTCGCTCAACATTCCTTTTAAAAGGCTGTTTATGTTGCACGAAATAAACAAACGCACCATCAGAGTGCAGATCAGGACTTAAAAGCATCTGCCTAAGCAACAGTTCTGCTTACCCATGCCAAAATACCGCGTGTTTACAAGCAATTATAAAATTGGCGTATTTATTGCTTTTAAGTTAAGTAATCATAATAGTTAAGTGTGATTGGGATAAACCACCCTAACCGCTGTGCAATAGGAAAAATACCATGACCATACGCGTCGCTATCAGCCACAAAACAGTTTATCAATTTGATCGTACGGTCACTTTAGCGCCGCACATATTTCGCTTGCGCCCCGCCGTACATTGCAGGACGCCCATCAAAGCCTATACCTTACGCATTGAACCTGCTAACCATTTTATAAACTGGCAGCAAGACCCGTTCGGCAACCTGTTAGCACGGGTGGTCTTCCCGGAAAAATGCCAAAAGTTGAGCGTAGAAGTCGAAATTATTGCGGAATTAACCACCATAAACCCGTTTGATTTTTTTGTTGAGGATTACGCCCAAAGCTATCCCTTTGCGTACGACGCACTCACTAAAAAAGAGCTACAGCCGTATTTGGAGCAAACCGAAAACAGCACTTTACTCACGCAATGGGTGGCTGAATTTGATAAGACTGAACGTTCTATCAATGACTTTATTGTAGAGGTTAATCGCAAGGTTTTTACCAGCTTAAGCTATAACATTCGCTTGGAAGTCGGCATTCAAAGTTGTGAGGAAACCTTAACCAAACTCAGTGGCTCGTGCCGCGATTCTGCGTGGCTATTGGTACACCTATTACGCAAACTCGGTCTGGCAGCTCGATTTGTATCCGGCTATCTGGTGCAATTAACCAGCGATCTCAAATCATTGGATGGCCCTTCCGGCCCTGAGCAGGATTTCACTGATTTACATGCTTGGACTGAAGTTTATATACCCGGCGCGGGCTGGATTGGACTTGATCCTACCTCCGGATTGCTTGCGGGTGAAGGGCATATTCCCTTGGCCTGCACACCTGATCCTGCCAGTGCTGCACCGGTTTCCGGCGCGACTGATCCTTGTGAAGTACACTTTGAATTTAGCAACAGTGTTACCCGTTTACATGAAGATCCACGCGTAACCAAACCCTATACCGATGAACAATGGACGCGCATTGATGCATTAGGGCACTTAGTCGACCAACACTTAATAGACAACGATGTCCGTCTTACCATGGGCGGCGAGCCGACGTTCGTTTCAGTCGATGACATGGCAGGAGATGAATGGAATACCGCCGCTGATGGTGCGCATAAACGTGAGCGCGCGCAAATTTTAACCTTGCGCTTACGCGATACCTTTGCACCCGGTGCAATGCTACATTATGGTCAAGGTAAATGGTATCCGGGTGAGGCTTTGCCACGCTGGCAGTATGGCATTTTTTGGCGCAAAGATAATGTACCCGTCTGGCGCAATCCTGCTTTACTTGCCGATATTAATCGCCATTATGGTATTGATATTACTCAAGCAGAGGCGTTTATTACGCAAGTCACTTTGCGCTTAGGCGCGCAACCACGACACATCACGCCTGCTTTTGAAGACAGTTTTTATTATTGTTGGCAAGAAGGCACGTTGCCAGACAATGTTAATCCGTTAAACAGTCACTTAAAAGACCCTATTGAACGGCAAACCTTAGCCAAATTATTGGATAGCGATTTAGGTCAACCCATCGGCTTTGTGTTACCCATTTTGTGGAATTGGTCATTACAATGCTGGAAAAGCGGTCCATGGACGTTTCGACGCGGGGAGATGTTTCTGATTCCGGGTAATTCCCCCATGGGCATGCGCTTACCGTTATCCAGCCTGCCGTGGGTTGCACCCGATAAACGTGACCCACAAGAGCCACAAAGTTTGTTTGATGACCTCCCAGAACTGGAGGATTATTACGGTGAAGTCACGCGCCGTTACAGTTATTTTGAAAAAAAGCTCAAAACGCACCCAGAGGTCAGCGAACAAGCTGTGGGTGACGAGCAAACCGAAATGGTTGATGTACCGCACACGGCGCTTGGCGTTGAGGTGCGCGACGGACGGCTTTATGTATTTATGCCACCGCTGACATGTCTGGAACATTACCTTGAGCTGATTGCAGCCATCGAAGCAACGGCTGCGCATTTAAACCTGCCAGTCGTATTGGAAGGCTACGAGCCGCCGCGTGATTACCGTGTTGAGCGGCTTATGGTAACGCCTGATCCGGGGGTTATTGAAGTCAATATTCATCCGTCCAAAACCTGGCAAGAAATCGTTGATAAAACCACCCTGCTCTATGAGCAAGCACGGCAAAGTCGCCTGGGTACCGAAAAATTTATGCAAGATGGTCGCCACACCGGGACAGGCGGCGGCAACCATATCACCTTAGGCGCGGAAACACCGATCGATAGCCCGATATTACGCCGCCCCGATTTACTGCGCAGCTTAATTACCTACTGGCAACACCATCCAGGGCTGTCTTATTTATTTTCCGGCATGTTTATCGGGCCTACCAGCCAAGCGCCTCGTATTGATGAAGGGCGCGATGAAAAGCTGTATGAACTGGAAATTGCTTTTCAACAAATACCCACAGGTGAAGTCCCAGAGCCTTGGCTGGTCGATCGCCTGTTACGGCATTTGCTTACAGATATTACCGGCAATACACATCGCTCTGAATTTTGCATTGATAAGCTCTATTCACCGGACAGTTCTACGGGGCGTCTGGGTATCTTAGAATTAAGATCCTTTGAAATGCCACCGCATGCGCGCATGTCGCTGGTGCAAAACTTACTGTTGCGCGCACTGATTGCTTGGTTCTGGCGTGAGCCGTATCAACATGACCTCGTCCGTTGGGGCACGGAACTGCATGACCGTTTTATGTTGCCACATTATGTTCGGGAAGACTTGCAACAAGTCACTAAAGACTTGCAACGTGCGGGTTTTAACTTTGAACTGGACTGGCTAGAGCCCTTTTTTGAATTTCGTTTCCCCCGTTACGGCAACACGCTGGTAGAAGGGGTTGATATGGAATTGCGTTTTGCTATTGAACCTTGGCACGTACTGGGCGAGGAAGTCAGCAGCACTGGCACGGCACGTTATGTGGATTCTTCGGTAGAACGTATTCAGGTCAAAGTCACCGGAATGACGGAGGGTCGCTACATCATCACCAGCAATGGCAGGCGTCTACCGATGCGCAATACGGGTCGCAAAGGCGAATATGTTGCCGGTGTGCGCTACCGTGCCTGGCAACCGCCATCAGCTCTACATCCAACCATTGCACCCCATATGCCATTAGTCTTTGATGTTATTGATACATGGAACGGTCATTCAGTAGGGGGATGTACCTACCATGTGGCGCATCCGGGGGGGCGAAGCTATGACGATTTCCCAGTGAATGATTATGCAGCGGAAACCCGCCGTATCACCCGATTCTGGGATTACGGACATACCCCAGCGGCCATCCTTCGATCGCCGCTCATCACGTCAACGCCCTCTTCCGACGCCACGTTCGGCGTGACACCGGCAACCCAGCAACCAATGGCACCACCCGTTGAAGAATTAAGTAACGAATACCCCTTTACCTTAGATTTACGCCATAAAAATCGGTAATGGATAGCAATAGGGAGGCGCGCGTATGGCGTCTCCACCCAAAAACCAACCAA
>JAPLRW010000168.1 GCA_026398935.1 Methylococcales bacterium
CGGGATCTTGATCCTGATGAAATACTGCGGCAGATGGAAAAGCGACACCAGCGGAGACAGGCATCAATTGATTATGCCTTTGAAAATCAATTGGTTTTTTCTACATGATGGGTGATGTTGATTTAACAAAGTAGAATTAGTTGGATTGGCTTAGATTTAACGGATAAGTGCAGCGTAGCGGTGTCATTTTTTTACAGAATTGAAAGTGGCAAGCTTTCTTGTTTCAATTAAAATCCCCTCTAGGGACGTTAAGCTTGGCACATAGCCAAAATCAGCGGCGTGGGTATTCAAAGAGTAATAATATGGTTTACCACCCGTTGCATTAATACCCGCTGTGGCGTTGATCTCATAGCGTAAACCAAAATTTTCTTGCATGGCAGTCAATAAGGTTGGCTTGTCAATGGGGGCTTTACTGTAACAATCCACGGAGGTATTGTTCGCAGAGGATGCAAGTAAAGCAGTCACTAAACGATAAAAATCAGAGGGGTGAACAAAGTCACGCACAATATACGCTGATGAAGTCTGTAGCACCGTCTTATCGTGAATAGCGCGCAATATATCCGTTATTAAAAAGCGTGCCGAAATATCTTGGGTGTGACTGAAATAGTTAAATACCCGAATGTCGACAATGGGTAAATGTGATAATGAACGATGGCGACATTCAGCGTGTAGCTTGGCGACAGCGTACCAGTCCTGTGGCTGTAGGTTATTAATGGCAACAACCGCATTGGTTTTCACGTCGACAGGAGCATCAAAACTTGAACCATAAGCAGCACCGCTGCTCAAAAATATATAACGACATTGAGGATGCTGGCGCACATAGTTTAATGCTATTTCGTCATATTTTAACGTCACATCAAAAATCGTAGCGCCCATCGCTGCCGCTTGTGCGGGATCTCCTACGCCCACAAAATTTAGGATAGCATCGTAGTGATCATCCAGATTAAAAGCAGCGAAATCTGCGGTAACGTATCGATCCAATAAGTCAGCTTTTTCTTGCCACGCCGCTACAATTTCAGGGCGTCGTGCAAACAGTACCAACTCGTGAATGCCGTGTGTGGAGAACGACAATATAAGGTCTTTGGCAATTTGGCTGGTGGCACCAAGAATAGCTATACGCATGCTTCAGCTCAGTCTACAGTGAGAAAATCGGCGATTCTCTGCGCAATTGCCAAACGATCCAAGCCATGTTCTTGCAGTAAATAGTCATAGGTACCGCAATAATGGGAGAATCGGTCTTGAACGCCAATTCGCAGTATACGCACTGGTGCAAATTCTGCTGCAATTTCGGCGATAGCTGAGCCCAGTCCGCCCAATACAGAGTGTTCTTCAAGCACAACAATTATCTGATGTTGTTTACAGATAGTTGCTACTTGCTGCATATCAATCGGTTTGATGACGGGCGCACTCCAAACGACAGCATCAGGGTAAGACCCCGATGCAATGTCCATGGCAGTTCGCACCAAAGATCCTGTAGCAATAAAGGCAATGCTGCCCACTTTTCCAGGTTTAATCTCCAACAAATGCCCCGCTTTTATTATTGGCACAGCAATATGCACGTCCCCTCTGTCGGATTTTCCCATACGCAAGTAGACCGCCGACATAGAGTGATAGGCCATTTCCATACACGCAGTCACTTCAAAACGGTCTGCTGGAGAGTAAATCGACAAATTAGGTATCGCACGCGTACATGCAATGTCTTCGGTCGATTGGTGACTGGTACCGAGATGGCTATAAACAAATCCTGCACCATCACCAATCAAAATGACAGGCAGCTTATCATGGGCTATATCAAGTTTTATCTGCTCAACAACGCGTACTGGGATAAAGGCACTTAATCCATAGACAAACGGCCTGAAGCCACACCTAGCCAATCCCGCCGCCATGCCGACCATATTCTGTTCAGCAATGCCAGCATTAATGTATTGCTTGGGGCACTCTCTGCGGAAATCATCGAACAAGGCGTAGCCGTGATCGCCTGTCAACAGTAAAATATTGGGATCAGCCTTTGCAAGGCCAACTAGCGCGTCTGAAAAAGCGGCTCTCATTACTCACCCCCGGCAACTGCTGACAAGGCTTTTGCGTAAGTTTCAGAATCAAGTCGCGTATAGTGCCAAATATTGTTGTTTTCCATGAAAGACACGCCCTTCCCTTTAATCGTTTTGGCAATGAGCGCTTTCGGTGAGGTTAAATTACTTGCCCATAGCTGGATGATAGCGTTATTAATAGCCGCCTCATCGTGACCATCAATGGTTATTGCTTCGAAGCCAAAACTTTCAAATTTAGCTTGTATAGAACCTAGTTTCAGAACGTCTTGTGTACTGCCCATAGCCTGAAAGCCATTTTCGTCAACAATCACCATGAAATTACTAAGTTCTTGGTGCGCAGCAAAAAGCGCGCCCTCCCAAATAGCGCCTTCATTGATTTCTCCATCACCGACCAAGGCATAGGTTTTTTGATCGGTGCTACGTAACTTTACACCCATTGCCAAGCCAACAGCCACCGAAAAGCCATGACCCAATGAACCAGATGTCACTTCTAAGCCCGGAATGCGAGAATCGGATAAACCTTTTAAATCACTGCCATCAGCAAAATAATGCGAGAACGCATCATCTTTAAGCCAGCCCAATTCACGCAAGCATGCGTACTGCGCCATGACGCCATGCCCTTTACTCAGTACAAAATAATCACGACCCACAGCCAGTGGATCGTTGCCGGGATAGCGTAAATGGTGCCGGTATAAAACCGCTAAAAGCTCAATAATCGAGAATGCACACCCAATATGAACCGTTGATCCCGCATAAGCCATATCCAATACTGTTTTACGGAGCGCTTTGGTATCAAAGGTTTTATTTTGGGACATCATTATAAGTACCATTCAACCATTGACACCAAGGTAGCTCTCAATCTTACTAGCCGCAAACTCAAGCATCTCTAATGTGAGCGCAGGCTGCACACCGATCCAAAAGGTATTATTCATTACATTGTCAGTATTGCTCAAATCGCCACTGATACGGAAATTTGCGCCAATCATGTATGGCTGACGGGTGAGGTTTCCGGCAAACAGTAAGCGGGTGCCAATTTTATGCTGATCCAGATAGGTCAGCAGATCCAGTCGCGTAACGGGACAGTTTTCTTTTAATGTAATGGGAAAGCCAAACCAGGACGGGTCGGAATGCTCTGTTGCTTCAGGCAATGTTAAAAAATCTTCGCAATTTTTTAGACGGTTTTTTAGGTAAGCAAAGTTATCTTTTCGCGCTTGAATAAATTGTGGTGCTTTATCCAGTTGCGCCAGTCCACACGCCGCCTGCATGTCGGTAATCTTCAAGTTATACCCTAGATGGCTGTAGGTATATTTGTGATCGTAGCCTTTAGGCAGTTCGCCCAGTTGCCAGCAAAACCGAGTTCCACAGCTGTTGTCTTTACCGGGAGCGCAGAAGCAGTCGCGACCCCAGTCACGGAAAGATTCCGCAATTTGTTTTAGCTTGGGGTTATTGGTGAATACCGCCCCGCCCTCGCCCATGGTGATATGGTGCGCAGGGTAAAAACTCAGCGTGCCTATGTCGCCGAAAGTGCCGACCATTTGGCCGCGATACGTCGTGCCCAGCGCATCACAACAATCTTCTATTAACCATAAATTGTATTTTTTACACAGCGCCATCACTTCATCAAGGTTAAAGGGGTTACCCAGTGAGTGAGCCAGCATGATAGCCTTGGTTTTTGGGCTGATAGCGGCCTCAATCTTACTGGCATCAATATTGTGCGTTTTAGGATCTACATCCACAAATACGGGTACTGCGCCAAACTGGAGAATGGGGTTAACCGTGGTAGGGAAGCCTGCCGCCACGCCAATGACTTCATCGCCGGGCTTAATGGCACGTTCGCCCAATTTAGGCGAAGTTAAAGCGCTAAACGCGACGAGGTTAGCTGAAGAGCCAGAATTGACCGTCAGGACGCTACGCACACCAATGAACTTGGCAAGGCGTTTTTCAAATTCATCATTGAAACGCCCCGTGGTTAACCAGCCGTCGAGCGAGGCTTCGACCATGTTGACTAATTCTTCGGCACCGATGACTTTTCCAGAAGGCGGAACTACGGATTCTCCGGGCACGAAAAGTGCTGCTTCATGCGGCTTCTTCACACCGACATAAAAGGATTCAGTCTGGCGGCGCGACAGCAATCTCATGACCCTCTCCATAACATCAGGAGCCACCACCGCCTGTTTCTGAATAAAAATATCGCGATTAACGGTAACTACCTTGCTACAAATGAAAACTGTTGCATCGTCTAAATGCCCTGAAACCAACTCAGGACTATCCAAAACTATTTTATAAAATTCATCTTCCCATTGACCAACCTTACTGGTGCCCACCACTGCCAGCAAATCACCCTTGCTGTTTTCTTCTGAAACAATCAAAACCGGACGACATTTGTAACCTTTTTTTTCAACAAAGGGAATTCGACATATATAGATGGAGCCAATCATATTTTCTTCTCGGTGATGTATTTTTGCCAAATAGCGTCTTCCTCAGAATCATCTTCAAATGCATTGCTCAAAAAATAGGTATCGACTGATGTATCTGACGAATCGACGTTATCATGTACAGGCAAAATCAGTATTTCCACCCTACTGCCAAATTCTTGTGGAATGTCTATTTGAACTTTTCCATTACTACCGACTGTTTCAAACTTTCTCAGTGCCAACATAATATTTCCTTCGATTAATCCAAGTTTAACAATTTAAAAATCATGATATACAAAAGGTTACCAATGCTTCATTGCTGCTCTTATTTCACAGGTCATTCCAGACATCCTCTGCAGCCGATCCTAAAATATATTTAGAAAAGTCAGTCTGTTCCTGCATTTTAGCCATAGCGATACTATCAGCAGGTGTCGCCTCGAATCTGTTGCCATTGTCGTTATATTGTTGTTCAGGATTAATTATCCTGCACGATTAACAATAATTACTATGGCCGATTTTAATTGAACAATGGGTTAGTTTTTAAACTTTGTTCATTTGATAGTCCGCAATTTGTTGTAAGGTGACGGCTTTCATATTCGATCCCTGCTGATACTGTTTGTGCCAATGCACAATTTTACCAAGCGTTTCATCCAAGCACCATCTCGGATGCCAGTCTAGGCGAGCCTTGGCCTTGGAACAATCTAACTTCAGATAATGCGCCTCATGTGGATGATTGCCGCCATCCACTACCCAACTCGCTCCCTCACCCCAAGCGCTGGTTAAATTATCCACAATCCATTGCACGGGCTTCGCATCGGCGTCATTTGGCCCAAAATTCCAGCCTTCCGCGTAACTCGGCCCCTCTTCATAAAGCTTTTCCGCTAGCCGTAGATAACCTGACAATGGTTCCAGCACATGCTGCCAAGGGCGTATAGCATGCGGGTTACGAATATCTACCGGCTTACCTTGCGTGATGGCCTGCATGATGTCTGGGATGAGCCTATCTTCCGCCCAATCACCCCCACCAATGACGTTACCCGCTCGGCCAGTAGCCAACGCGACGCCGTGTTCTTTATAGTTACAGGGGTGAAAATAGGAATTGCGGTAAGCCGCGGTCACCAGTTCCGCACAACCTTTGCTGTTACTATAAGGGTCATAGCCTCCCATTGCCTCATTCTCGCGATAGCCCCATGCCCATTCACGATTTTCATAACATTTATCACTGGTCACATTCACCACTACTTTTACGCTGTGTGTATTACGCACGGCTTCAAGCAAATTCACTGTACCCATCACATTGGTAGAATACGTTTCTACCGGCTCTATATAGGAATAGCGCACCAGCGCTTGTGCCGCCATGTGAATCACAATCTCCGGCTGGTGTTCAGCAAACACCGCACGTAAACGCAGCAAATCACGGACGTCACCCATAATACTGGACATGCCGTCACCCACGCCAGCGACCTCAAATAGGCTGGGTGTACTGGGTGGAGCCAGTGCAAACCCTACCACTTGCGCACCCATGGATTGCAACCAGAGTGACAACCAGCTGCCTTTAAAGCCCGTGTGTCCCGTCAGCAGGACGCGCTTATCCTTCCAGAATAGCGTATTCACTGCCATACCTTCCACGGTGCATTGCCGGATTGCCATAATTCTTCAAGGTGTATTTTGTCTCGTAAAGTGTCCATTGGTTGCCAGAAACCCGCATGGTGAAAGGCCGCAAGACACCCTTCTTCTGCCAAGCGCTCCATCGGTTCTCGCTCCCAAATAGTGGTATCATCGACTAAGTAATCAATGACTTGCGGCGATAGCACAAAGAAACCGCCATTAATCATAGCACCATCGCCTTGGGGTTTTTCTCGAAAGCTATTAACTTTATTACCTTGTACATCAAGCGCACCGAAACGGGCGGGAGGAAGAACCGACGTTAATGTCGCTTTGACTTTTTGTGCTTGGTGAAAAGCAATCAACTGACTGATGTTGACATCACTGACACCATCACCATATGTTAAACAAAAAGCCTCTTCATCCTTGATGTAATTCTCCACCCGCTTCAAACGACCACCCGTCATGGTTTTTTCGCCCGTATCTACCAGCGTCACCTTCCACGGCTCTGCATTACGCTGATGCACTTGCATTTGGTTTTTTTCCATGTCAAACGTTACATCCGACATATGTAGAAAATAATTGGCGAAATATTCCTTGATGATATAACCTTTATAACCGCAACACACGATGAACTCGTTAATGCCATGGAAAGAATAGGTTTTCATGATATGCCAAAGGAGAGGTTTGCCGCCAATTTCAATCATAGGCTTAGGGCGAATCAAAGATTCTTCGCTGATACGAGTACCCAATCCACCCGCAAGAATGACTACTTTCATGTATATATTTTCCTGTTAGCTTGTAAATTGACAGAGGACATTTCAGCCTCTTAATGTTTTGGCGAGTACTTGATTGTCAAAAACCACGCAGCCATTTGTATGAATATAGCTTAATTAGCGTATTTTTGTGGGGTATTGGTTTTACTAAATTTAGAATGGATTTTGAATAATTTACTTATGGAACAATATTCTGTTGGTGGTAACTACACCGCAAAAAATGTCTGCTCGTTATCTATTACTGCGCGATGACAAGCAACCGCTGGAACTTAACGTTGTTGATAACTATCAGGCGGGTGAAATCCGGTCGACTAAAAATCTTTCCGGTGGTGAAAGTTTTATTGTCAGTCTCGCGCTGGCACTGGGCTTATCGCACATGGCCAGCAGGAACGTTAGGGTTGATTCCCTGTTTTTAGATGAAGGCTTTGGTACGCTGGATGAAGAGGCGCTTGATACCGCTCTGGAAACACTGTCTGGCTTACAGCAAGAGGGTAAGC
>JAPLRW010000068.1 GCA_026398935.1 Methylococcales bacterium
CCTTGGCGCTTCATTGCAGATACAACCTTATCCCCGATAACAAAACAGCGAATATCACTGCCACCCGCTTCCTTGATAAATTCTTGCACCATAATATTCGCTTTAAGCCCCATAAACGCCTGGATAACACTCTCAGCCGCTTTCTGTGTCTCTGCCAATACTACGCCAATACCTTGCGTACCTTCCAACAATTTAATCACTAACGGCGCGCCACCGACCTCCGCCAATAGATCTTCAATATCATCCGGGTTATTCGCAAAACCAGTTACAGGCAAACCAATCCCTTTACGCGCCAAAAGTTGTGTAGAGCGTAATTTATCCCGTGAACGCGAAATAGCTACCGATTCATTCAGAGGAAACACATTCATCATTTCAAATTGACGCAAAACAGCCGTACCGTAAAAGGTTACTGACGCACCAATGCGCGGAATCACAATATCAAAGCCTTTTAACTCTTCACCTTTATAATGGATACTGGGATTATGTGAGGTAATGTTCATATAACATCGCAATACATCTAACACCCTTACATCGTGACCACGTGCTTCTGCGGCTTCAACTAATCGTCGTGTTGAATATAATTTTGGATTTCGCGATAAAACTGCAATTTTCATAGAATCCCGTATCGTGGGGTTAAGTTCGCCGCTATTTTGACACACTTCTTGCACTTCAACCCATGAAAAATAGCCCTTAGCGATAGTAGCATCAGCACAATCTTCACCTTGCTCATTTTTACACAACGAGCGTGATTAATAGTACGCCACTCTACTCAAAGAAATGCCTGTAGACAGACACCTTTCGCACTATTCATGCTCAGTTCAGGTTCATTGTTGTAATTTATACAACATTCTGTTGTGCATTAGCAAATGACAGGATAGCTTCAACCCAAGCACACTTTATTGAAGACCCATAGGCGCCATAACGTATGGCGTCTACCTCATTGAAAAATTGATACAAGGAAAGGAAAAGTATGATCCAGAAAAAATCATTACAGTTTGCCACATTAGCACTCTGCGCATTCTCCGTGCATGCCGATGAAGTCTTGCTCAAAAACGGTGATAAAATTTCCGGTACAGTTATTAGTAAATCTGGCGAATCACTGGAAATGAAAACGGATTATGCTGATAAAGTGGTAATCAAGTGGACGGCGGTGCAAACGTTAAACTCCAGCAAACCCATGACGATTATTCTTAAAGACAAACAAGAATTAACAGGTATTGCTGATACCGCCGCAGATGGCACGATGACGCTAAAAAGCAATGGTGTATACAATACCCAACCCATTCCATTAGCCAATATCACCGAAATCAATAAACAGTTTTTCAGTGGTTCAGCGAACGCTGGCGGTGGCTTATCTGACGGTAACACCAACCGCCAAGCCTATCATGGCGATGCCAACATTGCTTTACGTGGCCGCGATGATAAAGTCGCCTTCGGTGGCCTGTATAATTACTCAGACAATACAGCAACGGACGCAACAAAAAGCACACTGAATGCCCGTAACTTCCAAGTATTTGGCACTTACTCACATTTTTTTAACAATCAATGGTACGGCTACGCACATGGCTTATTCACCAATGACCGCCTGCAAGACATCCAACTGCGTTCTGCATTCGGTGCAGGTGCCGGTTATGAGTTTTTTAGCTCTAAAGATCTGAACCTATCCTTTGAGGCAGGCCCAGACTACGTCAGCACTAATTTTTATGACACTACGCTATACTGTGGCGCGAAACTGGCTAACAACCCCAAGGCTTGCGATCCACTGACCGATAAAACCGGCATAGCAGGCCGTTGGTTTATAAATTACGACCAGTTCATCCTCAACCGTGCGGTACAACTATTCCATAACCACGAAGGTGTATTCGGCATTGAAAACAGCGATTTGTTCATCAGAAGCCGTACCGGTTTCCATGTACCTATTTGGAATGGCATCCAATTTACTAATGAAGTACAGGTAGACTATTACAATGGCTATGAA
>JAPLRW010000293.1 GCA_026398935.1 Methylococcales bacterium
CAATTTTAAAATACATGAATAAACCTCCTTCCGCCATTGAAAATACTCATTTTTGAATACATTACTGGCGGGGGATTTAGTCGCGAGGCTTTACCTGCCTCACTGTTCGCCGAAGGTGAGTTAATGCTGCGGGCATTACTGGATGATTGTCGTCGAATGGATGCGCTGTCGTTGTCGGTGTTGCTGGACTGGCGTTGCCTGCACATTGCAGATGCGTATGCTATTACGCCTATGCCAGTCGGTGCGGTTACGGATGTTCATCAGGTATTCCAGCAAGCGTTAGACGCCGTTGATGCGGTTTGGCTGATTGCGCCGGAGTTTTCTGGTATTTTACAGGGATTGACTGAGCAGGTTGAAGCAGCAGGAAAGCGGTTATTAAGTTCGTCCTCAATAGCCGTGGCATTAACGGCCAATAAATACCGTACGTTTCAGCACTTGCAAGCGAGCGGCATTGCGAGTATTCACACGGCTTTATTGCACGATCACACGGTTTATCAGTCTGGGTGCTGGGTGATTAAACCGATTGATGGCGCGGGGTGTACCTCAACGTGGCGCGTTGACAGTGCCGCAGAGTTTGCGGCGACGTTGGCTAAGATTGATGATTTGCAGCAATTTATTATTCAACCCTATATCGCAGGGCAGGCGATGAGTTTATCCTGCTTGTTTTATCAAGGGCAGGGCTGGGTTTTATGCGTGAATGAGCAGCGGCTTACGCTGCAAGAGCGATATTTCACATTGCTGGCGTGTCAGGTAAATACACAGCCGATAACGTCCGCGCAGCAGGCGTTAGTTACTGCGATTGCCCAAGCGATTCCGGGGCTGCACGGCTATGTCGGGATTGATTTTATACAAATGCCAGAGGGTATAGCAGAGGATGCCGCCGAGCCGTGGCTGGTGGAGATTAATCCGCGTCTAACCAGTTCGTATGCCGGGCTGCATCGGGCGCTGGGCTTAAATGTTGTCGAGCTGGTTTTACAACTGGGACAGCACGCGCCAGCTATACAGCCCGTCTGTAATCAGCAGGTGACGGTAACGTTGGTTTAGGGGATTTAGGGTATGCAAGAGATTATTGTCGGCTGGGATATTGGCGGCGCGCATGTTAAGGCGGCGTTGCTGAATGCCCATGGCGGCGTACAGCAGGTGTATCTGCAAGCGTGTCCGTTATGGCAAGGTTTGGAGCAATTAAACCAAGCGGTAACCGCGGTGATGGCAGCCTTACCCGTTACCGATGTGCGGCACGTCATGACTATGACCGGTGAGTTGGTGGATTTATTCGCCAGTCGGGAAGAGGGCGTACAGGAAATTATAGCCGCGATGGCGCGTTTATTACCCGCGCACTCCTTGCATATTTTTGCAGGTTCCGCGGGCTTTTTAACGCCGGAGCAGGTGACGCTTGAGTATACGACGGCGGTTGCGTCAGCGAATTGGTTAGCGACCGCGCGTTATGTGGCACAGCAAGAAGCCCACGGATTGTTGATTGATATTGGTAGTACCACCACGGATATTTTGCTGTTTAAAGACGCCAGCGTACAGGCGATAGGTTTCAGTGACTATCAGCGTTTGGTTTCCGGTGAATTGGTGTATACCGGCATTATTCGCACGGCGGTGATGGCGGTCGCACAGCAGGCCTTTTTTAACGGTCAGCAACAAGGTTTAATGGCGGAATATTTCGCCACGATGGCGGATGTTTACCGTGTGACGGGTGAGTTGCAAGAAGCGCATGATCAAACCGCGACGGCTGATGGGGCGGAAAAAACCCCGGAGGCGAGTGCCAGACGTTTATCGCGTTTAACCGGCTATGATTTTCGCGCTGAAGAATGGGGTATGTGGCAGCAATTTGCACGTTACCTGCGTGGGCAACAACTGCGCCTGATTGAAACGGGCGTTACACGGCAGTTATCCCGCAGTGTACTCCCGGCGCAAAGTTGTTTTGTGGGGGCTGGGGTAGGGCGCTTTTTAGTGCGACAATTAGCGCAGCAGTTAGGCTACGCGTACCGTGATTTTGATGATTTAATGCCCGTAGTATCCGCGCAATGCGGGGATAGTTTGAGCGGTGCTGATTGTGCCCCCGCTGTTGCCGTTGCTTTGCTTTTCGCGGGTCATGCATAAGCTATAGCGGCTGTTTTGCAGAGCAGTGAGCCTAAGTTAAGCGTGCTTTCCTGTGGTGTTAATAAAAATATAACGCAGTATTATTTGAGAGTTAAGAGGGTGTTGAATGTTACGTCATTTTCCAGAAGTTAATTGCCAGGCTGTACATAATAAACGTGATTATTATATTGCTGTGTTTACGTTTTTTTGTGTCGCGGTGTGCTTGGTCAGTGATGCTAATGCCAGTATTGAAAAACAAAATGCATTAGGTGTTTGTGGCTGGGTGTTTTTACTGGGTTGGCTATTGGGCGAATGTAAATATGTCCGTATGCAGGTCTTAATCGCGGTGGCTTTTGCAACCATTGGTGAGCATTTTGCGTCGGTTTATATGGGCGGATACACTTACCGCTTTAGTAACGTTCCTGCCTATGTTCCGCCTGGGCATGGATTAGTGTATTTAACGGCGGTTGCTTTGGGGCGTTCGGGTTTCTTTTTAAACTGTGCACGGCAAATTGCGACTTTCGTGGTCTTGGTCTGCGGCGTTTGGTCGGTTTGGGTAATCAGTGGTTTTGCCGCGCAAGGCGATTCGGTTGGGGCATTATTATTTTGTGTGTTTTTGGGGTATTTATTTAAAGGTCGCTCGCCAATGGTGTATTTAGCGGCTTTTTTTATTACCACTTGGTTAGAGTTAATTGGTACTGCGTTAGGGACGTGGACATGGGCGCCGATTGATCCGGTATTGAGTTTGCCGCAAGGCAACCCGCCCAGTGGCGTGGCAGCGTGGTACTGTTTGGTTGACGCTGTCGCCATGACGTCCGCCGCCCCGGTATTACATGGATTAGCGTGGGTATTAAATTATTTAAAAGTCAGAACGTTACGCGTGAGTAGCTGATCACGCAGCTTGCATGGATAACATCCTTTTGAGGGATGTTATCCGTTTTGTGTAACCCGACAACTACACACTGACTGAGTGCTAGAGTCTATTGTAAAGTTACCACGATACCGCATCCCTTCTTACCCGTTGTTCGCTTTTATAACGCGCCGTTTCAATGGTATGGTAAATTCTCTCGCTGAATTTTTAATACATGGTTATGGATCTGAAATTTTAAAATCCCGGATTGACCCAATCGATAATTAAACGCCGATTTATTCAACAATACTGAATGATTAGGGCAGATGTAGAGATACTGATACGTATTGCTAAAGGGATAATTGCTGTATTAAAAAAGCTGCATATACTAATGTGAAGGAGTAAGATAGAACGCTGGTCGATAGCTGTTTAGGGTTACTGATTTAGCGTGATGTTATTGCGGGTGGTGGCTTCGCTAGCGTGTGAACGTGATACGCCGTTGCGGTGTGTTGTGTGCATTGAAATGGCGGTATGAGGGCGGTTATCGATGTGCTGTGGCGTTTTTAAATGTCTACAACTGCCTGTTTGTATGCGTTTTTATTCTGGTAAGGTGTTTTTTTTGAAAGACGTATGCCGTGGCTAATAATAGATTTCGTGGTATAGTTTTGCACAACGCTAATGGTAATGGCCTGTTTGATTTTTACGGGTTGTTGCAAATTAGTTATAATAATAA